>CAVJIP010000081.1:8728-11002 GCA_963649625.1 Bacteroidaceae bacterium
CAAGGGAGAGCAGGTCTACAGCTTTGATTTAATGGAGGGCGGCGGCCATGTCACCGGTTGGCAGATTTCCGGCCTGGGCCTGAGCCTGGTAAACGCCGCCCTGACGGACTATATCTCCGCCACAGCAGAGACCCAGAGGGGAGACAGTCCCATGGCCTTTGCTGTGGGAGACGGAAACCACTCCCTGGCCTCCGCCAAGACCTGCTGGGAGAACCTAAAGCCCACCCTGTCCGGGCAGACCCTACAGGAGCATCCCGCCCGGTATGCCCTGGTGGAGCTGGAGAACATCCACGACCCGGCCATTATCTTCGCCCCCATTCACCGGGTGGTGAAGGATATTCCCATGGAGCCGTTGCTGGAGGCCCTGCGGGGGATTTCCGTGCCGGAGGGCTATCCCATTACGGTGGTGACGGAGAAGGGAACCGAGACCTTGCACCTGAGCCGGGAGGAAAGCCCTCTGGCGGTGGCGATTTTGCAGCCCCTGCTGGATGAATTTCAGAAGGCCCACGGGGGCACCATGGACTATATCCACGGAGACGAGGTGGCCCGGAAGCTGGCAAAGGTGCCCAATACGGTAGGCATTCTTCTGCCCGGCATGGACAAGGACGCTCTGTTCCCCGGGGTGCTCCAGGGAGGAGTGCTACCCCGCAAAACCTTCTCCATGGGCCAGGCCCAGGAAAAACGGTACTACCTGGAGGGGAAGGTGCGGAGATGACCCGGCTGAAAGGGGTGGCCCACGCCAAGCTGAATCTGACCCTGGATGTGCTGGGAAAGCGCCCGGACGGGTATCACGACCTGAAAATGGTCATGCAGGAGATTCAGCTGGGAGACACCCTGTCTCTCATGCTGAATGTGGGAAGCAGCTGGAGCGTCACCAGCGGCTCCGGAGAAATCCCCTTGGATGACAGCAATCTGGCCGTGAAGGCGGCAAGACTGTTTTTCTCGGCCACCGGCATCTCCTGTGAGGGCCTTTCCCTCCATTTGAAAAAGGTCACGCCGGTGTGTGCCGGTATGGGCGGGGGCAGTGCGGACGGGGCCGCCATACTGCGGATGCTCCAGGCTCACTACGGCTCGCCTCTTTCGGAGAAGGAGCTGTTTTCCTTGGCGGAGCAAACCGGGTCTGACGTTCCCTTTGCCCTGTTTGGAGGCACGGCCCTGGCGGAGGAAAAGGGACAAATCCTTACCCGGCTCCCGGCCATGCCCCCATGCGCCATTGTGCTGTGTAAGCCTCCCTTCCCGGTGTCCACTCCTGAGCTGTTCCGGGCCATTGACCGGGAGCATATCCCCCGCAGACCGGACACCCAAGCCATGCTTCAGGCTCTGGAGGCAGGGAGCCTGACCCAGGTGGCGGCACAGCTCTATAATGTGTTTGAGCCGGTAGTGACCCGAATGCACCCGGAGCTGGAGGCCATTGGCCGGATGCTGCTGGAGTGGGGTGCTCTGGGGGCCTGTATGACCGGCTCCGGCCCCGCCATGTTTGGACTGTTTTCTGACGAAGCCCAGGCCAGGGGGGCGGCGGCCGCCCTGAAAACCAAATATAAGGACACTTTTTTGACGCATCCTGTATAAAAGCCTCCATCGCCGTCCATACTGTGGGTATATCCTACATATGGACGGTGACTTTTTATGAAAAGCAGAATCATAAAATGGGCGGAGCCGATGATGCTGCTACTCCTGGCCCTGACGCTGAGCTTTGCCACGGCCCTGGAACGGCAGCAGCAGGAGATTGCCGGAAGCCTGATTCGGCTGCATATATCCGCAAGCTCGGACAGCCGGGAGGATCAGCAGATCAAGCTCCAGGTGCGGGATGCCCTGCTTGCGGATACCACGCCGATTTTGGAGCAGGCAGATTCCCGGCAGGAGGCCCTGGAGCTGCTTCGGCAGGAGCTGCCCCGGTTGGAGAATCGGGCCAACCAGGTGCTCACGGAGCTGGGGGAGACCCAACGGGCCAGGGTGTCCCTGGGGCGGGAGCTGTTCGGCACCCGGTACTACTCCGGTTTTGCCCTGCCCGGAGGCTATTACGATGCCCTTCGGGTGTCCATCGGCGGGGGAGAGGGAAAGAACTGGTGGTGTGTGGTCTATCCCCAGCTGTGCATGTCAGCTGCCACGGAGTCGGATGCCGTGCCTGCCATGGGGACCCTTTCTCAGTCTGACGCACAGCTGCTGGAGGAGGGCGAAATTCGCTTCCGGTTCCGCTGCCTGGAGCTGCTGGAAAATCTCCTGGGTTATTTTCGGGACAGGGGAGAGGGAATCCCCACTTCCGAATAAGGTCGA
>CAVJIP010000082.1:0-1724 GCA_963649625.1 Bacteroidaceae bacterium
CACCATATAGCCCACCGAATCAATCAGCCTCACCCGCAGGCTGGTCTGACCGTCCGGCTGAATCTCCACGGCAGTCTCCGGGATAAACTTAGGCTCCGAGGTGGTAATGGTCTTGCCGGAGCCGCTCTGGGGCAGCTCGTCCCGGGCACGCTCCCGGTGATAAACATTGTCAATGGAGGGAATCACCAACTCCTCCATAAACCGCTTCACAAAGGTGGACTTTCCGGTACGCACCGGCCCCGCCACCGCCAGATAGATATTTCCGTCGGTTCGCCGGCCAATCTCCTCATAGATGTTCTCCATTGCATTCTCCTCCATGCGTTGATACTATACCCCCACCGGGCTGGTGCGGGCCGCCGTCCCCGGGATCAGCAGCAGCATATTTTCCTCCGGGTCGCCTCCCAAGTCGTTGGCCTGGCGGATGGCATCCATGGTAGTACCATACTGCTTGGCAATGTCCCAAAGGGTTTCTCCCGGTGCGCTGCGGCGAATGATCAGCCCGGGGCGATCCTCCTGGGCCTCCTGCTCCCTCACCTCTCCGCCGATGATCTCCCGAAGCTCCGTGGTGCCGAAGGTGCTGATACACAGGGTTCCTGTCACCTTAACGTCCAGTCCGTCTGCGCCAGGAGAGGCCGCAGCGGCAAGACCGGTAATCTCCCCGGCAAACCGGCAGCCCGGGGCCGCCTGGGTGGCGCAGGTCAGATTGACCCGAACCGTCCCGCCTTGAAGCATCCCCTCCCGGCAGGAAAGCACCTGGACGCTTACCGGCAGTGTAAACTCCGTGGTTTCCCCGGCACGGCTATGGGTCAGCTCCCCGGGGGCGCAGCGCAGCATGACAGCCTCCCCCTCCACGCCGGGCAGGGTTGCCCGCCCCACCGGGGCAAAATACTGCCGATCCAGCAGGGATTCATAGCTTTTCTCCTGTCGCTCCAGCCGGGCCTCTCCTCCGATGGCATAAAGGTCTGCCACATACCGAACCTCCCGCTTTGCCCAGACCTCTCCCCTGGACAGCATCTGGAGCGTCACATTCAGCCCACCGCCATCGGCACTCAGCTCCACATCCGCCCCGGTAAGACAGCTTGTCAGCTGAAGTTCATCCGTCTCCCGGCAGTCTCCCAGGTCAATATACTGGGAGAAGGGCAGCTGGGCATGGCCGGTTTGCAAGGCTCCCTGCTCCGTGAGATACAGGGCCGTAATGTCCAGATTTCCCTTGAGCACCGCCCGGGTCCCGGTCAGCCGGGTATCTGTATGGCTGATCTCCACCTGATAATCCGCCAGAGCGGTTCCGGCTCCCTCCGGGGTCATCCGCAGGGAATCCTCTACGGTGTAGCTTTTCTCTCCCATGGCGGTCAGGAGCTTTAGAGGCTCCCGGCACTCCAAAAGCTGGATTCCAGGCAGTGCCGAGGCGGTGGGATGCTCCTCCCGGCAGTCCTCATAGGCCCGAAGGTTCACTGCCACCGTGGCCCGCACTAGCAGCTTTCGGGGATTTACCATATGGCTGTCCACCCGGCGCAGCTCCGCCTGAGCGCAGCTGATCTGCCCTGACCGCAGGGCAGGATGCTCCAGGCGCAGGGTCATAGGCAAATAGACCTCCACCACCTCCGGCCTGTCCCGGCCCTCAGACTTTGCCAGCACCGTAGCACTGACCCCCACGGACACCGCAGCACTTCCCTCGCTCAGCTCCCGTCCCCGCAAAAAGCAGGTACCCCCGGTATAGAGGATTT
>CAVJIP010000082.1:1734-8718 GCA_963649625.1 Bacteroidaceae bacterium
CAGCTGTCCGGGATAATGGCCTCCGCCGTCTCCTCCGCCGTTTTCGTCTCCCCCAGCACCGGCCGGAGATACTCCATTGCTTCTGTCAAAAATTCCAGTTTCAGCGAACTCACTCCTTATCTCCGGAGCTGTTGGCTCCGATCTCTAAGAGATTATATTCGCCCTATGGCCAAGCTAGACCAGCTATTTCATGCACACCGCCCCGGCAATGATACATCCGATGCCGATGAGCACCGGGCACAGGCCGCTTTGGAGCAGCACCGACAAAATCATCCCCGCCCCGAAGGCCGTCAGGGCCACCCCGGTGCATTCCTTCCGTCTGACCATAAAAATCTCCCCCTGCACAGTCTATGCAGGAGGAGGAAAAATGCTTCTTTAATTTGCTTCGATCAGGTAGCAGCCGCCGCCGGTAAAGGAGATCTCCGCCTGTCGGCAGGACACCTCATTGCTGATGGTCAGGCTGTGGCCCCGGTAGACATCCCGGCAGGCAAGGGGATATTTTGCCCCGGTGATGGTAAGACCCTCCAGCACCGGGTCTGCCGAAATCAGGGAGAAGTAGCGGTACGCCCCCCGGGGCACAGAATAGGTACCGGGCAGCAGAAACCGCACCCGGTTCCCTTCGTCCAGAATCACCGCTCGAAGGCCCTCCCGGGCGGCCCTTTCCAGCAGACCCATGGCCGACATATGGTGATCCAGTCGGCCACCGGTGCAGCCGGTAAAAATCAGCTCTCCTACGCCGTGAGCCTTGGCCCAGTCATAGGCGGCCTCCAAATCGGTAACGTCCTTTTCCGGGGGCAAAAGCACATGAATCTGTCCCGGCAGCGGCACACCGCCGGAATCTCCGTCCCCGATATAGACCGTTGGGTGAAAGCCTGCGTCCTGAGCCGCCAGCTGTCCCCCATCCGCCGCCAGCACCACCTCCGGCCAATGAAGGTAGGGCCTCAGAAAGTCCCAGCTGCCGCAGAGGCAGGAACCAAAGATCATTCCCTTTTTCGTTCCCACGCCTTCAGCTCCTTTGCCTTTTCGTAGAGCCGCACATAGCTGGCATGACGGCTGGGATGGATTTTCCCCTCTGACAGTGCCTCCAGCACGGCGCATCCCTTTTCCTTAATATGGGCGCAGTCGTCAAACCGACAGCTCCCCAAATAGGGCGCAAACTCCGGGAAGGCCAGGGCCAGCTGCTCTGGCGTACCCAGCTCCATCTGGTCGGTGTCAAAGGCGGAAAATCCCGGCGTATCCATAACCTTGGTGCCGTCCGGCAGGGAAAACAGCTCCACATGGCGTGTGGTATGTCTGCCTCGGCCCAGCTTTTCGCTGACATCCCCCACCGGGAGCCGGGCCTCCGGAAACAGCCGGTTGAGCAGGCTGGACTTTCCCACCCCGGAATTTCCTGTAAACGCCGCAATCCTTCCTTTCAGGGTCTGCCGCAGCTCCTCCACGCCCTGGCCGGTTTTTGCGCTGATTCGCAGGACGGTCATGCCTGTATTTTGGTAGATGGCGTACAGCTTCTCCGCCGGATTTAGGTCACACTTATTCAGAGCCAGAATCAGCTCCACCCGCTGCTCTGCGGCAATGGCCGCTACCCGGTCAATTAGAAACGGCTCCGTCACCGGGTTTACCTGGGCCGCCAGCATCACAAGGGCGTCCACATTGGCCACCGCCGGACGGACAAAACGGTTTTTCCTGGGAAGAAGCTCCTCCACATAGCCGTCGCCGCCGCTCATTCGGAATCGCACCCGATCTCCCACCAGGGGCGTAATACGCTCCCTGCGGAATTTCCCCCGGGCACGACACCGAACCACCCCTTCCCCGGTGTCCACGTCATAGAAGCCGCTGAGGGCACGGATAATGGTACCCTCCGGCTCCCGGCGGTCTACAAACTCACTCATCTGGGGTAATATTGCCGGAGCCGCTGACCACCGGTGCCGTCTCCGTGGGCGTCGCCGTGGGAGAGGTGGATGGCTCTGCCTTCCCTGTGGAAACCTTGATGGTCACAGAGGTTTCCTCCGGCACATCCGTGTTTCCGGTAATGCTCTGATAGAACACGGTGCCCTCGGTGGCATCGTTCTCCACCCGGGTCACAGTCACCTTCAAATTGACCCGCTCCAGGGCGGCAACGGCATCCTGCTCCTCCAGGCCGATCACATTGGGAACCGTTACCGTGGTGATTTTCTTACCCTGGGACACTACCAGCTTCACGCTGTCGCCGTCGGTCAGGGTGCTTCCAGAGGAGGGATCCGTAGAGATAACCTGGCCCTCCTCTACACTGTCAGAGTCCTGGTACTCATAGCTGATGCTCAGGTTCAGCTTCAGGGCCTCCAGGGCCGCAGCCGCCTCCTGCTGGGTTTTTCCCGCAAGATTGGGCATGGTGCCTGTCTTTTTGCCCTCGGAGATTTTAATGCTCACAGTGGTATTTTCCGGCACCTCCGTGTCCCCGGAAATGCTCTGATAGAACACAGTCCCCGCTGTGGCATCGTTATTCTCCCGGGTGACGCTTACCTTTAGGCCCGCCTGCTCCAGAGCGTTAGTGGCACTCTGCTCCTCCATGCCGATCACGTTTGGAACCTGAACCGTGGTAGTGCCCTTGCCCTGGGAAACCACCACCTTCACGCTGCCGCCGTAGCTAAGGGTCGTCCCCGCCACCGGCTCCGTGGAGATGACCTTGCCCTCCTCCACGTTTTCGGACTCCTGGAACTCATAGCTGACGCTCAGATTCAGCTCCAGGCCGTCCAGCAGCGTCACCGCCTCCTGTTGGGTTTTCCCGGTCAGCTCTGGCATGGTGGAGGTCTGGGGCCCCTTGGACACCGTCAGCCGGATGGTCGTGCCGGAGGCGACCTTTTTGCCGCTGGCTATGCTCTGGTCGCAGACCTGGCCCTCTCCGTATTTCTCGTTATAGACGTGCTCGCCCTCCACCAGAGTAAAGTCCGGGTAGGCATCGCTGACCAAAAGGCTTTGAATGTTCTGGCCCAGGAAGGAGGGCACCTCTACGGTTCCGCTGCCGCTACTGCCGCCAAACACAGACCGCAGCAGCACCGCCGCCAGAATCAGCACCGCCACCAGCAGCACCGAGACAATAATAATCGGCGTTTTGCTGGAACGCTTTTCCTCCTCCTCGTCCTCCTCGTAGTAGTCCTCCGGGTTGTAGCTTCGGTTCCTTGAACCGGCGTTCTGGACGGATTTTTCCGCCATGGTTCTCGCCTTCTGGCGGGCGGCCTGATGGGGATCTACCTGGGTACGCTGCTGCCCCTGGGGGCGGCTCTGCCGCTGGGCCGTACCGGCGGTGGCCGGTGTCGCCGCAGCACCTGGGGCGGTGCTTCGCTGGGGCTGCTGGGCCGTCTGGGCGGCCTGGGCCGCAGCGATCTGCCTGGTATCCACATAGGTGGTGGTTCCGCCGGGGCCGGCGTTGAATCGGAACACCACCTGGGGGTTCTTCCTCAGTGCCTCCAAATCCTCAATCATGGCGGTGGCGGAGGCGTACCGGGCCGAAAGATCCGAGCACATGGCGTGAAGGGTGATCTGCTGGAGCCCCAGGGGAATGCTGGGGTTCAGCTGCCGGGGCGGTGTAGGGGTGGAGTTAATGTGCTGAATGGCAATGGCCACCGGGGACTCCCCGTCATAGGGAGGCCGTCCCGTCAGCATCTCATACATCACAACGCCCAGCGAATACAGGTCAGACCGGGCATCCACCTGGGCCCCCTTGGCCTGCTCCGGGGAAATGTAGTGGACGGAACCAAGGGCCTCCCGGGTCAGGGTATTCTGGGAGGAGTTCAGCCGGGCAATGCCAAAATCCGCCACCTTGACGCTGCCGTCCTTGAGAATCATAATATTGTGAGGCTTAATGTCCCGGTGGACAATGCCCCGGGAATGGGCGTGCTCCAGGGCCTTGGCAATCTGGGTGGCAAAATGCAGTGCCTCCCGCCAGTTGAGGGCGCCACGCTGCTGCATATACTGCTTTAGGGTCAGGCCGTCAATCAGCTCCATCACGATATAGTCCGCATCCCCGGAGTGGTTCACATCGTACACCGCCACAATATTGGGATGGGACAGCATGGCAACCGCCTGGCTCTCCGCATGGAACCGGCGGCGGAAATCCTCGTCCCGACTCAGCTCTTCCTTTAGAATCTTCACCGCCACAAAGCGGTTGAGCCGGTGACATCTGGCCCGATAGACCACGGCCATACCGCCCCGGCCAATCTCCTCAAGTATCTCATAGCGGCCATCCAACAGCCGTCCGATATATTTATCCATAGACATCGCTCCCTAGCAATGATGTGTTTGAATCCGTCTTAGTATTGCAGCAGCATCACCGTAACATTGTCCGGGGCACCGCGTTTTTTTGCAATCTCAATCAGCCGGCGACAGGTCTCCTGTCCGTCGCCTCCATGAGTCACCTCATAGAGAATCTCCGGCTTTGTGACCATATTGGAAAGCCCATCGGAGCAGAGCAGCAGACTTTCCCCCCGATCCATCTGAAGGTAAAAGCAGTCGCATTCCACATCCGGCTCCGTCCCCACAGCCCGGGTAATCAGGTTCTTGTTAGGATGGTTCCGGGCCTGCTCCTCGGTAATCTGTCCCCGGGCCACCATCAGGCCCACCACAGAGTGATCCTCCGTGACCTGGGAGATATTGTCTCCCTCCACATAGTAGCATCGGCTGTCGCCTACATTCAGGATATATGCGTCCCGCTCCTGGAGGAAAATCGACACCAGGGTCGTCCCCATGCCATCAAAGTCTGTGCTGACCTTGGACTGCTCATAGACGGCCCGGTTGGCGTTTTTGACCGCCCTTACCAGCATCTCCACAACCTCCGACTGCTCCATAGCAGGAAAAACGGACTGCTCCACATCCTGCAAAAACACCTCGGAGGCCAGTCGGCTGGCCACATCCCCGGACTTACTGCCACCCATGCCATCGCACACCACAGCCAGAGACTGGGTGCTGCTGAGGCTTTGCTGTCGGTAATAGTCCTGATTCTGCTTGCGAACCATGCCCTGATCGGTTGCGCCCCAAATTTTCATAAAACCACCTTCTCGCAGTCACTGTCCTCCCCGCAGCTGCTTCCGCCGAAGCTGTCCGCAGGAGGCATCTATGTCTCCGCCCAGGCTCCTTCGCACTGTGACGGTGATTCCCGCCTGCTCCAGGGTCTGCTGAAAGCGGCGGATATTTTCCCGGGTGGAGGGCTTCAGGGGGTTCTCCTCCACGTTGTTCAGGGGAATCAGGTTTACATGGGCACCCATTCCCCGGAGCTTTTTCCCCAACAGCTGCGCCTGCCGCTGGCTGTCATTGACCCCGTCGATCATGGCATACTCAAAGGAGATGCGGCGGCCGGTCTCGGCATAATAGCCTCGGCAACTCTCCAGCAGCCGATCCACCCCGCAGCTGCGGTTCACCGGCATAATCCTGCTTCTCGTCTCATCGTCCGGGGCGTGCAGGGATACCGATAAGGTTAATTGTAAATGAAGATGGGCCAGTTTGTCAATTCTTTCTGTAAGTCCACAGGTAGAAAGTGAGATATGGCGCATACTGATGTTCATTCCCTTGGGGTGATTTACCAGTTCCAGGAAACTCATCACAGAATCAAAGTTGTCCAGTGGCTCGCCGATGCCCATGAGCACAATGTGGGACACGGGCTTTCCGCTGTCAAGCTGGGTAAACAGCACCTGATCTAGTATCTCTCCCGCCGTCAGCCGCCGCACCAGCCCCCCCAGGGTGGAGGCGCAGAAGGCACAGCCCATGGCGCAGCCCACCTCTGAGGACACGCAGACGGTGTTGCCGTACTTATACTGCATGAGAACCGTCTCCACGCAGTTTCCGTCCCCCAGCCGCCACAGGTATTTGATGGTGCCGTCCCGCTGGCTCACCTGTTTTTTCACCACCTGGGGCACGGAGATGTAAAACCTCTCGTCCAACTCTGCCCGGAGGGGCTTTGAAAGATTCGTCATTTCCTCAAAGGAGGTCACGCCTCGGTGAAGCCAGGAAAACACCTGTCCCGCCCGGAATTTTGGCTGTCCCAGCTCCTCCAAAGTGGCCTCCAGCTGGGGTAGCTTCATGGATTTCATGTCCTGTTTCATGGAAGCCTCCTCATGCGGCAAAGAAAGAATCCATCACACTGATGAACGCCCTGATAAAGGGTCAGCATTCCCTCCTCCTCCGAGGTCAGCCCCCGGGGCAGCTCCAGAGGTTCTAATCGGAACTCCCGGTGACGTTCCAGGAAATCCCGAACCACGTCCTCATTTTCCCGCCTTAAAATAGTACAGGTGCTATAGAGAAGCTGCCCGCCCGGACGGACATAGCGTCCCGCCTGCTCTAATATTTCCCCTTGCAGCTTTGGCAGCTCCGCCATAGGCTCCAGGGGCTTATAGCGAATATCCGGCTTTTTCCGAATCACCCCCAGCCCTGAACAGGGCACATCGGCAATCACCCCATCGAAGCCCTCCGCCCATTCCGGGCGAAACACGCTGCCATCGTTTTCCATTGTCTCCACAATGGTGACTCCCAGCCGATCTGCCGCCCCGGTAATTTCCGGGAGCTTACCCCCATGGACATCGCAGGAGAGGATTTTTCCCTGATTGTCCATCTCCTGGGCTGCGGCCATGGACTTTCCCCCGGGGGCAGCGCACAAATCCAGCACTCTCTCCCCCGGCCTTAGCTTCAGCACCGTAACCGACAGCCTCGCCGCCGCATCCTGAATCTGAAACCAGCCCTTTTGAAAGGTTTCCATCTCCAGGACGTTTCCCGTCCCCCGAAGGAGAAAGCAGCCCGACAGCCAGGGATGGGCCGTAGCGAGAACACCCTCCCGCTCCCAGGCCGCCAATAGGGCCTCCTGGGTACATTTCAGGGGATTCCACTGGGCAGAGGTTTCTGGCCGACTGTTGTCCGCCGCCAGAATGTCCCCCAGCCGCTTTCCCACAGACGCCTTCATCAGGTCTACCAACAGGGCCGGGTGGCTGTAGCGAATGGAATAGTCCGCCGGTGGGGTAAGGT
>CAVJIP010000082.1:8728-19371 GCA_963649625.1 Bacteroidaceae bacterium
GGGCAAGGCTTCTCAAAACCCCATTGCACAGCCCCGCCTCCCGTTGGCCAAAGCGCTTTTTCGCCTGCTCCACCGCCTCATTGACAGCGGCGGAATCCGGCACCCGGTCCAGGAACAGCATTTGATAGGCTGCCACCCGAAGAATATCCCGCAGCACCGGCTGGAGCCGCTTTTTCCCGGAGAGGAAGCTATCCAAATAATAATCCAGCAGGGCCTGATTTTGCAATACACCATACAAAATAGTGGTACACAGGGCGGTATCTCTGGGGGAAAGCCGGTCTGTCTCCGCCAGCTTCTTGAGCACCGCATCCGACCAGGCCCCGGAGGTACGGCAGGCAATCAGCGCCCGCAGGGCAGTATCTCTGGCAGACATGGCTTTCCCTCCCTTCCTTGTCAATGGTTAATTCTCGTCCACGGAAATGGGATGTCCCCGAAGGTAATCCGCACAGCCCATCCGCTTGCCCCCCTGGGCCTGAATCTCCTCCACCAGCAGCACTTGTCCACCGCCGCAGGCCATCTCCAGGCCCTGCTTTGTCACGGCCACAGGGGCTCCGTCCGGGCGACTGGTGGTTTTATCCAAACACCTTACACCATAGACCTTGCAGGTCTTTCCTCCCAGCTCCATGGTGGCTACGGGCCAGGGAATCATTCCCCGCACATGGCAGGAGATCTCCCGGGGGGATTTGGCCCAATCAATGGGAGCCATATCCTTTCGAAGCATCGGCGCATAGGTGGCCTCCGCCGGGTTCTGGGGTGTCCGCCCGGCGGTTCCTGCGGCGATGGCGGCAACGGTCTTGCCCAGAAGCTCCGCCCCCGCCTGGGCCAGCTTGTCTGTCAGGGTGGCAGCGGTGTCCTCATCGGCAATGGGCACGACCAGCCTGTCGATCATATCCCCCTCGTCCATCCCCGCAGACAGATACATGGCGGTAACACCGGTCTCCCGGTCCCCGTTCAAAATGCTCCACTGAATGGGGCCAGCCCCCCGCAGCTTCGGCAGCAGACTGGCATGAATATTGATGCAGCCGTACTTAGGAATGTCCAGCACCCGCTGGGGCAGAATTTTCCCATAAGCCACCACACAAATCAGCTCCGGGGCAAGGGCCACCAGCTCCTCGATCACAGCATCATCCCGAAAGGTCGCCGGCTGAATCACCGCTAAGCCGTGAGCCAGGGCGTATTCCTTAACGGGTGAGGCCGTGAGCCTCATGCCCCGGTTCTTGGGAGTGTCCACCTTGGTATAGACCCCGGCAATCTCGTGGCCATCCTCATGGATTCGCCGGAGGCAGACCCGGGCAATCTCCGGGGTACCCATATAAACGATTCTCACGGCTCCGCCTCCTCCTCAGCCTCCCGATCCAGCTGCTCCAGCTCCTTCGAGGTTAGGATATGATCAGCCCGATCTACAAACAAAATCCCGTCCAGATGCTCACACTCATGGACAAAGCAGCGTCCAATCAATCCGGAGGCCGTCTCGGTGAAGGGCTCGCCGTTTCGGTCAAGGGCCTTAACGGTGACGGTCATGGGCCGTGTCACCTCTCCCCAAACACCAGGCAGGCTCAGGCAGCCCTCCGGCCCGGTCTGCTCTCCCTCTGTGGCAATAACCTCCGGGTTAATCAGCTCCAAAACGGAGCCGTCCTCCCGCTCAATCACCACCATTCGCCGCAGAATACCCACCTGGGGGGCAGCCAGTCCCACGCCGCCGGAGTCTTTCAGCGTCTCGGTCATATCGTCGAGCATTTTGTGGGTTCGGCTGTCAAACACCGTCACCGGGCGGGAATGCTTCCGCAGGGCCGCCTCGTCTTGCTCCGTTGTCAGAATGGTTCTCAGTGCCATTTTATTGTTCCTCCCTATCAGCTCAGGGGATTGACATCCACACAGGCTGTAATATGTCCATTGGCCCGGTCTCCGGCAAACCATTTCAGAAGTGCCGAAAGCAGTGCCCGCAGTCTCTTTGAGTTTTTCGCCAAAAGGGTCAGCTGATAATGATAGCGGTTCATCACCCGCACCACCGGGGCCGGGGCCGGGCCCATCACCAAAATCCGTTCCTGGCTCCATTCCTGCTGGCTCAGAGCGCTGCTCAGTGCCTGCCGAAACCGCAAGGCTCCCTGGGCCACATCCACCTCAAAGCCTCCCAGAAACTTCACCTGAATCACATCCGCAAAGGGCGGACAGCCCCGCACCTGCCGCAGGGGCAGCTCCGTGGCGTAAAAGGCATCGTAGTCCTGACAGGCGGCCTGGAGCAGCACCTGGTTTTCCGGGGTCATGGTCTGAATCACCGCCCGGCCGCTGGCCTCCCCCCGCCCGGCCCGGCCAATGACCTGGGTGAGCTTGGAGAAGGTATTCTCCGCCGCCCGGAAATCATCGGTGTACAGGGCACTGTCCCCATCCAGCACGCCCACCAGGGTCACATTGGGGAAATTCAGCCCCTTTGTCACCATCTGTGTGCCTATGAGCACATGGATTTTCTCCTGCTGAAACCGCCGAAGTATCTGCTCATGGGGATTCGTTGCAGTGACGGTATCGGCATCCATACGG
Organism: Bacteroidaceae bacterium; assembly: GCA_963649625.1. Taxonomy (GTDB): domain Bacteria; phylum Bacillota; class Clostridia; order Oscillospirales; family Oscillospiraceae; genus HGM13006. Next base: position 11,264 of record CAVJIP010000082.1, read on the forward strand.
ATGGTTTCCACCCAGGGCCAGAGGCTGTGAAGCTCCTCCTCCACCTTCTGGGTCCCGGTTCCCACCTGGCGGTAGGTGCTGCCGCAGTCGGGACATTCTCCCGTGGCCGGTTCGGAGTAGCCGCAGTAGTGACACATCAGCCGCCGGTTGGCGGAATGATAGGTCAGGCTCACGGAGCAGCGGGGACATTTGGGCACATGGCCGCAGACCGGGCACAGCACCGTCCGGCTGGCCCCCCGGCGGTTTAGGTAGAGAATCGTCTGCTCTCCCCGCCGGAAGTTCTCCTCCATCTCCTCCCGGAGCCCTGCGGAAATGGACGTGGCGTTGCCGTCTTTCAGCTCCTCCTTCATATCCGCCAGCACCACCTGGGGAAGGCTCCTGCCACCGTAGCGTCCCGTCATGGAAAACAGGCGGTACGTCCCCTTCCGGGCCAGATACATGGTTTCCAGGCTTGGAGTGGCTGAGCCAAGCACCACCGCCGCACGCTCCTGCACGCCCCGCCAAATGGCCACCTCCCGGGCGTGGTACCTGGGGTTCATTTCGGATTTATAGGTGTGCTCATGCTCCTCGTCCACCACAATCAGGCCCAGCCCTTTCAGGGGAGCGAATACCGCCGAGCGGGTTCCCACCACCACCGTGGCCTTCCCTGCCCGGATGCGCTTCCACTCGTCATAGCGCTGGCCCATTTGCAGCCCGCTGTGAAGCACCGCCACCTGGTCGCCGAACTGGCCCATAAATGTCTCCATAAGCTGAGGCGTCAAAGCAATCTCCGGCACCAGCACCAGGGCACTGCGGCCCCCTTCCAGGCAGTCCTGAATCAGCCGGAGATAGACCATGGTCTTTCCGCTGCCGGTCACGCCGTATAGAAGGCTCACCTCGCCGCCGGTATCCAGCCCCTGGCGGATGCCCTCATAGGCTGCCCGCTGCTCCTGGTTTAGCTGAATTTCTACAGGCTCCTGGGTTCCGTGATACTCCGGCCTCCGGAACAGCTCCCGGTGGCTCAGGGTCACGATTCCCGCCTTCTCCAGAGCCCGGATGGAGGCCGTGGATGCCCCGGTGAAATACCGCAGCTCCTTCACGGAGCAGCTCCCCAACACAAGCAGCATATCCAGCACAGCCTTCTGAAGCGGGGCCTTTCGGTGGGCCTTGGCATAGGCCTCCGCCTCCTCGGGCTCCACCGCCAGAGCGGCGATCTGCTCTGTCTTGTCCCCAACGTTGCGAACCAGCGTTCCCTCGGAAATGGCCATATTCTTTTTCAGAAGCTGCGCCAGGCCCTTTTCCAGTACCTCCTGGGGCAGTTGGGCCCGAAGGGCCTTTTCCTCCGCCTGGCCTCCCATATCCCGAAGGCACCGGGCCACCTGAAGCCCCTCCGGCGCACGCTTGAGCCGCTCCTCCAGCTCTGCCGACTGTCCCAGGGCGGTAAGCACTACCTTGTCCCTGGCATGAAACCACAGTCCCGCCGGGAGCATGGCCCGGGCCGCCTCAAAAAACGTGCAGAAATACCGCTCCCGGAGAAATGCCGCCAACCGCAGCATGGTTTCGTCCAGCACCGGCTCCTGATCCAGCAGGGACTCCACCAGCTTTAGGTTTCGCCGCCGGGTAAGCGGCTCCAGGGCCAAAACAATGCCCTCGGTGCGGCGGTTTCCCTTTCCAAAGGGCACCACCACCCGCATCCCGGGCCGCAGCCCCTCCAAAAGAGGCTCCGGCACCAGATAATCATAGGGCTTATCTATGGCGTACACGGCGGCAGCCACTACGATTCTTGCAACAGTCATGTCCTACCTTTCCCTACGGACAAAAGCCTCCCGCCGCAGCCCGACCCTCCAGGCCCCGGCGCGAGGCAGGATCAGCCTTCCGCCCTTTTAGCGCAGATATTCTTCCTTTACATCTGCGGTGATTTTTCCCTCGGCAATCTCGTCAATGGCCTGACTGACAGGCTTCTTGTCCAGGGGCACCTTGAATTCCTCCGCCTCAATGGCGATCTGGCGTGCCCGACGGGCGATCACGTTCACCAAAAGATAACGGTTCTTGACGCTTTTGAGCATCTGAGGGACCGGTGGATACAGCATCATAATGATTCCTCCATTTGCAGTAGTTTTATCTTTCTTCCGGCACGGAGCTTTTCCGCCGTCAGAATGCACTCTATATCATTTACAGTACGCTCCAGCGTATCGGAAATGACAATATAATCATACTTGGCCGCCTGGGAATACTCCCAGCGGGCCTGACTGAGCCGGCGCTCCATATCCGCCTCGGAGGTATCTCCCCGACTTCGGAGCCGATGCTCCAGCTGGGCGTAGGAGGGCGCCACCAGAAAAATCAGCACCGCATCGCCGCACCGCTCCTGGATTTGGAGGGCCCCCTGGACATCAATATCCATAATCACATCAATCCCCTGGCCCAGCCGTGCCTCCACCGGGGCCTTGGGTGTCCCATAGCAGTTACCGGCGTACTCTGCGTGCTCGTAAAATGCCCCGTTGGCAACCATTCGGTCAAACTCCTCCCGGGACTTAAACCAATAGGTCACGCCGTCCTGATCCCCTGCCCGCTTGGGCCGGGTGGTGGCGGAAACGGAAAAAAACATCTCCGGGTGACGGCTTCGCACCATGTCGATGGCCGTGCTTTTTCCTACCCCGGAGGGCCCCGAGATCACCAGCAGCTTTCCGCGCTCCATCCCTATTCCTCCTCTGTCTGCTCCTCTGTCACGTCAAACCCCGCCCGCCGGGCAATAACCTCCGTGGACAGCCCCGACAGGATCACATGATCCGTATCCATTACCAGCACGGCCTTTGTCTTTCTGCCGCAGCTGGCATCAATAAGCATTCCGTGCTCCCGGGCCTCCTGAACCAGTCTCTTAATGGGGGCCGCATCCGGCGACACCACCGTCAGCAGACGATTCACCGAGACCATATTGCCAAAGCCGATATTCATAAGCTTCATAGGCGGCTCTCCTACTCGATATTTTGAATCTGCTCCCGAATCTTCTCCAGCTGGGACTTGATATTCACCACATTCCGGGCCTGCTCCACATCATTGCCCTTGGAACCGATGGTGTTGGCCTCCCGGTTCATCTCCTGCATCAGGAAGTCCAGCTTCCGTCCGATGACACCGCCCTCCGAAAGCATGGCACGCATTTGATCCACATGGCTCCGGAGCCGGACGGTCTCCTCGTCCACAGCGACCTTGTCCCCATAGATGGCGGCCTCCTGGATGATTCGGGCCTCGTCAATGGCGGTGTTTTCCAAAACCTCTCGCATTTTGGCGGTAAGCCGCTGCCGATAGGCCTCCACGGTCACAGGGCTGCGGGCCTCCACCAGGGAAACCATATCCAGTACCTGGTCAGCCTTTTCCAGAAGGTCGGCCTTCAGAGCCTCTCCCTCCGCCGTCCGCATGGTGTCAAAGGCCGCAAGGGCCTGGGCCACCACCTCCAGCAGTGCCTCCTTGACCTCCGTTTCGTCCTCCTCCTGCTTTTCCACCAGGAACAGGTCGTTCATCCGGGCCAGGGTGCTTACGGAAATATCGTCCCGGACACCGTACTGCTCCGTAAGCTGATGCAGAGCGGCCAGATACCCCTCCACCACCGGGGTGTTCAGGGAAATCTTCACATTCTGAGCCCCGGCGGCATTGATGCTGATAAACACATCCACCTTGCCCCGGGAAATGGTTTGCTGAACCAGGCTCTTAACAGCCTCCTCCGCAAAGGCGTAGACCCGGGGCAGCTTTACGCCGCAGTCCAGATACCGGTTATTGACGGATTTGATTTCCACCTGAAGCTGGCCACCGGAAAAGCTCCCCTGGGCACGGCCATAGCCTGTCATGCTCTTTATCATGGTTATCATCCTCTCAAGGCATCGCTCTATTATATCAAATCATTTTCCACTTTGCAACATTTGTTTCCGGCTTAAAAGGGCAAATTGCCCGACTGCGCCATAGGACGCAGCCGGGCCGGAGGTTTAGATTGCCTTGGGATGGCTCTTATTATATACGCTTTTCAAGTGCTGCTTTACCAGCTGGGCATAAACCTGGGTGGAGGAAATGTCACTGTGGCCCATCATCTCCTGAATGGAATGAAGATCCGCACCGTTTTCCAGCAGATGGGTAGCAAAGCTGTGCCGCAGAGTGTGGGGCGTAATATCCTTGTCAATATGAGCCTTTTCCTGATAGCTCTTAACAATTTTCCAAAAGCCCTGACGGCTCATGCGATCCCCGCTGACGTTGACAAACAGAGCCGTTTCGTCCATGTCCGCAATCATCTGGGGGCGGATATTCTGAATATAGACCGCCAGTGCGTCCACCGCCGCAGGGTACAGCGGGATAATTCTCTCCTTTCCCTTGCTCTCACAGTGGATAAAGCTGCCGGTAAGGTTTACATCGGAGATGTTCAGGGAAATCAGCTCCGTGACCCGGATGCCGGTGGCATAGAGCAGCTCCAGCATAGCCTTATCCCGATAGCCCTTCATGTCGGTACACTTGGGCTGGGCCAAAAGCCGCTCCACCTCTTTGCCGGTGAGAACCTGGGGGAGCTTTTTCTCCGCCTTGGCCGTGGCCACATGAAGGGCAGGATTGGCATCCACGACCCCCTCCCGGAGAAGATAGCCGAAAAAGCCCTTCAGCGAGGCCAAGCACCGGGACACCGTGGCGTTGGACTTGCCCTGTCCGGCCAAATAATCCAGGTATGTACTGATGTTTCCCTGGGTGACGGATTTTGCCTGTAGCTGCCGTTCCTGAGAGTATGACGCAAACTGCCGCAGATCCCGCATATAGGAGGCAATGGTATTGGCAGATGCGTGTTTTTCGGTTTCCAAATAGTGCTGATAGCCAGCAAGATATGCTTTCATACCGCAATCATACTCCGAACTTCAAATAATAAAATGCAGCCAGCCGGGTGGCCACCGTACACTCCAGCAGGGAGGCCGCCAGCACCACCGCCGCCGTCACCAGCAGCACCCCGATGCTCCCGTTGTCTGTGCTTCGCAGGCTCCGCCCCACCGACCAGGCCCCCAGCAGGAACCCGTAGGGCAAAACCACCAGGAGCCGAAACAGCCATCCGGCAACCAGGAGCCCAGCCCCAAGCATTCCCAGGTGAACAGTCACAAAAGCGAAGGCCCCGCCGTAGAGAACCCCCTCCAGCCCCATAAGGGGCGGCACCAGCATGGCTCCCACCGGCATATGGGCCAGAAGCCACAGCAGCGCCAAGAGCCGTCCGTTGGCCAGCAGCACCCCGCCAAGGGAACGTCCTTGGACCAGCGTGCGGGCATCCATTCCCAGCTCCATGGCCCCGGACAGCACCAGAATCGTGCCCAAAGCCGCACCCGTTAAAAACAGGAAAAAATTCAACCCGTTGGCATGGCCTGTCTCCTCTGCGGAAGCCCCAGGCCGTAAAGCTCTTATCATGGTCATCCCCCCATAGATGCTATGGGGGCGGGAGGCCCGGTATACCACATATTGTGGAAAATTATTTTTCCACAGACTTATGCACAACGGCATTCTTCCTTCGCATACATAATATACCTTAAACCTTTTGAAATATCAATCCTTTTTTGATTTTTTGTTTATTATGCCAAAATATTATGTTTACACCATTATGTAAACTTCGTAACCCAGATAGCGGTGATCAGGCCGTTTCCCCTATATCTTGTGGTCGTTTTCGACAAAAATCCACTGGATATAGAAATGATTCACACCCCATGCATTCCTGCACGAGGTGTGAATCATATTCACCTTTTCCATTATTCCGGCATTTTTGCAGCTCCGGCTTCAATTGCCTTCATGGCAATGGCACATTCCAGCCGTTTCTTCTGCATATCGCAGCCCAGCTTATAGGGCTTTTTCATATCGCCGTTGGCGTTCAGGTTGGCTGCGGAGCAGCCGCCGCTGCAATAGAACCTGGCCCAACAGCTCTGACAGTCCTCCCGGGTGTAGATATTCAGCCCGGCAAACCTGTCCGCAATCTCCTGGTCAAAGTCCCCGGTCAGGACACTGCCCATCCGGTACGCCTCCTTCCCTACGAACTGATGGCAGGGGTAAAGCTCTCCGTCCGGCGTCACCGCCACATATTCGCATCCTGCCCCGCATCCCCGCATCCGCTTGATGACGCAGGGGCCCTGGCTCAGATCCACATTGAAGTGGAAAAAGTTGAAGTCCTTCCGTTTCAGCATGATCTTCGCCAGCTTCTCGTATTCGGAGAAGATCTGGGGCAGATCCTGCTCCCGGAGGCTGTAGGGGTCGGAATCCTCCGCAGTAACCGGCTCTACGGAGATGCTGTCCACTCCCAAATCCGCAATGCTGAGGACATCGTTGGAAAAATCCAGATTGTCCCGGGTGAAGGTGCCCCGGACGTAGTAGTCTTTGCTTTTGTCCCGCTGCTTGATGAGCTTTAGGAACTTAGGCACAATGTAGTCGTAGCTGCCCTTGCCATTGACGGTCAGACGGTTTTTGTCGTTGACCTCCCTCCGGCCATCCAGAGACAGCACGCAGTTGTCCATGTTCTCGTTGAAATACCGGATATACGCATCGCTGAGCAGAACGCCGTTGGTGGTCATGGTAAAGCGGAAGTGCTTGCCCCATTCTTCCTCGTGGGCCCGGGCGTATTCCACCGTGGCCTTTACAGTGTCCATGGCCATCAAAGGCTCTCCGCCGAAAAAGTCCACCTCGATGTTGTGTCGTTTCCCGGACTTCTTCACCACCCAGTCAATGGCCATTTTGGCCACCTCCGGGGGCATGATCTTCCGGCCTGTACCGAAATCGCCGGTGGACGCAAAGCAGTATTTGCACCGAAGATTACAGTCATGGGACACATGGAGACACAGGGCCTTCACCGGCGCACCCTTGGGCACGGCCTCCGCCGGATCAACATAGTCCATGGGGGTAAACAGCAGCCCCTGCTCCTTTAGCTCCATCAGCTCGCCCCAGGCGGCCTCCGCTTCCTTTTCGTCCACATCCGGCAACACCGGCATGGTTTCCGGGTGATCTCCGGCGGCCTCCAGCAGCCGATAGCTCAGCTGATCCAGCACATGTACCGCACCGCTGTTTACGTCCACCGCAATATAGCACCCCAGCACAGAAAAAGTATGTACCATTGTTGATTCTTCCTCCAGATAACAGATAATAGGCAACGAAAAGGAGGGACATCGTCCCTCCCCTGGCTTGCGGCAAGAACCACAGATGAACTCAGCGATCCTTATTCTCGCACTTCTGGTTAGCAACAGTGCAGGAAGTTTTGCAGGCAGACTGGCAAGACGTCTGACACTCACCGCAGCCGCCCTTGCAGGCGCTCTCCTTCAGGGTCGCACCGTTGAGCGTTTTCACATGCTTCATCATCAGATTCCCTCCTCTGTGGTATTATAAGGGTATTATAGCACAGGTTTTTCCGAATTTCAACGTATTTCTTTCAGGTAATGCCACAATTCAGCATTGGCCTCCCCTTCACCGTCTCCTGGGACTTCTTTTCCCGGAGCCAACGGCGGCCAAGGCACCGGCCAGACAGCCCAAGCTCCCCCACAAGGGGATTCGCCACAGCTGCTCCCCCAGGCTGCGGAATATCAGCCCCCGGAGCACAAAGGCCAAAAGTAGATACAGTCCCCAGGCCGCCAGACACAGAGGCAGCCTGGCCTTGGGGGCCGTTTTCCCGCAGAGCCATGCTCCTGCCAAGGCTGATAGCACCGTGATTCCGCAAGCCGGAGCCTCCAGGTGATAGGCCGGAATCGTCCCGGCTTCCAGCAGTGCCGCAAAAATCCCCGCCAGCACCATGGACAGCAGCAGCAGCACCCCCGCCCCCAGGAAAACCGGCTTTAAGTCTCTTGCCCACTCAGATGATTTCATAAAAACAGCTCCTCTCGCCCTACTCTCAGAAAAGAGTATGCGGGAGGAGCCGCCGGGATTACTTACCTTCCGTGGTCTGGGTGCCCTTGGTGGAAACCGCCCAGCGGGTCAGCTGGATACGAACCCGATCCTCGCTGGTCTCGATGGTGATCAGGTCGTCCTTGATGTGAACCACACGGCCCACAATACCACCGATGGTGGTAATCTCATCTCCCACAGCCAGTGCATCACGCATCTCGCCCAGGGCCTTTTTCTTCTTGTTTTCCGGCCGAATCAGCAGGAAATAA
>CAVJIP010000083.1:0-2452 GCA_963649625.1 Bacteroidaceae bacterium
GCTCTGGGTCAGCACGGTGTGAATATCGCAGCATTTATCAAGGAATTCAACGCACGGACCAAGGACATGGAGGGCTTTAAGATCCCCGTCGTGATCACCGTGTATGCAGACCGCAGCTTCACCTTCATCACCAAGACTCCCCCGACCGCTACCCTCATTATGAAGGCCGCCGGCCTGGAGAAGGGCTCCGGCGAGCCCAACAAGAACAAGGTTGCGTCCATCACCAAGGAGCAGCTGAAGGAGATTGCGGAGAAGAAGATGCCCGACCTGAACGCCGCCTCCATTGAGGCCGCTATGAGCATGGTCGCAGGCACCTGCCGCAGCATGGGCGTCACTGTCGCCGACTGATTTCAAACGAGAGGTGCGCACTGGATTCTCAGCCACCTCATAACGTGGGAGGATTTTTCCGACGAACCACTATAAGGAGGATATTCAATTGAAGAAAGGTAAAAACTATCAGGAGAGCGCCAAGCTGGTGGATCGCTCCGTGCAGTATGACGCTGCCGATGCCTGCGCTCTGGTTATCAATACCGCAAAGGCTAAGTTCGACGAGACCGTAGAGGTTCACATCCGTCTGGGCGTTGACTCCCGTCACGCCGACCAGCAGGTTCGCGGCTCCGTGGTGCTTCCCAACGGCACCGGCAAAACCCGCAGAGTTCTGGTCTTTGCCAAGGATGCCAAGGCCGATGCCGCCCGTGAGGCCGGCGCCGACTATGTCGGCGGCATGGACATGGTGGAGAAGATTCAGAAGGAGAACTTCTTCGACTATGACGTGGTGGTTGCTACCCCCGACATGATGGGCATTGTTGGCCGTCTGGGTAAGGTGCTGGGTCCCAAGGGCCTGATGCCCTCCCCCAAGGCCGGTACCGTTACCCCCGATGTGGCCAAGGCCATCGGCGAAATCAAGGCCGGTAAGATCGAGTATCGTCTCGACAAGACCAACATTATTCACTGCCCCATTGGCAAGGTTTCCTTTGGCCCCGAGAAGCTGTCCGAGAACTTCGACACGCTGATCGCCGCCATCATCAAGGCCAAGCCCGCCGCCGCCAAGGGCCAGTATATCAAGTCCTGCGTCCTGGCCTCCACCATGGGCCCCGGCATCAAGGTCAGCACCTCCAAGTACTAAAAAGTGCTTGACAACGTGCTTGATATTTGATATAATTTCTCTTGCTGCCAGAGACAGCAGGTGGCCTTTGGGCCGTAATTCCTGCCGAGGATAGCACATCATTGTTTACTTGACTGTAACAGTTTTGTGTCCTCGTACCCCTCTGGTACGAGGACATTTTTTCTGGAGGTGACATTTCATGCCTAACGCTAAGGTTCTTGAAAGCAAGAAGGCCACTGTTGCTGCCATGTCTGAGCAAATCAAGGGCGCAACCGCTGGTATTTTTGTGGATTACAAGGGCATTACCGTGGATCAGGATACGCAGCTTCGCAACCAGTTCCGTGAGGCCGGTGTCCACTACACTGTCGTGAAGAACACCCTGACCCGGCTGGCCGCTCGTGAGAACGGCTTTGATTTCGACGAGGTGCTCAACGGCACGACTTCCTTTGCCGTGACCGACGGAGATCCCATTGCCCCCGCCCGTATCGTCAGCCAGTTTGCCAAGCAGAACAAAATCCTTGCCATTAAGGGTGGTTTTGTAGAGGGCAAGATGGTTTCCGTGGATGAGCTCAACGCCTTCGGCGAGCTGACTTCCAAGAACGATCTGGTGGCGCAGGTGCTGGGCACCCTGCTTGCTCCCATCAGTTCCCTGGCCTTCGTGCTGGATCAGATCCGGCTGCAGAAGGAAGGCCCCGAGGCTGCACCCGCAGCAGAATAATTACAACAAAATCTGTTAAATGGAGGAATTTACAATGGCTAGCGAAAAGATTACTGCTATGATCGAAGAAGTTAAGGCTCTCTCCGTGCTGGAGCTGGCTGAGCTGGTTCACGCTCTGGAGGAGGAGTTCGGTGTTTCCGCCGCTGCTGCCGCCGCTCCCGCTGCCGGTGCTGCCGCCGCCGCCCCCGCCGAGGAGGAGAAGACCGAGTTTGACGTGGTGCTGAAGGAAGTCGGTGCCAACAAGATTGCCGTCATCAAGGTCGTCCGGGAGGTCACCGGCCTGGGCCTGAAGGAGGCCAAGGCTATGGTGGATGCCGCTCCCGCAACTGTCAAGGAGGCTGTTGCCAAGGCCGAGGCCGAGGCTATGGTCGAGAAGTTCAAGGAGTCCGGTGCTACCGCCGAGCTGAAGTAATTTTGCTTCTCCCCTGCCCGCCGTTCCAACAGGAGCGGCGGGCTTTTGCGTTGCAATCTGGGAATCCTCATCCGTTGGGGCTATGGCGGATGCGGATTCTATTTTCTTGATGATACCAGTGTAGCACAGAAAAAGGTAGATTTCATCCCGATTTTGTCCCGTTTTTGTCCCACTTTTTTCCCACTATTTTCCCGTCTACCTCTTATCCTCTTCCGTC
>CAVJIP010000084.1:0-2514 GCA_963649625.1 Bacteroidaceae bacterium
GGTATGGGGTGTACCGATTCAAGACCCTCCCCCTGGGGGAAATTGCCTGGAAAGGGGGCAAAAAAGGAAGAACCTGACAAAAACGAAAGGACTTGATTCCCATGACCATTGACACGCTGCTCACCGCCTATCGCCGCTCCGGCGGCAGCCTGACCGGGCAAACCCTGGAGGACTGCGCCCGGCAGGTTTGGGTGGTGATGCTCCAGGAAAGCCGGGGGCGCATCCGGGACGCAGACGACGCCGGCCCCCTGGCAGAGCTGATATTTCAATGCTTTCGCCACATGGCGGAGTACCTGGCCTCCGGGGAAGACCCGGCCCTCCAATCGGAAAGTCTGGGCCAGTGGAGCCGAAGCTACCGGGATTCCGGGCGCACCCGGGAGAAGGAGCTGGTGAAGATTTTGCGCCAGTATTTGGCAGAAACCGGCCTCCTGTTCCGGGGAATTTGACCCCTATAAGGCCCCGCCCCAGCCAGGCCGAAAAAACCAGGAGGGTTTTTGTCGGCCACGGGAGCCAGTCGCTGGTGTAAAAACCCGGCAAAGTAGGAAAAATCAACTTTGTAAAGATTCCAAAGGCTTGCCTTTCACCACCCTTTGCCCCACCTTTCCGGTCCGCAGAAAGGCGGGCCCCCGGAGGGAACGTTGGCGCTTCCCTCCACAAGAAAGGAGTTGACATCATGCCCACCATCACCCTCTACCACCCCACCGCCGCAGGCCCCACCCGCCGGGAATTGGCCGTCCCCTACGCCCTTTGGGCCGCCGCCTCCGACCCCTCCGGGGGCTACCAACGCCAGGACGGGGAAAGCTCCTTTTTCCTGATTCCCTGGCAGGAGGATTTGGAAATCGCCCCAGGAGATGGGATATTTCCCGGCAGCGGCCCGGAGCCGGAGCCGGTTCCACTGAAAAATCTATCCCCAGAAATGGAAATAATTCACACCGTTCGAGCCTACCAGGTTTTGGGAGCCCTCGACTACTGGGAGGTGTACAGCCGATGACCGTCACCGTGGACATTCCCCTGGAAGAAATCCTCCGCCGCCGTGGCCTTGGCCCAGGGAGAGAAGCCAAAAAATACCTTGCAAATCAAGCACTTTCCCGGACAGACCGCTACGTTCCCTACCGGACGGGCCTGCTGAAAAACACCGCCTTTCTCACCCCCGACGGCTCCGCCATGGTCTACCCACAGCCCTACGCCGCCCCCCAGTTCACCCGGGCCTACCGCCACGCCGACCCCCTCCGAGGGGACCATTGGCACCGGCGAATGCTGGAAATTCAGGGCCGGGAATTGGTGTCCGACCTGGCCGCCTTTGTGGGAGGTGAACCCCGATGACCATTTTGGAATCCGTCGCCGCCAGCGTCCGCTCCGCCCTGGGAACGGCCCCCGCCCTGGAGGACTTGGGCCCCGCCCCGGGGGATATGCTGCTGCGCCAGGAGCCCACCCAAACAGAGACCCGCTACCTGTCCGGAACCGCCCGCCGCACCTGCGTATTTTCCCTGTATATCCGCCAGGGCTTTGGCCGGGAGGAGGCCCGCCGGAGCTGGCTCCAGACCTTGGAAAATTTACAACTCCCTCTGCCGGAGCTGGGGGCGCATCGGGCCCTGTCCCTGACCGTCACCGGCCGGGCCCTGCCTCTGGAGCTTGAGCAGGGGGGCCTCCAGGCGGATCGGCTGACCTTGACCCTGGAATATTTTACCCATCCGGAGTGATTCCCCAGGGAACCCGCCGGAGGCAAAAAGACGAAAGTATGGCCCAGCGGAGCGAAACAACCTTTGAAAAAAATATAAAAAGGAGAACAAACAATGACCCTAAAGACCTACATGACCACCCTGACCGCCGCCGAGGCCACCGGGGAATACACCGGCCGGGACATGGTGCTGGCGGTGGACTGCACCCCTGCGGGGGACGCAGCGACCCCCGGGGACTACGCCTTTGTGGGGGTTCACATTGAGGACGTGGGGGCGGCCCTGAACCCGAAAAGTGAGGACCGGAGCTACGTTCTGGAGGGGGACAGCACCATGAAAACCGCGGCCCAGCGGACATTTTCCATTACCGGGGCCAGGTATATTTCCGATGATTTCCAGGACTTTTGCTGTCAGCCGGAGATAAAATTCGGCGTCGGCTCGGCGGTTCAGCGGCGATATGTGTATTTTCACAGCGGAACCAAAACCGGGGAGCAGGGTCTGATGACCATATTGGTGAAGAAGGACGGGGGCGGTTCCGCCTCGGCCCCCGGGGAACTGGAGGTGGAGCTGAAGTCCACCGGCCGCCCCACCGCCTACACCTACACTTCTGCTTAATTCGCCCTCCGGGGGCCCACCTTTCTGACTGACCAGAAAGGTGGGGGAAAGTGTCACCAAAGGAGGGCCTTTGGAATCCCGCCCTAAATTTGTTTCGACAAACTTCTACAGGGTTCGACACCAGGCAGGACTTCACCCGAGGCCGAGAAAAAAATCGAAAGGAGTACCCCATGTCCAACATATTCACCTTCATTGACCGCACCGTCACCCTCCGCTACTACCC
>CAVJIP010000085.1:0-10300 GCA_963649625.1 Bacteroidaceae bacterium
GTGCTCGAATTACAGTGTTTCAAACTTGAAGTCTCCTTTTCTTTCAAATTTAAGGGCTTTGCCGGAGCCGCACAGGGCAGCCCCGGCTGGTTATGGAAAAACTGAAATCAGTGTTCCGCAAGATAACGGGTATAGGCGGACTGATAGGCCGCCGTGACCTCCTGGAGACCAATCTTGTCGGCATCTGCAATGGCCTGCCGGAAGCCGTCCTCGTCGATGGTGCCCATAATGTATTTGGCGGTGTACTCGGAGAAATGGGTACACAGGTCGCCGCAGTACTGGCTGACCACATCGTTTTCCTCGGTGGTCAGGGAGAGCATCATAGGCAGCGTCATGGAGCTGTCGGATTTCTTCGCCGCTTCGGTCCACATTTCGTAGGCTTCTACCGCAGTGGGGCTGTACTTCATATTGACCGAGGCCATCTGCTGCTCGGTAGGCATCCAGGAGTTGATGAGATAGAGCCACTCCGCTGCACGGATGCCATCGGGGTAGTCCGTCAGCAGCTCGGAATACTGGATGTTTCCGTCCTCATCCTTGTAATAGGTTTCTCCCTCAATCCCAAAGGCCACCAGGTCTTTTCCCTCCGGGGTAAAGCCGTAGTTGAGGAACTGGAGTGCCATTTCCGGATTGGCGCAACCGGTGGAAATATACACAGAGGCCATGCCAGCCATTACCTCGGTAAAGCTGCTCATGTGGGCTTCCTTGCCGCCATTGGTAGGGGTCAACATGGGAAGGGCGACCCAGTTGGGGTCGTTGGAGTTTTCCGCATAGCTGGAGTCCGCAATTTCGCAGCCCTCCTGCCAGATGCCGCACTGGCCGGTATAGTAGGTGGACTCAAAGTTGCCGTTTTCCTTGGAAATGCTGGCAAAGTCCCCGTTGATAAGACCCTCGGCATAGTACTGCCGCAGCAGGGTCATATGGTCAAAATAGCCCTCGGAGGCCATGGCGCAGATGACCTCTCCGGAGTCCGGCGCCGTCTGCTGGAAGCCCAGCATCTGCCGGGTAAAGCCAACATTGGAATGGTCAAAGGTGGCCGCAAGTCCGTCGTCCAGGTCTGCGTTCACCAGCAGGGTCATGGGAGAGTCATAGGCCTTGTGGAAGGCCCGAAGTACCTCTGTCATTTCCTCAATGGTGGTGGGAACCTCCAAGCCCAGTGCCTCCAGCCAGTCGCCCCGAATGAACATTCCCTGGGACTGAACGCCGATGTTGCAGGAGGTGATTTTACAGATGGTGCCGTCGCTGTTGACCACGGCATCCGCAAAATCCTCACTGTTTACAATCAAGGCGTTGTAGTCCGGCGCATTTTCCTCCAGCAGAGGTGTCAGGTCGATGACCACATCGTCCGCAATGGCCTTCATGGGGTTGTTGTCATAAGTTCCGATGCCCTGACCGAAAATATCCGGATAGTCCTGAGAGACAATGATAAGATTCAGCCGCTCGGTAAAGGCAGTCTCTGCGATCATCTCAAAGTCGACTTCCACACCGGTGCGCTTGACCAGCTCCGGATAGACATACTGGTTGGAAAAATCGCCGTTTCCCAGAACCGCCGCCGCATGGTTCCGCAGACACTGCACCATGGAAAGCCGGTTATCCACACCGGGGATTGGGTATGAAATTGTCACTTTGGGGACAGCCGCTTCTGTTTCGGAGACTTCCGACGAAATTGCGGAGCCTTCGGCTTCCGGCGCAGAATCTGCCGCTGACGGTGCGGCAACTACAGACTCGGATGCCTCCTGCCGGGAGGGGGTGGATGCGGATGCTTCGGGGCTGCTGCCGGGACTGCCGCAGCCGACCATCAGGCCCGTCAAAAGACAAAGTGCAAGGAACAGTACGCTGAGCTTTTTCATAATCATTCCTCCGTTTCCGTTTGTTTTACAGCACATAGAATCCTGCTTCAATATAGCATTCTTCCCCTTGCGGGGCAATAGGACAGTATCACATTTTTTCCGAAAGAACTGTGATTCCGTTACATTGCTCCAAAGGAGCCAAGGTGCTACACTACCTATGGAAGCATAAATTGAAATTTTTCTACACAATGGAAGGAGGATTTTCCCATGAAAAAGCTGTCATCCCTGCTATTGGTGCTTTCCCTGCTGCTGGGCCTGCTCTCCGGCTGCGGCGGTCAGACAAACAGCACCGCCGACCAGACCGCCTCTGCCCCCAAGGTATCGGAGGCTCCCACATCAGAGACCCCGGCTCCCACCGCTGCGCCCGCTGCCCAGGATTCCACCCAGGAGGCATCGGAGCCCCCGGCCCCGGCCTACACGCCGGTGGATTATTCCCTGCCCCTGTTTGAGGACACCACGGAAATCAGCCTGTTTTATGTACTGCGAGGGGCCATGGGCGGTGGCTATACCCCTGGCAAGGATTCTGAGGAGTCCATTTTCTGGGCCCGGCTCCAGGAGCGGCTGAATGTGGATTTGGTATTCACAGAGCCCAGTGAGGCCGCCGCCTCGGAACAGTACAATCTGATGATTGCCGGCGGGGATATGACCGACCTGATCTGTGAAAACAACCTGGCGGAAATGGGTGCGGTCAGCGCCTACAACGGCGGCTACGACAAAGCCATTGCCGATGAGGTCTACCTGGATTTGATGGACTACCTGGACTATGCCCCCAACTACGCCTGCTATATTATGAACGAGCCTGCCAACTACAAGGTAGCCATCACCGATGAGGGCCATCTGCCTGCCTTCTATCAAATCTACAGCGAGACAGCCCTGAATAACATGGGAGAGGTGGTCAATACGGAAATGCTGGCGGCCATCGGCATGGAGGCCCCGGACACGGTGGCGGGCTGGCTGACGGTCTATGAGAAAATGGCAAACAATGGGGTGAAATATCCCATGGAGGTCAGCGATACCGGCTCCATTATGCAGGGGATGTTCACCGGGGCTATTGGTGCCACCCTGGACACCACCATCCTGCTGGACAACGCCACCGGGGAGCTGGTGCTGGGGGTTATCTCCGACGAGACACGCTCCTACATCGAGATGTTCATGGACTGCAATAAAAAGGGCTGGATGAACCCAGACTGGATCAATTCCCTGATGATGGATTTCACCGCCTTTAATGCCCAGGAGACCGCTACCCGCAACGCCATGGCCAATGAAATTTCCACCTATTATGACTATTATGGGGTTGCCGTAGAGGCTGTGCCTATCGTTCACCGGGAGGGCTATGGTGATAAGGAGACTGCCATCAATGCCGCCTCCCAGGCCACTGTCACTACCATGGGCAGCATGGTTGTCACCACAGACTGCCGGGACATTGAGGCCACCATGGGGTTTATGGACTGGTTCTACAGCACGGAGGGGGCCGACTGCGCCAACTTCGGCTTTGAGGAGGGCGAGGTCTACGACCTGGTGGACGGCCAGAAGCAGATCAACGACCACTATGAGGAGAAAAACCAGACCAACGTGCAGATGAAAAATATCTACACCCATGACGGGGACTTTGGCCTGGTCTATCCCAACCTTCGCTATGCTGTGGCCGATGAAGCCGCCCGGGCCGCCTATGACCTTTGGGCCACCGGGGATTCCACCGAATCCGCCATCTATACCTCCCTGCCCACCGCTGTGGCTCTGACCTCGGAGGAAAGTGAGGCGGTGATGACCCATCTGAACGATATGGGAACCTACATTGAGACTACCGTTTCCACTTGGATGTGCCTGGGTGCGGAGCTGACCGATGACAGCTGGAATCAGTTTGTTTCCACCTGCCAGGGCTTCCAGCTGGATGAAATTCTCAGTGCCTATACTGCCGCCTATCAGCGGTATCTGGATAAATAGGAAGAAGGGTACAAATATGAAGCAAGAGGAATTTCCTGCGGCTCTGTGGCTGGATGAATCCGGCGTTGTGGAAGAAAAGTCTCAGCATACCGGCGTTAGCGGCGGCAGCCTGGACGGCCCTGTACTCAAGGACATTACCATCACCTCCCAGGAGCCCTGCTATGGCGGTATTCGGATCACCGGCGGCGATTACCGCATAGAAAATCTGACCGTCCAGCTGGACGGCTCCGGCGGCGACGATTTCGGCGGCAAGGGCACCGGCCTTGTGTGCGCAGGAAACGCCAAGGTCACGGTAGAGAACTACAAGGTGGAGAATCGAGGGGTCATCCGCAACGCCGTTGTGGTGACGGATCAGGCGGAGGCGGTGTTCCGGAACGCCCACATCACCTGCTATGGCGGCACCATGGAGGAGCTGGAGGCGGCAAAGAGGGAAGTCCGGGGCCTGCCCCATGTGCCCTGGGTATTGGGCCTCACCGGGAACAACCGGGCCACCAACCTGCTGGGCCATGGAAAGGCCACCTATATGGACAGTACCATCCGGGCCGAGGGCTGGGGCGCACTGTCCACCGACGGCCCCGCCACACCGGAGCACTTTGGGGAGTTCTCCATTGAGCTGAAAACCGAAAACTGTGATGTAGAGGTGTTCGGCCCCAGCGGCTACGGCTCCTATGCCATCGGTGCGGGACATAACATCTTCCGAAACACCCGCTTCCGGGTGCCGGATTATGCCCTGATTATTGCCAATGAATTTGCGGCGGCGGACTTTGTGGCGGGCAGCCAGGTGGAATCTCGCCGGTTCGGCGTTATGTGGCACCAGAATCAGGGGGGCGTTCTGAAAATTGAGGATTCCACCTTCCGTACGGGCATGGCCACGTTCCTGGTCAAGGGCTGCTATCCGAACATTCAGGTGTCCCGCTCCAAGCTGATCTCCGACGACGGCATTATCCTCCAGCTGATGGACATGGACGACCCCGGCAGCGGCAAGGACAGGTCAGAGGTGGACACCGGCGTGGCGGAAAAAATCCCGGCCCATCAGGTGTCCCGGCCCAACTATCACGATGTGGTGATGTTCAATACAATTGAAATGAAGGACTATTGCACCGACCTGCAGGCCAGTTTTGCGCATATGGAGCTGTCCGGGGACTTCTATAATGGCATCACCGGCCCGGCTTCGGTTGGCACGGTGTTTGAAGGGGAGATGCCGGATATGTCCGCACCGCCCCCGGAGGACATGGACATTCCCCAGGATGGCAGCGACTTCCTCCCGCCCATGCCGGAGATGAAGCCATCCAGCTTCTATCCCATCAATCTGGTACTGGATTTTGTGGACACCAAGTACAGTGGTGCGCTGTCTGCCACCTGCACCCATCACCGCACCACCCATATTACCCCGGAGAACAACTATGAGCTGGGCATGGTGGAGAACACCCTCTGCCCCGCTGTCAACAACGGCGTCATCGCCCGCTTTGACGAAAGCTCCAGCTGGACGGTCACAAAGACCTGCTATCTGACAGCATTGACACTGGCACCTGGTGCAAAGGTTCTTGCACCGGATGGAAAGCGCCTTACCATGCTGGTTGACGGCGCAGAAACACCCATTTGCCCTGGAACCTATGAGGGCAATATTGAAATGCGATTGATTTGATGCTATGATGGTACTATGCTTCATCTCAAAAGAAAGGCGGAAAGAACGATGGCTTTGGTAGAAGGAATCCAAAATAAGGTATGGCTCACTCACACCCCCATTCACGTTCACAGCATGAAGGAGCTTCATGAAATGGAGGGCTCCGCTCCTCCCGGCGCAGGCGGCCCTCCGGAAATGGCCGGAGGCGGCGTGATGGAGGTGCCGGATATGCCGGAGGGCATGGGCCCGCCTCCGACGCCCAAGGATCTTACCGCAGCGGTCTGGGTGGAGGACGGCGCAATCAGTGAAAAAAGCCGGAGCTCCGCCCTTCACGGCGGCGAGCCAAGGGCGCAGGAGGGCAATCTGCTGCGCATTTCCACCTATGACGGCAAGGTGGGCGGCGTTTATGTCACCGGCGGGGATTCGGATTTCACGCTGGAGGATGCAGTGATTTCTATCAACGGCGATGGCAGCGGCATGGGCCTGGGCGGCGCAATTTCCGGGGCCTGCGTGGCCAATCACGGCACACTGACCCTGAAAAACGTCCAAATTATCACCAGCGGAAACGGACGCAGTGCCACCGCCGCCGAGGAGCACAGCGTTCTGCGGGTCTACAATTCCCTGCTCTGCTCCCAGGGTGCGCCCTATGGAGACGATGCCCCCGAGGAGCGGCGGGAAAAAATGGGGCCTCCTGCTGCCCTGGAAATTCTGGGAAACACCAGAACCCATGTGACCGTCACCAACTCCTACAGCTATTTTTATGACTCTACGGTGATCTGCGATGGCTGGGCGGCTCTGTCCACCGATGCCTCCGAGGGCTTTGTCTATCTGGAGGCCAACCGCACCAACGTGATCGCCACCAAAAGCGGCTACGGTGCCTATGCAGACACCTTCTGCCATGACTATTTCAATCAGTGCCATTTTAACGTAGGCTCCATGGCGGGCATTATTGCAGGGGAGGCGGATATGACCTTCCGGGACTGCACCTGCCACTGCGGCACCTATTTTGCCTTCCTCCACTGTGTAGGCGGCCCGCCTGCCCAGATGGCCTCCTGCACCGTGGAAGGCGGCGAGATTTTCACCGGCTCCGATGCTTTCACCGTACGCAGCCACAATGCGGACATTATCCTCCGCAGAGTCAAGATCCATCCCGGCAGCGGACGGCTGGTACACAGCTTTGTGAATCCCGACAAGAACGCCACCAAAACCGGCGGCAGGACTGTTTACGGCGTGCGGGTGGTCATGGAGGACATGGACGCTCTCGGCGACCTGATCCATGAGGACCCGGATCGGGACATGAAGATCACTCTCCGCTCCACCACCCTGAAGGGGGCCATCCAAAAGGCCTATCTGGAATTGGATCCCGGCAGCCGCTGGTTTGCCACCAGGGATTCTCAGGTGACTCTACTGGGGAACGTGGACACCACCCAGCTGGATGCCCCCGCAGGCGTGACCATTACCCTCACCGGGAAACAGGACGCCACCGAGCAGCTTGCCTCCGGCGGCCTGCTGGTGTGCCATCTGTAAACGCCCTATTTTTCCAAAAACACTGCGGAGCCTTCCCGTTTCAAGGAGAGCTCCGCAGTGTCCTTTATCCTTTCGGCAGGTATAGCATGGAATCCCGAAGCCAGCCCTCCTTTTTGAGATAAAACCAGGTGGAATAGAGCATGGCCGTGCAGTAGCTGCCCAGATTCCAATTCCCGCCGATTCGCTGGGAAATTTTTGCAATTCGGTTATCCAGAGTGTTTCGATGTACATAAATGTGTCGTGCCGCTTCTGCTGCGTTTTTTTCATAGTAAAGCCAGCAGAACAGTGTTTCGAGATCATGGGATCCCCTCTTTCGATCCCTGTCCCACAGGGCTTCGGCATCCGGATGAAGGAGGCTGCACGCTGCATTCTGTTTCCGCACCAGCTCAAACATCTGGAATACGCAAAATTCCCACTTCATTGCACAGCGGAGAAAGCCCTGAAAGGCCATGGCCGCCTGCAGCTGCTGATTGGTCTCCCGGAACACCTGCCGAAGCCGGGCCAGCTCAAAAAACGGACTGCTCACCCCCACCGAGTAATTCCACCGCTGCAAAATTCCGTTCAATCGCAGATCCAACCGCTCCGCATCCTCCGGGGCATGGAACAAAAGCACCAGCTGCTCCGTCTCCGACACGCTGCGGATGCCGTAGCCCAGCTCCTTTTTCAGCGCATCCATCAGTCTGCTGATGCTAAGCTCCACAATGCCCTTTTCCTCCACAGGAAACACCAGAAGCAAATAGGGGGCCGTCACTCCAAGCCATTGGGGGCTGACCGGCTCCGGCTGCTCTTTTCCCCGGAGCAGTCCCCGAAGGTAATTGCCCCGGCCGGAGACATATTCCGCCCCGGACTGAATCAGTCGGAAGTATAGCAGATAGCAGCTTTTTGCCAGGGCCTCTACCCGCTGATCCTCCCCGCGCTGAGCCGCCATCACCGCCAGCTTCATAATAATGTGCCCATTGTCCCGCAGGTCACAGAGATAGGTGATCTCTCCGCTGGGCAGAACGCAGCTGCTGATGCGCACCGGCTCCGGCGTCTCCAGCTGACTGGGCAGAGGCATCTTATACGCCCCCTCCTCCGGGGCAGGGGGACTGGGCAGCCAGCCTTCCTCCACAAGGCTCTTCCATCTCACATCCTTCCCAAACCGCTCCGCCACATCGTCGCTGACTGCCAAAATATTGTGGATGGAATCTGCCATTAAAATGGGCCGCCCAAGGGCATCCCGGGCCAGCGCCGCCATTTCCTGTAGACTGCTTGCGGTCACTGCGGCCTGAAAAAAGATTAGATTTTGGGATTCCTTCATGCGCTGCGCCTCCCTTGCTGCTTCACAGGGCCTTTCTTTTGCTGTAAAATAGGTTCCTGCGCCGGAATACCAACGCAGGAACCCCCATTGCAATCAGCCCAAGTCCCGAAGCATGGCGTCCGATGCAATCATGCCGCTGCACAGGGCCCAGCTATATTCGTTGGTAATCCAGGTTTTCTGGTCGTTGCCCAGATTTACTATGTTGCCGGAGGAGTTGTCGCCGGAGGCATAGAGGCCCTTTACCAGGCCGGTTTTGCCTCTCACCTGACAATTTGCGTCAATGGGAATGCCGCCCTCTGCTCCGTCGCTCATCAGGAAGGTGCGAATGGCATAGAAGGGGCCGTTCTCGATGGGAATCAGGTAGTCCGGGTCTTTGCCAAAGTCCGTGTCCTGCTTCTTGGCGCACAGCTCATTATAATGGGCCACCGTGGCCTTGAGGGTTTCCACAGGCATTCCCGCCTTTTCGGCGATTTCTTCGATGGTATCGGCGATCACCAGATGTGCCCCCTTCCGGCTGGCCCACCAATCCATATCCCCCTGATTCCACTGGGGTCTGCCCATCATGGGCACCATCTGGGGCACCCGGTTGCCCTTTTCGTCATACAGGGGCTTTGCTTTCATGGGCGCAGCCTGGATGACCGATTCCGGCATAATGGTGTAGGAAACGCATTTGGGCTGCTTTTTCTGGAACTTCACCGTGGCGTTGGCGTACTGCTCGTTCTCGTACCGCTCACCGTTCAGATTCACCATCAAGCCCTCGGGGCGGTTGCCGTGGGGACGGAGGGCTGTGTTGATAAGGGGCGTTTTGCCGGTTGCTTCGGCGTATTCCACGGTCAGGGCATCGCAGGGCATCACCAGAGAGCCGGTGATGTTGAGCCAAATGTCGTCATAACTGACCGGAACCCCGGCCTCCTTGCACAGCGCAAAGCCGTCGCCGGTGTAGGTGTTGATAGCATGGGCAAACCGGGGCAGATAGGCGTCGGCATAGTCCGGCTGGGCCTTTTTCAATGCATCACTCAGGAGCAGACTGCCCGCTGCCACCAGGCAAACCTTGCAGGAAATATCCACATCCCCGCCGGGATCCTGGGCGTGAACGCCGATGATGTCGCCCTTTTCGTTTTGAATCAGCTTCTTGGCTGGGGTTTCCGTCAGCACCGTAACCCCCAGCTTTTCTGCGTACTCGAACAGGTGATCCATGATAAATTCCCCAGCATTGTGGAAGGCGGGGGAAGGGGGACACAGGCTCTTGGTGTCCACCACCAGGCCGGTGTTGCCGCCCATGCCGCTGCCGGGCATTCCAATTCCGGCCTGCATAAACTCCGGCCCATCCCCGGGCATCTCCCCGGGCATGGGCATTTCCCCGCCCCCTTCGGGCATGGGCGGAGGGCCGCCGGGGCCGCCTCGGGCTTCGGTGAGCTCAAACTTTTCCTCAACAGGAGCAAAGGTGGAAAGCCAGTCAAAGAATTTGGGCATGGTATGAAGGGTATTTCGCACCAGCTCGTGATCCAGATGATCGCCGTTTTGTTCCAGGGTTTGGGCGATTTTTTCCTCCACCACCGGCTTGGCCCCGGCATCTAAGGCCCACTTGGTGTCAAAGAACTGTAAGGGGCCCGCCACATGGATGGCCCCGCAGCCGGTGCGCTTGGCTTTCTCCAGCACCACAACCTTCTTTCCGGCTTCTGCGATCCGACAGGCCGCAATCATGCCGGAGCCGCCTGCGCCGATGATTACCGCATCCGCCTCCAGCTTTTTCGGGGCGTGAGGCTCCATGGGCTTTGGGGGATTCTCGGAATCATAAATGGCCCCCATGGGACATTTTTTCACACATTTTCCGCAGCTGATGCACTTTTCCAGGTCAATTCGGGTCTGCTCTCCGTCATAATAGGGCGCACCCACGGGACAGACCCGGTAGCAGTAGGAACAGCTGCAGCAGTCCTGGTTTACAACTAATTTCATGCTGGTTCAACTCCTTCTGATTTCTTTACACTATTATTATCCTAACATAATTTTTGCCGGGGAACCAATGCATTTTTCATGTGCAGGCCATTACCGTGATGT
>CAVJIP010000086.1:0-13295 GCA_963649625.1 Bacteroidaceae bacterium
GGCGAGCTGGTGCTGGAGGGCCGACTGGACTCCATGACGGCACAGGATGCGGAGGATATTTTTCTGCAAACGGCAGAACGCTTTGACAAGCTGGTTCTCAATATGGAGGGTGTGGAGTATATTTCCAGTGCCGGCCTGCGGGTGATCAAGCGTCTGTATATGGCCATGAACCAGAAGGGCGGCAGCCTGACCCTGTGCAATGTACGGAAGATGGTCATGGAGGTCTTTGAAATGACCGGCTTTGTGGGCTTTTTGACCATAAAGTAAGGGAATCGGAGCATTCTGAACAGGCAAGGCGTACGGAGGATGCACAATGCGTGAGATAAAAGTAAACAAGCGTCGGAAAAGCGGATACCGGCTGGTAGCCATGCTGCTGCTGGCGGTGATGCTGCTGCCCGGCGGACTGATCCTGCCCCAGACCGCAGCGGCGGCCTATGGGGATATAGAGGACAACCTGGCGGACAATTCAAATACCTACGCCCTGCAAGTGAGCACCGGTACCCTGACGGTCAGCGGGAATCTGGCCGATGAGATCCTGTACTTCAAAATCGTCTACGAGGATGTGGACGGCTATGTGCGCAGTCACAGAATTTTTCCCGGACAGAACGCCCTGAAGGATTCGATGGATTGGGCGGGACAGCAGGGCAACAGTGCCCAGTCCGGCCTGAGTACGGTGCTCAGCGCCATGAAGGTTACGCTCCAGCGGGAGGAAACGCCCTTCCAGGCCTATGCGGTGGATACGTTCTTTTTCCAGCCTCTCAAGGAGGTCAAGCGCATCCAAAGCATTGAGATTCTCATGTGCGACAACGTAACGGAGCAAACGGTGGAAACCGAGGACGGAACGAAAACCACCGAGGTAGTAAACACGGCCAGCGGAACCTGGACCTGCCAGGATATGCGGGTGTACAAGGTGTCCGCCGTGCGGGGAATGGAAATGTACGGGACGGTTTCCAGCCGCCAGTATGCGGATTTTGACGGAACTCTGGTGGCCAGAATGGAGAGCGCAAAGACCTTTAACTGGAATGCGGACCGAATGTTTCGCATTACCTCAGACGGCACCGGGGACGGAAAGCTGACCCAGACCAACGAAAGCTATTCCACCCAGAAGAATGACCGGGTGCTGCGGATGGATATTGCCGACACCTACGGCGCAGGCATCGGCACCCTGGCCAATGTCACCGGGAAGAACCTGTACGCCTCCCAGTTTGGGGAGTGTGCGGCGGTGGCGGTGCGCTATCAGGACATTTACGGGGCGACCCGGGAGAGCTATCTCCCCTTTGCCACCAATGTGGTGGCCTATGCTCTGGCAAAGGGCGCATCGGGGACGGAAAATGTGTCGGGTATCGCCCAGGAGGGAGATACGGTGGCCCTGGCGGCAGCCATGCCGGATATGGCCTCTCTCACCTCCGTGCGCCTGATTTACGGAACGGATGCGGCCAAGGCCGTCACCGGCATTACCACCGGGAGCGCCCCGGAGGGGGAGAACCGCAGCGTCAACCCCACGGGAACCGGCAGCGACGATGATTTACTGAGCATTATAGGCTTTTCAGTGTATGATGGGGAGACGACCACGGTGACTGCGGCCATTGAGGGTACCATGCTGCACCTTACCTTTGAGGGCACACCCCTGAGCTATTATCGTGCGCCCTCCACCACCGGCACCACCATTCGGCCGGTGAGCAAGGGAAACAGCGGCACGGAGATCCTGCTGCAGGACTATGAAAACGGCTCCAGACTGCTGCCCAAGGACAGCACGGAGCGGTATCTGGTGATGCTCCATACGGACACTGCGGAAATGGCGGGAACCACCGGTGAGCTGACCATGACCCTGAGCTATAGCGACACCGCAGGACAGAGCCAGACCAGCGAGGCCATCAGTGTGTCCAGCGCAGTGAGCAGCTATTACGGCCAGTGGCCGGGGGTCAATTCCGGTTTTATGTACCGGGCCGGAACAAAAAGCGGTGGCACCCTGTGCTTTACCGTGGCCCTGAAGGATGTCAGCCAGTTTACCGGGGCCAAGTTCGTAAACAAGAGCTCTGACGACTGGCAGGCCAAGGGGCTCGAGCTGATTCAGCTGGAGGAGCTGGAGATGCGCACGGCGGAGTGGAACTCCATCAGCGACGGCATACAGACCTCGGATCGGCGGTATTCCCGGAAATACACCGGCACCAGCCTGCTGAAGCTGGAGCAGAGCATCTATGTGGACGGCGGCCAGGACGCAGTAGGGGTGGACTTCACCTCGGATAAGACCGCCGTGGTGGATACGGACACCGGCGACTGGTCGGAGCATCGGTATTCCATGAGCTATGAGGTGGCCCAGAGCCTGGGGAAATTCGCCAAGAGCCGGTATACCTATACCGTAGCGGTGGAGGTAGGCGATGATCAGGTGACCAGTGCCGGGGACGGAGACTGCGGCTCCAAGAACCAGTTCTATTTCCAGCTGGTATTTGAGGACGGAAAAAGCGCCTATGTGCTGGCCAATCAGCAGTTGTCCTCCGATGGCTTCCGCACCGGTTACACCGAGGAGTTTACCATCAACACCAACCGGGACATGGGCGAGGTGACGGCGGTCAAGATTCTGCCGGATGATACCTCCTCCAAGAGCGATGTGTTTGATAAGCTGAAAATTGATTCCATCTCCATTCGGAAGCAGACCAGCGAGGCGGTGTCCCGCCAGTGGTCGGTGGACAATGTGGGCTGGATTGACATCAACTACCAGGACGAGAGCGCCAGCAGCGACACCCCCGGGTATCGGGGCCGGGCAGAGTCCGAAATGGTAAAGACCTATCAGATCGAGTCCAGCAGCTATGCGGTGAATCTGGAATTTGCCATTACCACCGAGGCCTATAATGTGGCGGCGGGGACGGATGTGACGGATCCGCAGTTCACGGGGCAGCTCTATGGCATTATCGAATATTACGACAGCAACGGTGCCCTCAAGACAGTCACCTACAATCTGGTGGATGCCATGTACACCTATGACGGCCAGGAGAAGAAAACCGGATCCAGAGAGACCCTGGGGCAGTACACCTGGCCTGGCGGTGTGGAGAGCGATACCGGGCTGATGTTCCGGGCCGGAAAAACGGATCGCTTCACCCTGGCAATCGAGGACATTTCTCAGCTTCTGCGGATCACGCTGGAGGCACGCAGTAAGGTGGCCACCACCTGGAACATCAAAAATGTATATGTGTCCCTGGCAGGCAGCGGGGGAAAGCGTATCATCAATAAGGAAAACGAATACCAGTGGGTCTATGATCAGAAAGCGAAAACCCTGTGCAGCAGCACCAATGCCGAAACCGGCGGATATAGCATGAATCTGCCGATGAATCAGATGCAGACCCTGAGCATTGACTTTACGGAGAACAACGTGGAGTGGTCGGATTCTGCCCAGGGACAGATCTCCTCCGTGACCTCCCGGCTGCCTCGCTCTGCCAACGATACCCTGAATATCTATGTGTACACCAGCGACAGCGAAAGCGCATCGGATCTGGAGGGGGTCGTGATGACGGCCACTGCGGAGTATAGCCGCATCTATGGCGGATTCAGCAGCAGCGCAGCCACAATGACCCTTGGAGAGAGCAATGGACGGAATATGTTCTATGTAAAGGACGTGTCCGCCTCCAGTATAGACACCCTCAACAAGCTGGGCCTAAGCGCCTACTATGAGGACCTTAACGCCACAGGCACGGTGCCCATTGACTATGCGGTGGTGCAGCAGGTGCGCTCCGGCGTGGTGGTCAACACCTACTATGTGAGCTTCTCGGGGCTGGACCCTGCGGCAAGCTATGTGAGCAAGGCCCCGGAGGCCAACCCCAATACCGCCCAGTTTAAGCAGGTGGTGACCCTGGCCTTTGCGGACAACCTAAACGCCCTCCACCTGACCCCGGAGACGGATGATGTGGCGGTAGCCCTGCGCTATACCACCACAAACGATGTTTCCGGCCAGGAGTATGAGTCCCAGTTTATCTACCTGACAGATCAAAACTGGACGGAGCTGCGAGCGGGCAAGCTGGTAGAGCTGACCTTTAACGAGTCCTATGTAAAGGAAATCACAGGGATCAAGATTCGGGGCACCGGGCACAGCACCCGGAACGGGGTCAGCATCGCCTCTGCCATTGCCTCGGCCTATGAAACGGACTATGCCAGCGGTAGCGACTACTGCACCGGCAACTTCAGCTTCGCCTACGGTGCGACCCTGGTGGCTGGAGCAGGCGACCAGGTCATGCAGCGGACAGACGGAAACCAGGATGGAACCGGCAAGGTAAGCAAGCTGACGGTGAGCTTTACGGTGCCGGAGGTCAAGGACGTTCCTGCTGTGGCGGAAAACGCCAGCGGCGCAGTGGGAATGGTAATCAACTATAGAAATACCAGCGATGCCATCAGAGAGCTGACCATCAATGACATCCTGGAATACGCAGACGGCGGAACCTTCCAGTCCGGCAGCACCGTAACGGTGGAGATGTTGATAGCAGATGTAAAGGAGGTTCGCTGGCTGAAGCTGAATCCCACCGATGGGGCCGGAAACGCTGCGAACCTGACCCTGCGGGATATGAGCATTACCCTTAGCACCACAGGGGAGGGAATCGGCTACCAGCGCAATCTACAGGATTGGAGCGGCTCGGGTGTAATCCCTGTGTTTAACTCCGTACAGGTACGGCTCACCGCCGTTACCACCAACACCACCAACGGCACCCAGGAGCAGATCGTGGTGGAAAGCGAAACCCAGCGGCAGCTGGTGGAAAGCGGCCAGGAGGTAGTGATTACGCCTCAGGTCACAGGCTCCAGCGATGGATATACCTATCGGGTGGAGAAGTTCAAGGACAGCTTTACCACCAATGCCTCGGAGGTAGTCACCAGCAGCGACGGCGTTCTTCGGTTCCGGGCGGTCAATGAGTATTCCTCCGGAGTGGGAACGGAGCTGTATTACCGGGTGATCGTCTCCAGCAATGAGGTGCCGACGGTACAGACGGTGATCGAGTTTGTGGTAGAGCCGAAGTATGTGGAGCCGCCGGTGGAGGAGACACCTGCTGTGTCCCCCGCCGCAACCACGGATACCACAGATACCACCGACACCACCGACACCGGGACGGGGAATTAACTGTATGCGTTCATGTTCGGGCCGGTTTTTCCGGCTCGAACCTGCATCAAGGAGGATATAGCGTGAAAAAATGGCTTGTGTTACTGGTCACGCTGATGCTGTCTGCGTTGCTGGCAGCCTGCGGCAGCAGCCAGGGAGGAGAGGGCTCCGCCCATCCATACAGCTTTCAGGAGAGGGGCAACGGCAGCGTCCGAGTGACCCTCCAGAATGCGCCGGAGGCGGGATATTCCTGGGCCTTCGCCGGGACGGAGGACGGACTGATTCAGGTGGAGCGTCTGGACGGGGGCAAAGGGAGCAAGGCGACGTTTTCCGTGACAGGGCAGGACTTTGCCAGCGGCACGGTGTCCTTTTCCTGCCGCCGGGACAGTGCGCCCTATGATACCAGCTTTCAGCTGAACCTGTCCCTGGGAACCACGGAAAAGGGAAAACTCCAGGTGCTGGAAGCAAATTATGTGGAGCATCCCGCCGGCGGTACTGCGGGCGAGGAGGGAAAGGCCTCCTGTGCCTGGTATACCACGGAGGATAGCGAATGCGACCTGTATGTAGACAGCTTGGACGGAAACTGGAGCTTGATGGGCTATGACAGCACACTTCTGTCCGTGGAAGGTCCAAGCTATGGAGAGGAGGGCTGCACCTACAGCCTGACCGGGCTGGCTCCCGGAGATACCCAGCTGTTCCTGTACGATTTGACGGAGGGCTATGGCTTCCGGCTGTCGGTGACGGTGACGGAGGAGCTGGGGGTCTCGGTGTCCGCCGGAGAGGCGGGTGCCTTTGAGATTCCCGCCACGGAGATTCCGGGCATGTCTGAGGTGACAGCACTGGTAGGGGAGATCACCCTGGGCGACGGGGTAGAGCTTTTGGAGAGCCGGGTGGGAAGCTGGCAGGGCGGCGAAACGGAGGACTACGCCTCTCTGGGGCTCCGTGGAGACGGGGGAAAATGGGGCCTGATGGTCACAAAGAGCTACTCCGTGGAGGATTTGATTTCTCTTTGCTTTGGAGACGGGGAGGGCGTGACCCAGACGGGCACAACAGTGGGAACCTTTTCCGGCACCCTTTGTGAGGTGGAAGAAAATCAGATGCTGCTCTGGACGGATAATCAGGGCAGAGCCTTCGCCCTGTATGCTCTATCCGAGGGCATCCAGAAGAATCTGACGGAGATGGCCAAAAAGCTGACCACAACACAAAAGGAGGGCGCATAAGGGTGGACGAGGGCTTAAAGGAAATCCGAAGGGTGCTGCTGGGGCAAACCCAAAGGCTGGAGGACGGCAGCATTATGGCACTTCCCGCCGGAAGCCACAGCAGGGGCCGCAGCTTTCAGGGGGTATCCACCGGCTGGGGTGCGGTGCATCTGCTGGGAATCACCCGCAGAGCCAGACGCTGTACCCTGCGGAAGGCCATCACCTTGGAGAAGCTCACCGAGATTTTACAGTCCCAGGGGCGGCTGGTGCGTTTGCAGCACACCCCGGAGGCCCTGGCCTGCCTCTGCCGCCACTGGATGGCGGAGCCGGTGCTGATTACGGTTCAGTGGGATGGGATTCGCTTTCTCATCACCGCATACACGGCCCGGAGCCTCTTTGCGCCCCTGGCCTGCCGCAGGGTCTTTCGTGCTCTGGGAAAGAAAATACCGGGCACCATGGACAAGCAGAAAAGGGAAAAGAAGGCCCGGCGGAGCAAGGCTCCCAGGAAGGCACCTCAGAAAAAGCAGAAAAAGGACAGACCCAAGAAGGCAAGCAAGTCCAAAAAGAAAAAGTAACTATATTTTCCGGCTGAGGCCGGCGAAAAAAGCAGTGCAAGGAGGGTTTCCATGAAAGAGAAGCTATACCGCTTTGACGGTACCCAGCGGTGCAGCCTGGAAAAGCTGGACACCACGGTGGAGAAAACCGAGGAGCGCAAGGAATACTGCCTGACCCAGACCAAAGAGAATATCGCACGGCTGGCCCAGGTGCAGGACGGCTTTTTTGCCGATGGCCGAGAGGGCTTAATCGTGGTGCTCCAGGCCATGGATGCGGCCGGGAAGGACAGCGTGATCAAGCACGTTATGACGGGGCTAAATCCCCAGGGAGTGGAGGTACACAGCTTTAAGCAGCCCAGCAAGGAGGAGCTGAGCCATGACTATCTCTGGCGGGTCAATCGCTGTCTGCCGCCTCGGGGGAGTATTGCGATTTTTAACCG
This sequence comes from Bacteroidaceae bacterium, assembly GCA_963649625.1. Classification (GTDB taxonomy): domain Bacteria; phylum Bacillota; class Clostridia; order Oscillospirales; family Oscillospiraceae; genus HGM13006. The sequence continues at coordinate 7,271 of CAVJIP010000086.1, forward strand.
CAGCTACTATGAGGACGTGGTGGCGGTGCAGATCCATGACCTTCAGCAAACCTACCGAATGGCTCCCCGGGTGCTAAAGGACAAAAAAGAGGACTTTTTCAAAAAGCGGTATGGGCAGATTCGGAACTTTGAGGACTATCTTTACAACAACAGCTATCGTGTGGTAAAAATATTCCTGCACGTTTCCAAGGAAAAGCAGAAGGAGCGGTTTTTAGAGCGAATCAACGTCCCGGCAAAGAACTGGAAGTTCTCCATGGACGACCTGCGGGATCGGGTTCTCTTTGAGGATTATCAGGCCCTTTATAGTAAGGTCATCAGTGAAACCGCCACACAGAGCTGCCCCTGGTATGTGATTCCGGCAGACCGAAAGTGGTATGCCCGGTATTTGGTGTCTCAGCTGGTGCTATCTACCCTGGAGGACTGTTGCCACACCTACCCGGAGCTTTCCCCGGAGGCCAAGGCCAGCCTGGAGGACTGCCGGGCCCAACTGGAGGGGGAAACGTACTGATTTAGGACACCGGATACGGCGGATATGGTGGGAGGAATGATTACAGATGGCAAAAGCACCTGAATACACCAGAGAATATCCCTATACCCAAAACCGGGAGCTGAGCTGGCTCCGCTTTAACCAGCGGGTGCTGGAGGAGGCGGCAGATCACTCCGTGCCCTTGCTGGAGCGGTTGCAATTTATCTCGATTTTCTCCAGCAATTTGGACGAGTTTTTTATGGTGCGGGTGGGAAGTCTGTTTGACATTGCCCGAGTCTCCCCCGGGGAGGTGGACAACAAAACCGGGTGGACGGCTATGGAGCAGCTGGAGCGGATCTATGCCACGATTCCCGGTCTGATTGCCCTGAAAAAGCAGACCTATCAGGCTCTGATGGAGGAGCTGAAGACAAAGGGCATTGAGGATGTGGAGATGTCCCAGCTAAGCTCCGGAGAGCTGAAGCTGGCCAACCGCTATTTCCGGACAAGCATGATGCCGGTGCTCTCTCCTATTATTGTGGGGCCCCGCCACCCGGTGCCTCACCTGGCGGGGAAAAAGCTCCATGCGGCCGCTCTGCTGGAAGATAAAAAGGGCCGCTGGGCCATCGGTCTGGTGCCGCTGCCGGATGCCCTTCCCCCCTACCTGCTGCTTTCGGAGAAGGGCGGACGGTATATCCGCATGGAGAACCTGCTGCTGCACTGGCTGCCCAAGCTCTTTGGCACCTACGCCCTTCGGGAGTCCTGCGTGCTGTGCGTTACCCGAAATGCGGACATCAGCTTCGACGATGAGAAGTTTGAGGACAACGAGGAGGACTTCCGCCGACAGATCAAAAAGCTGCTGAAAAAGCGGGACAACCTTTCCGTGGTGCGGCTGGAGCTGGACAGACCGGTGCAGGAGCCCTTCCGCTCCAGGCTGGCGGAGCTGGTGCAGGTGTCACGGCATCAGATATTTGTGGACACCTGTCCCCTGAATATGAAGTATACTACCGCTCTGACCAATGACCTGCCTCAGGACGTGACCGCCGGACTAAAATACCGGCCCTACATTCCCCGATGGCCAGAGGATGTGAGCCGGGAGCAGCGGTTGATTTCCCAGATTCAAAAGCGGGATCAGCTGCTATACTACCCCTATGATTCTGCGGAGCTTTTCCTGAAGCTCCTCAGTGAGGCGGCGGAGGATCCCAATGTGCTCTCTATCAAAATCACCATCTATCGGCTGGCCACCTCCTCCCGTATTGCCCACACCCTCTGCCGGGCCGCAGAAAACGGCAAGGAGGTGCTGGTGCTGATGGAGCTGCGGGCCAGGTTTGACGAGGAGAACAATCTGGCCTGGTCGGAAACTCTGGAGAGTGCCGGCTGCCATGTGATCTATGGGATGGAGGGCTTTAAGTGCCACAGCAAGATATGTCTGATTACCCTGCGAAGCCGGGGCAGGCTCCACTACATCACCCAGATCGGCACCGGGAACTATAACGAAAAGACCAATACCGCCTATACGGATCTGTGCTTTATGACAGCCTCGGAGGTGATCGGAGAGGATGCGGTGCGATTCTTCCGAAATATGCTGGTCAATGAGCTAAGCGGTGCGTACCGGGCCCTGAGTGTGTCTCCCCAGGGCATCAAGGACACCCTGCTGGAGCAGATCGACGGACAAATTCGGAAGGGAAAGGAGGGCTATATCTGCATCAAGGCCAACTCCGTCACCGAGCGGGAGGTTATGGATAAGCTCTGTGAAGCCTCCCGGGCGGGAGTGGAGATTCGGCTGATTATTCGGGGAATCTGTTGCATTTTGCCGGGAATTTCCGGTTATACGGAAAATATCCAGGTGGTCAGCCTGGTGGGGCGCTTTCTGGAGCACGCCCGAATCTACCTCTTTGGCCGTGGAGGGGAGCAGAATGTATACATTTCCTCTGCGGATTTGATGACCCGGAACCTAAATCGGCGGGTGGAGATTGCCTGTCCCGTTTATGATCCCGCCCTCAAGGAGCGGCTAAAGAACCTGCTGGATACCCAGCTGCGGGACACCGCCAAGGCCAGCTTTATGCTTTCCGATGGCTCCTACTGCAGAAAGCATGGCACAGAGGCTCTGGATTCCCAGGCCTATTTTATGGAGCATTCTCCCCATATTCCCCAGGTGGCCACGGAAAGACGAGAGCCGCTGCTGCTGCGGCTGTGGAGCGGCCTTCTTGCCAAAATCAAAGGACAGTAAGAAAGGTTGCGGCTGTAGGGGCAAAGGGCAGAGACTGCGAGTCCCTTCCTCAAATATGACATGGACGGAATCGGCCCGGTATTGTATCATAGCTCCAGGACGTCCAAGATAAAAGAAGGGAAGGATTCTATGGAAACGCTGTCCTTAAATTTGAAGAAGTTTCGCCTAGCCAAAGGGCTGACCCAAGAGCAGGCCGCAGAGTCGCTGGGTGTCAGCGCCCAGACGATTTCCCGGTGGGAAACCGGCATCACCCTGCCGGATGTGATGAAGCTGCCGGAGATTGCCCAGTTTTACTGTGTGACCGTAGACGATTTGTTCCGGAATGCCGCCGTGGCCTACGAAAACTATGCCCAGCGGCTGGCCTCCCGCTATGAGGCGGAGCGAACCACGGCGAATTTTGTGACTGCGGAGCAGGAGTTTCAGGCCCTGACAAACCGGGGTGCCTACTCCATGGACGACCTTCGCACCTTTGGAATTGTCTACCAGTATATGATGATGGACTGCCAGGAAAAGGCCCTGTACTGGTTTGACCGGGCCATCCAGGAGGGGGCGGAAATTGACCCGGATATGTGCCGCCGCACCAGAGAGCAGCGGCTTCGGCTGCTGGCCCTGACAGGTCAAGCGGCAGAGGGACTTCGACAGCAAAAGGAGCAGCTGGAGCAGCACCCGGAACAGGAGGAAAGCTGGATACTGATGGTGGTGGCGGAGCTCCACTGCAAGGACTATGCCGCCGCTCTGAGCTTGGCAAGTCAGGGCCTGGAACGATTCCCGGAGAGTTGGGAGCTGAACATCCACGCCAGCGATGCCAGCCGCCAGCTGGAGCGATACCAGGAGGCCATGGCCTACGCAGACCGTGCCCTGGCTCTGCACCCGGAGTTGGCGGACGGGAAGTTCTGCAAGGCCTGGTGCTACAAGGCCCAGGGGGATAACCGGCGGGCCGCCGCAATGCACCGAGAGATCGCAGAGGACTTCCGGCGGGAGGGCTTCGAGTTCGAGGCCCAGACCCAGCGGGAGATTGCTGCCCGGCTGCTACAATAATCCCCGCCGCATTGGGAGCGGCCTGAAGCCCGAAGGAGGATTTTCGAGTTTCCGGCGAAAAACTGTTGACGAATCCGGGCCCGTGTGCTAGAATGATTCCTGCACATGGGTCCATAGCTCAGCTGGGAGCCCATGTGGGACAGATATATGCCCCCAAAAAGAGAAAAATAAAAGAATAGGGGCCCATAGCTCAGCTGGGAGCCCATGTGGGGCAGATATATGCCCCCCAAAAGAGAAAAACAAGAGAATAGGGGCCCATAGCTCAGCTGGGAGAGCGCCAGGTTCGCAATCTGGAGGTCAGGGGTTCGATCCCCCTTGGGTCCACCAAACGGGAAAATCTACAGGTATGTGGGTTTTCCCGTTTTTTATTTTGTAGCTAAAAGAAAAGCAGCACGCTATGGTGCTGCTTTTTCGTGATATTCCAAAGTATGAAAATCATCGAAGGATATATTGAACTCTACTGTAATCTCATAATCCCGCCGGACATAAACTGCTTTAATCAGCTGTGATACGATCATTTTCTTTTTTGCAATGGAACAATGATTGTATAGATCAGCCCAGGAGAGAATTTGATGGTATTCCTGCTCTAAGCCAGAGGAAGATTCCAGAAGGGACTGGTATTCCTTTTGATATGTTTCTAACTGTGCTTGTGCTTCTTGTGCCTTTTCAGTAGCTTCATCCAACAAGCTGGATAACAGCTCTTGGCTAAATTTACTTGTACCCCGAATAACCTTCAGTGTTTCGTGACGCAAGTCATCCACGTCCTGCTGGCTGCGCTGTAGAGCTTTTTCTGCTGCCATACATTTTGCTTGGGAAAGAGATAATCCTTTTTGATGGCGTTGCGACAAAAGGTCTGCCTTAGAGCAGGCTTTTAGCTGATTTAGCTGTTGATGTATTACTTCATCAACAATACTATCTAGCTTCTTTTGACCATAGCCAGATTGACCATCACAGTTTCCGGGATGGCGTACCTTGTAGTGACATTGGTAACGAACCTTGGTTTGATGATAGACTGATCCGTTCTTTCGGACATAGGTCTTTCCAGAGGTGGTGAGTGTTAAGCGATTCCCACAATGCCCGCAGAAAACTCTGCCGACTAAGAGGGAAGAACCGGCACTATTCAATGGAACTTCATTGCGATGTTGCCGGCGGGAAACCATTATCTGCTGAGTACGGTTAAAGAGATCATCGGGAATGATTCGCAGTTCTTCAATTGGCTCAGAACGGGCAGGACCATTCTTAATGACACCTGTGTACATGACATTTTTGAGGATGCGGTTAATGGTTGTGTTGGGAATATTGGTACCAGAACGCCCGATAACGCCCTTGTGGAACAGGAAATGGGAAATACGCTGAGAACCGTATCCTTCGTTGGCATACAGGTCGAAAATAAGCTGCACAATTTCAGCTTCTGATGGATTGATTGCGAGATCAAAGACGGCTTTTCCACGCTTGTTAATTCGTCCTTTTTCAACCAGAGTATAGCCAAAGGGGACAGAACCACCCGTATAGTGCCCTTCTTCGGTAAGCTGACGTAGGCGGGTACTGGTTCTGATCGACGTCTTTAAGCTTTCTCCAGAGGCTTGCCAATAGCGAATATAGTTCATAAGTTTGTCTACATGGGTATCAAACCGCTGCTGACCTTCCTCTGCACTCCATACCTGAATACCGTTTTTCACAAACCATTCCACCACAAAAGGTGTTTCGTCATCTTTACGACCCAGACGGTCAAACATGAAAACAAGGAGAATATCAAAGGTTCCGGCAAGCGTTTCTTTTTGAATCTCTTGGATGGCATCTCGCTGTTTTGCGGATACCTTGTAGCCGGAAATACCCTTTTCAGAAAATTCCTTTATAATGGTCCAGCCTTGCTCCGCGGCAAATTCACGGCAGCGTTGCCGCTGCATTGGAATATCATTCTTTTCAACCTGTCCCAATGTGGATACACGATATAGGCAAACCACACGAGTTTTCTCGTTCATTCCGATTCCTCCAGTGTTAAGGTAAATCAGTCCGCTCTATGGGCTGTTGTATACGCATTATCAGAGAAATCGGATTTTTTCGCAAAAAGTTGCAAGTCACCTGTTTCAGAGAGTATAATACTCTGAATTGCCCGCAGTGTATCAGTGTTGTTGACTGCGGAATACTTGACTTTAACAGGATGACCTTGGATATGAATTGTTTTGAATTTTGGATATAAGTGTTCCATAATATACTCGATCCTTTGAAAAATAGAAGAATCTCAGACGGCAGCTGGCAGCTGCTCCATAGGTCTCACCTCCCTCCATGCTGAT
>CAVJIP010000087.1:0-16774 GCA_963649625.1 Bacteroidaceae bacterium
GTAAACACCATGGGCCAGACCGGCTGCAACCGGGCGGAGCTGAAAACCCTGCTGACCCTGCTGTCCCCCTTTGCCCCCCATATCGCCGAGGAGCTTTGGCAGAAGCATGGCTTCCCGGGCTATTGCTCCGTGGCTCCCTGGCCCTCCTATGACCAGGAAAAGACCGTGGATGCAGAGATCGACATGGCCATCCAGGTCAACGGCAAGTTCCGGGGCACCATGCGGGTGTCGGCGGGCCTGTCCCAGGAGGAGGCCCTGGCGGCGGCTCTGGAGACGGATATTGTAAAGCGGCAGCTGGCCAACCTGGGCGGAGCGGTACGAAAGACCATTGTGGTGCCCGGAAAGCTCATTAACCTGATTATCAAGTAATGGCCCGGCGGCGAATTGTACCCCATTCCCTCAGAATTTTTTCTTGACATTTCCGGTTTCCTTGCATATAATAAAAAAAGCCATCGAATGGCCCTTAAAGCATCTTCCCGGAGGTGCATCGGAGGGAGGGAAAACAATGTCTGAGATCCGCGTCAAAGAAAATGAGTCTCTGGAGAGTGCGCTCAAGAGATTCAAGCGCAGTTGTGCGAAGGATGGCGTTATCGCTGAGGTTAAGAAAAGAGAGCATTATGTAAGCCCCAGCCTGAAGCGTAAGCAGAAGTCTGAAGCCGCCCGTAAAAACAACAAGAAAAAGTATTATTGATTCTTTTCGATATGCGTTTTGGCACCCCACCTCGGTGGGGTGCTTTTCTCGCAGTCCTCCAGGGCCCGGCGGAGCTGTGGATCCTCCACCAGCAGGGCCGGAACCCCACAGGAGCGGGCCATTTGCGCCTTCCGCCGGAGGCTCTCCAGAGAATCAAACAGCACCACATGGGCCTGCTCCTGGCGCACATAGGAAAAATACTCCGTGCAAAGGGCCTGGGAGAAGTGGCATTTCTGGCCCTGATACAACCCCCGAAGGGCCTCCAGGGTCAGGGCGGTGCCGGTGCCCTCCGGGCAGGGCAGGGCGAAATCCATATACACCGGGGCCAGACGCAGGCAGAGCCTTCCTCCGGAGGCCCGGAGAAAGCCGGCAAGGCACTCGGCAAGGTTGCCCCCGGAAACGGCACAGTCCGCCAGAAAACATCCCCGGGGGATTTCCGCAGTGGTGGGGCAAAGAACCGTTGACAAGGGACACCCCTCCTGTTAAGATAGTTCCGCTGACAGAGCTTATGTGTCAAAACGGGAAAATATGAAAGGGCGTGATTGCATGGCCTGTCCCCTGCTGGCCGATGTGCAGGTGGATTCCATCACCGACTTGAAGCCGGAATGGTTCCGGGAAAAGGGCATTCGTCTGATGCTTTTGGACTTTGACAACACCATTGTGGCCTATACCGTCTCGGAGCCCTCCCGGGAATTTCTGGACTGGCTCCAGACTCTGCGGGCCTCCGATGTCTCGGTGATGGTGGTGTCCAACAGCCGGAAAAGCCGCCGGGTTCCGGATTTTTGCCAAAAATGGGGCCTTCCCTGGATCAAGCGGGCCGGAAAGCCCAATCCCAAGGGCATTCGCCGGGCCATGGCCCAGCAGGGTATGTCTCCCCAGGAAACGGCCATGGCCGGAGATCAGACCTTTACGGATATTCTGGGGGGAAATCTGGCAGGAGTGACCTCCGTTCTGGTGCGGCCCATCCATTTTTCCAACCCCTTTCAGGTTCTCCGCTATGGAATCGAGCTGCCCTTTATCGCTTTGGGCCGGAGAAAACGAAAAAGATAGCGGAACATTTCCCGGAACACTTGCAATTATGGCGCAAATAGGATAAAATAAAGGCATATAATCCAAAAGCTATGTCGCTTTTGCGGCGTATGAGAAACTAGGGAGGAATACCAATGATTTCAGCCAGTGATTTTAGAAATGGCGTAACCTTTGATATGGACGGCAAGGTCATGCAGATCGTCGAGTTCCAGCACGTCAAGCCCGGTAAGGGCGCAGCCTTTGTCCGGGTCAAGATGAAAAACGTCATGACCGGGGCCGTCACAGAGACCACCTTCAACCCCACCGCCAAGTACCCCACCGCCTTTATTGAGAGAAAGAAGCAGGAATACTCCTACAACGATGGGGGCATTTACTACTTCATGGACATGGAAACCTATGAGATGACTGCGGTCAACGAGTCTGAGCTGGGGGATGGCTTCAAGTTCGTCAAGGAAAACGAGGAGTGTACCATCCTCAGCTACAACGGCAGCGTGTTCTCTGTGGAGCCTCCCAACTTTGTGACCCTGGAAATCACCAAGACGGATCCCGGCTTCAAGGGTGACACCGCCACCAACGTGACCAAGCCCGCCACCGTGGAGACCGGCGCAGAGATCAAGGTGCCTCTGTTTATCAATGAGGGAGACAAAATCGTCATTGACACCCGCACCGGCGAGTATCTCGAGCGGGCAAAGGGCTGATGACCTTGGAGGAGCAGGCGGCCTATATCCAGCAGCTAAAGCAGGAAACCGGCCTGGATTGGAACAATCCCAAGGAGCGGCTCCTCTCTGAGCTGGCCGACACGGTTTCCCTGCTTTGCCACCAGGTCTACAGCATGGGCACCGTGGTGGACGGTCTCAATGAGACCCTGGATACGGTGCAGGATCAGCTGGAGCTGCTGACAGACCTAGAGGAGGACTATCAGGTCGGCCCCGACGGGGAGCGGCTGGGCCTGGATGAATACTATGACGGCAGCGAAACGCCGCTCTATGAGGTCAAATGTCCCCAGTGCGGGGATCGCTTTGCCGTGGACGAGGACACCTTGATGAAGGGCTTCTCCTGTCCCAGCTGTGGAGAGCGACTGATCCAGGCAGATTGACAATAAGGGGCTTTCTCAGGCGCCACGGAGAAGGCCCCTTTTCGATTTGCAAAATCACCTATTGACATAGTAGGTCAATAGGTGTATTATTGTCCTCGGGAGGGAAGACTATGCTGATTTCAACACGAGGAAGATACGCCCTTCGGGTCATGTGTGACCTGCTGGCCCAGGAAAACGGCCAATATATTCCCCTAAAGGAAATCGCAGCCCGACAGGAGATTTCCCTGAAATATCTGGAAAGCATTATGAAGGCGCTGGTTCGGGACGGACTGGTGGAGGCCTCCAGCGGGCGAGGCGGCGGCTATCGGCTCCGCCGCCGGGGAGCTCAGTACCGGGTGGGAGAAATTCTTCGGTGTACCGAGGGGACGCTGGCCCCGGTGGCCTGTGTGGCCGAGGACGCAGAACTGTGTGACCGGCAAGACGCCTGTATCACCTTCTCCCTTTGGGAGGGGCTAAAGGAGGCCATAGACAGCTACCTGGACGGCATCACCCTGCAGGAGCTGCTGGCACGAACCCAGAAACGCAGAAAGGAAACGGATGAGCATGAAAAATAAGCTGCTGCAAATAGAGGATGTCAGCGTCCGGGTGGAGGACAAGGAGTTGCTCCGCCACATTGATTTGGACATTGGCAAGGGGGAAACCCATGTGCTCATGGGCCCCAACGGCACCGGGAAATCCACCCTGGGCTACACCCTGGCCGGGGACCCCCGATATGAGGTCACCCAAGGGAAAATCTTTTTCCGGGGAAAGGATATTACCCGGGAGAGCCCGGATCAGCGGGCACGGGACGGCCTGTTTCTGTCCTTTCAAAACCCGCTGGAGGTACCCGGTATTACCGTCAGCGCCTTTATTCGCAGTGCCATGGAACAGCGTACCGGAAAGCGTGTCTCCCTGTGGAGCTTTAAGAAGGAGCTGCGGGCAGCCATGGAGGTGCTGCAGATGGAGGAGAGCTACGGAGAGCGGGACCTGAACGTGGGCTTCTCCGGAGGGGAGAAGAAAAAGGCAGAGATTTTGCAGCTGCTGATGCTCAAGCCGGAGCTGGCCATTCTGGACGAGACGGACTCCGGCCTGGACGTGGACGCAGTGCGAATCGTGTCCCAGGGCATCGCAGAGTATCAAAAGCGTTCCGGGGGCAGCCTGTTGATTATCACCCACAGCACCCGCCTGCTGGAGCGGATTTCCGTAGACCAGGCCCATGTGATGGTAAACGGCACTCTGGTGGAATCCGGGGACGGCTCCCTGGTGGAGCGCATCAATGCCCAGGGCTTCGCCGCCTATGAAAGCCGGCAGGACTGAGAAAGGACGGGGCGTATGGAAGAAAAAACCTTTGTGGATGACATTGACAGAAGCGTCTACGACATCCGGGACGAGGAAAAGGATGCCTACCGTCTGGAGGCCGGTCTGACCCCGGAGATCGTGGCCCAGCTCTCTCGGGAAAAGCACGACCCGGCCTGGATGGAACAGTTCCGGCTGGAATCCCTGGAAATCTACAACGAGACGAAAATGCCCCAGTGGGGCCCCTCCATTGAGGGCCTGGACATGGAGCATATTGTCACCTATGTGCGGCCCAACACCCAAATGAAGGCCAAGTGGTCTGAGGTGCCCAAGGACATTAAGGACACCTTTGAGCGGCTGGGCATTCCCCAGGCGGAGCAGAAATCCCTGGCCGGGGTGGGGGCCCAGTATGATTCGGAGCTGGTGTATCACAACGTCCGGGAGGAGGTAGCCGCCCAGGGGGTGGTGTACACCGACATGGAAAGTGCCCTCACCGGCCCCTATGGTAACATGGTGCGGAAGCATTTTATGAAGCTGGTAAGGCCCACCGACCACAAATTTGCGGCGCTTCATGGGGCGGTTTGGTCCGGAGGCTCCTTTGTGTATGTGCCCAGGGGGGTGAAGGTGGAGATTCCCCTTCAGTCCTATTTTCGGCTCAACGCCCCAGGGGCGGGCCAGTTTGAGCACACGCTGATTATTGTGGACGAGGGGGCCGACCTGCACTTTATCGAGGGCTGCTCCGCTCCCAAATATAATGTGGCAAACCTCCATGCAGGCTGTGTGGAGCTGTATGTGGGCAAAAACGCCCGGCTCCGCTATTCCACCATTGAGAACTGGTCGAAAAATATGTACAACCTGAACACCAAGCGGGCCCTGGTGGAGGAGGGCGGACGAATCGAATGGGTGTCCGGCTCCTTCGGCTCCCATGTGTCCTATTTGTATCCCACCAGCATTCTGAACGGAGAGGGGGCCCGGATGGAATACACCGGCATCACCTTCGCCGGAGAAACCCAAAACCTGGACACCGGTGCCCGGGTGGTACACAGGGCTCCCAACACCAGCTCCTATATGAACGCCCGCTCCATCTCCAAAAGCGGCGGCATCAGCACCTTCCGCAGCAGCGTGACCATTCTGCCGGAGGCCAGGGGCTCCAAGTCCTCCGTGTCCTGTCAGAGCCTGATGGTGGACGACCAATCCCGGTCTGACACCATTCCCGCCATGGACATTCGCACCAGGGACGCCAATGTGGGCCACGAGGCCCGAATCGGCAAAATCAGTGACGAGGCGGTGTTCTATCTCATGTCCCGGGGGCTCAGTGAGGCGGAGGCCAAGGCCCTGATCGTCAGCGGCTTTGCGGACAACGTGTCCAAGGAGCTGCCCCTGGAGTATGCGGTGGAGATGAACAATCTTATTCGTCTGGAAATGAAGGGCAGCATCGGATGAGGGCCGGAAAGGAGGACAAAACCATGGACAATACCATTGAGATCAACGGGCTGCCCGTCAAGACCTGGAATCGCATGGAAATCAACAACGCCTCGGTGCAGTGGGCCCCGGCAGGTGCTCTGACCCCCATATTCCAGGGCGGCGGAGGTGTTCCGGCGGCCAAGGCCCCGAGGCTGCCCACGGGAGCCGGCAGCGGTGCAGACGTGATTTTTGCGGATGCGCCGGTGTGGGCACTGGATGCCCCGGCCGGTGAGACAAGGGAGGAGCTGGTGCGCCTGTCCGCCGGAAAAGAGGAACAGGGTGAGGTGATTCTGAACCTTCACGCCGGTGTGGGCAGCCGTTTGACGGTGTACACCCATATACAGGGCAGGCAGAACAGTCAGGCGGCGGTTCGTCTGCTGCTCCAGGTGGAAAAGGATGCCGTAGTGCATCTGGTGGAGCTGCTGGAGCCCGGCCGGCATGGGCAGATGCTCCATGACGTTGGCGGTGTCTGCGGCGAAAATGCCAGGGTGGAGCTGCTCCATCTGTATCTGGGCAAGGGAGATTTATACTCCGGCTGTCGGGTGGAGCTAATCGGCAGGGGCAGCGGCCTAAGCTATGAGGCGGGCTATCTGGCCCAGGGCACACAGAAGCTGGACGTAAACCTGATCGCCAACCACATCGGCCCCAACACCACCTGCCAGCTCCGGGCAGACGGAACCCTCAAGGACAGCGCCGAAAAGACCTTTCGGGGAACCATCGACTTTCATCGCGGCGCCAAGGGTTCTGTGGGCAGAGAGCAGGAGAATGTACTGCTTCTGGGCGACCAGGTGATCAACAAAACCATTCCCCTGATTCTCTGCGCCGAGGAGGATGTGCAGGGAGATCACGGGGCCACCATCGGCGAGCTGGATCAGGAGACCCTGTTCTACTTTGCCGCCCGGGGAATTGCTCCCCTGGAGGCGGAGAAGCTGCTGTCCCGGGGAAAGCTGGAGCATCTGGGAGAGGCCATGGGCCGGGAGGACATGGTGCAGGCCGCCAGAGCGGCCATTGAGGAGGTGCTGTGACATGACGGAATTGGATCGGGAGCTTCGGGGGGAGTTTCCCCTGCTGAGCCGGTATCGCGAGGCATATCTGGACAATGCGGCCACGGCCCAGCGTCCGGCCTGCGTGCTCCGGGCCATGGAGGAATTTTATGCCAACCACAACGCCAATCCCCTCCGGGGCTTTTATCCTCTGAGCCTACAGGCCACGGAATGCTACGAAAGTGCCCGGGTTCAGGTGGCAGAGTTTATTCACGCTCCCAGGCCGGAGGATGTGATCTTCACCCGAAACACCACGGAGAGCCTGAACCTGGTGGCCTACAGCTATGGCCTCAGCCACCTAAAGCCCGGAGATCAGGTGGCGGTGTCCATTCTGGAGCATCACAGCAATATGCTGCCCTGGCAGATGGTCTGCCGCCAGACCGGTGCGGCCCTCCGCTATATGGACTGCCAAAGGGACGGCACCCTGACGGAGGAAACCATCTGTCAGGCCATCGGGCCGAAAACCCGGCTGGTGGCCGTGACCCATGTGTCCAATGTGCTGGGCTGTGTCAGCCCGGTGGAGGCCATTGTGCGCCGGGCCCATGAGGTGGGGGCGGTGGTGGTGCTGGACGGGGCCCAGTCTGCCCCCCATATGCCGGTGGACGTGCAGGCCCTGGGGGTGGACTTCCTGGCCTTCTCCGGCCATAAGCTCATGGGGCCCATGGGTATCGGGGTGCTCTGGGGCCGGAGAGAGCTGCTGGAGGAGATGCCTCCCTTCCTGACCGGGGGGGAAATGATCGAATCCGTGACCCGGGAGGGGGCGGTATACGCAGACCTGCCCCATAAATTCGAGGCCGGCACCGTCAATGCCGGAGGGGCCGTGGGACTGGCCGCCGCCCTGGACTATATAGACCGGATCGGCTTTCCCACCATGGAGGCCCGGGAGCTTCAGCTGGTGCGGCGGGCCATGGAGGGACTGGGTGCCCTGCCCCATGTACAGGTTCTGGGCTCGGCGGATCCCGCCAACCACCACGGCATTGTGACCTTTACCATTGAGGACGTTCATCCCCATGATGTCAGCCAGATTTTGGAGGCGGACGGAGTGAACGTCCGGGCAGGTCATCACTGCGCCCAGCCCCTGCTGCAGCATCTTGGCCCCCGCTCCGCCACCCGGGCCAGCTTTATGTTCTACAACACCCTGGAGGAGGCAGAGCGGCTGATTGCCAGCGTGGCCGGGGTAAGAGAAAGGATGGGACTATGAGCAATCGTGGCTTTTACAACGAGATCCTCACGGAGCACAACCTGCGCCCGGAGCACAAGCACGAGCTGCCGGAGGCGGATTTCAGCCTGGACGGGGTAAATCCCAGCTGCGGCGACGAAATCACCCTAAAGCTCAAGGTGGAGGGGGACACCATTGTGGACGGGGCCTTTGTGGGAGAGGGCTGCGCCATTTCCCAGGCCTCGGCGGACATTATGCTGGGCCTGGTCATCGGGAAGGAAAAGGACGAGGCCCTGCATTTGGGGCAGCTGTTTCTGAAAATGATTCGAGGCGAGGCCACCGGGGAGGAGCTGGAGGAGCTGGAGGAGGCCTCCGCCCTCCAGGACATTTCCCATATGCCCGCCCGCACCAAGTGCGCCGTTTTAGGCTGGCACACCCTGGAGCAAATGCTCAAATAGCTTCAAAAAGAAGGATGGCCAGGGAGGCGTTTCTCCTTGGCCCCTTTTGCCTTTCCGGGCTGTCCCGGAGCCTGCCCTTGCATTTTCGGGCCCCGTCTGTTATACTATTTCCGAAAGGAGCGTATATCCCATGGAACAAAATCTCACCAGCGGCAGTGTGCTGAAAAACGTTCTGACCTACTGCCTTCCCTATCTGCTGTCCTATTTTTTACAGACCCTCTACGGCATGGCAGACCTGTTTATTATCGGGCAGTTTGAAGGGGTGGCCAGCACCACCGCTGTTTCCATTGGCAGCCAGGTGATGCATATGCTCACGGTGATGCTGGTGGGACTGGCCATGGGGGCAACCGTAAGCATCGCCCAGGACGTGGGAGCGGGAGACCACAAAAAGGCCGCCGGCCATATCGGCAACACCGTGACCCTGTTTATGCTTCTGTCCCTGGTGCTGACCGGGATCCTTCTGGCCCTGGTGGGGCCGATCACCCGGGTGATGTCCACCCCGGCGGAGGCAGTGTCCGGCACACGGGCCTATCTGACCATCTGCTTTCTGGGCATTCCCTTTATTACGGCCTATAATATTATCAGCTCCGTGTTTCGGGGCATGGGAGACTCCAAAAGCCCCATGTACTTTGTGGCCGTGGCCTGCGTGGCAAACATTCTCCTGGACTATCTGTTTATGGGGCCTCTCCACCTGGGCCCGGCGGGCGCGGCCCTGGGCACGACCCTGTCCCAGACCGTCAGCGTGATTCTTTCTCTCACGGTGATTCTCCGGCGGAAAATGGGGATTTCCGTAAAAAAGGCCGACTTCCGGCCCCAGCGGCCTCTCATGGGGCAGATTTTGAAAATCGGTCTGCCTCTGGCGGCCCAGGACGGGCTGATTCAGGTGGCCTTTATTATCATCACCATTATCGCCAACCGCCGTGGCCTGACAGATGCCGCCGCCGTGGGCATTGTGGAAAAGATCATGAGCTTTATGTTCCTGGTGCCCTCCTCCATGCTCTCCACCGTCTCGGCCCTGGGGGCCCAGAATATCGGTGCAGGGAAAATAGACCGGGCGGTACTGACTCTGCGATATGCCACCATCATCGCCACGGGCCTGGGCCTTCTGGTGGCGGTGGTCATCCAGTTTGTGGCCCAGCCTATGGTGGGGCTGTTTACCACGGATGCGGTGGTGGCTGCGGCAGGAGGGGCCTATCTCCGGGGCTACATCTGGGACAGCTGTCTGGGGGGCATTCAGTTCAGCTTCAGCGGCTACTTCTGCGCCTGCGGAAAGTCCGGCATTTCCTTCCTGCACAACATTCTGGCCATTGTACTGGTACGGGTTCCCGGGGCCTATCTCACCTCCGCCCTGTTTCCCCAGACTCTGTTTCCCATGGGACTGGCCACCGCCTGCGGATCTCTCCTGTCGGTAATCATCTGCGTGATCGCCTATATCTGGCTGCGCCGCCATCAGGTCAGCCCTGGGCAGGTCTGACCCCTTTTCTTACAGAAACAGCGGGAGAAATCCTCGGTGATTTCTCCCGCCGGGCTTTTTTTAGCGGAGACTCTGGGCCGCATCCTCTCCTGCCATACGTCCGGAGTTCAGGGCAAAGCCGAAGCCGTGGCCGCTCATCTCCACATTGTACACGTCCGCATCTGCGCCGCCAAAGTCCACCCCGGCCATATACAGCCCCGGCAGCACCGAGTAGTCCGGCTTCAATGCCTGGAACCGCTCGTTGACCCGGATGCCCCCGTGGGTAATGAGCATATCCGCCCCTGCGGCAATGGCATAGTAGGGGCCCTCCTCCATGGGCAGAAGATAGCGGCGATCCTTGGCAAACAGTGCGTCTCTGCCCTGGCGGCAGAAACGGTTGTATTCCTCCAGGGCGGCGGAAACCGCCCCGGCCCGGCAGCCGATAAAGTCTCCCAGCTCCTCCGGGGTCTGAGCCTTTTTCATCACGCCTCCGGCCACGGCCTTTTCCATGGCCTCGGGAAGCTGGCTCTCTGCGTCCGGGTCAATGTGAATCAGCTCGATCATATCCCGGCCATCGGACAGGGCCTTGTCCAGCTGGGCCTGGGTAAACACCACCCACACCCGGCTCTCCGGCTGGGCCATCACCGCATTGGCGGCCATGGCAAAGTTATACACAATGCCCTCGTCGGCAAACCGGCGGCCAAAGCGATTGAGCCACAGGAGATAGGGCTTTCCCAGCACCAGATTCAGAGGTGCATAGCCCTTGATTTTCGGGGCGGCGATCTCCATGGCAAAGTTCCCCTCAATGTCCGCACCGGCCTCCAGGGCCATGCGAACCCCGTCGCCGGGGTGGCGCATTCCTCCTCCGGCAGGCACCTGCTCCCAGCGGAAGTTGGGATAGTACCGCTGTACCATTTCCCGGTTCCCGGAGAAGCCGCCGGTGGCCACAATGACCCGTTTGGCGTAAACCTCCCGCTCCGTCCCGTCCTTTTGGGTCAAAACCGCCCCGATCACTGTGCCGTCCGGGGCCTGGAGCAGCTTCTTTCCCCGGGTGGAGGTCAGGAGCGTGACCCCATGCTCCAGGCAGAATCGCTTCAGGCACCGAATGACCACACTTCCGGCGTTTTCCTGGGGGCTGGTGATATGAAACACCTCCGGGGCCTGATTGGGGGTGTGGTGTACCACATCGCAGAACTCCACCCCCTTGTCCATAAGCCAGGAGATGGTATCCCCGCTTTTGTCAATCAGCCGGCGGATAATGCGCCCGTCGATCTTCCAGTGGGAATACTCCATGCAGCGGGTGAAGATTTGGTCCGGGTCGGCAAACACCAGTTTTCTCCGCTGGAGCAGGCTGTCCACTCCGAACACCCCTCGGGGAAACAGGCCGTTGCCCCCTACCGCCGCCATGGCCTCCGCCACCGTCACCCGGCACCCCTGCTCTGCCGCCGCTGCCGCCGCCGCAAGACCGGCAGCCCCGCCGCCGATCACCAAAATATCCTGTTCCATATTGTCCTCCTTGTTGTCCGGCAAGCCGGAAAGACTGCCCCCTGGGGGGATAAGTTTCCTCCCCATAGTATCACGTTTTTTCCCGCTTGTCGAGGGGCTTACAGGTCTTGACAAGGGCAAAGCAACCTTTTATACTGAACATATGGGAACGATTTATCCGGGCGGCAAACCCGTCCCCCAAGGTCAGGAGGTTTATTATGAACACATTAGACGCCATTTTCACCCGCCGGAGCACCCGGCAGTTTACCCAGCAGCCCATTTCCCGGGAAACCCTTCACACCATTTTGGAGGCGGCCATGAGCGGCCCCTGCTGTGTTCACGCCAGGGACTGGTTCTTTCTGGCGGTGACAAACCGGGAGACCCTGGACAAAATGGCGGAGGCCAACGGCAGGGCCGCCAATCCGCTGAAGCAGGCCGCTGCGGGGATTCTGGTCTGCGGGGATCTGAGCCGGGCCTTTCCCTCGGCCCAGGACTACTGGATCATTGACGGGGCCATTGCCGCCCAGAATATCTGCCTCTGCGCCCACGACCTGGGCATCGGCTCCGTGTGGCTGGGCACCTGGCCCCAGGAGGATCGGGTGGCCCATCAGCGGGAGCTGTTCCGGCTGCCGGATACGGTGATTCCCCATTCCCTGATTGCCCTGGGCTATCCCACCTCGGATTTGACCGCCCCCAGGGACAGCCGCTACGAGGAGGATCGGGTACACTGGGAGCAATGGTAAGCAAAGTCGTGAAAATCCGACCAAAAACCGGATTTTCACGACTTTTTTGCATTCAGCTGGGCCGCTCGACTGTCTAGGGCTGAACCACGCCCTTGCTGCGCCAGGGGCCAAAGCGATAGCGCAGGGCCGCCAGGGCCAGGCTGTAGATCCAGCTGACCAGATTGCCCCACCAAATGGCCGCCATGCCCAGGGGGGTCAGGTAGGCCACCAGATAGACAAAGGCCACCTTGATCATCAGCCCCGAGAAGGTGTTAAAGGCCGTAAACACCACGTCCCCGGAGCCCTGGAGCACCCCGTTGATGGAGAAATAAATGCAGAACACCACAAAGGCCAGGGCCACAAACCGGAGATAGGTCACGGCCACGTCCCCGGAATCCCCGGTGACGCCGAAAAACCGCACCAGCTGAGGGGCAAAGGGATAGATAATGCCGATGACCGCCGCCACCACCACCAGGCTCATGAGCACCGTCTCCTTGACCGCCTTGGAGATTCTTTCCAGCTTGCCGCCGCCCAGGTTCTGGCCGGTGAAGGTGGCCATGCTCATAAAGAAGCCCTGAATGGGAATCAGAATAAAGCTCTCGATTCTGGTGGCCGCCGTGTAGCCTGCGGTGATGTTAAAGTGGTTGACCACCCGCTGAATGGCCATGTGGCCCATGGATACCACGCACTGCTGAAGGGTGGAGGGAATGCCCATTTTCAGAATCAGCAGGCCCTTTTCCCGGTCAAACCGCAGCTCCCCCTTGGCAAACCGCAGGGCGGTATACCGGCGGAACAGATAGACCACGCTGACTGCGGCGGAAAGAATCTGGGAAATCACCGTGGCCACGGCCACCCCCATGACCCCCCAGCCCAGGACGATCACCGCCAGCAGGTCCAGAATAATGTTGCACACCGAGGCCACCAGCAGGAAATACAGGGTGGCGCTGCTGTCCCCCATGGAGCGGAGAATGGCCGCCACAATGTTGTAGATAAACTGGGCCAGCAGGCCGAGGGCGTATATCCGAAAATACAGCTCCGCCTGGGGCAGCAGATAGTCCTGCACTCCCAGCACCGTTCTCAGAAGCCAGCCTGTAAGCACAAAGCCCAGCACCGACAGCACCACTCCCATGGCAAACAGCAGAATCAGGGCGCTGGCTACGGTCTTTTTCATCTCCTCCATGCGCCCCGCCCCATAGAACTGGGCCAGCACCACCGCCGCCCCGTTGGACATTCCCAGGGCAATGGCCGTAAAGAGCATGGTCAGAGGCGCACAGGTTCCCACCGCCGCCAGGGCGGTTTCTCCCACGAAATTCCCCACCACAATACCGTCCACGGTATTGTAGAGCTGCTGGAGCAGGTTTCCCGCCATCAGGGGCAGGGTGAACAGCAGGATCAGCCGCCACTCGCTGCCCTCCAGCATGGTTTTACTTTCCTTCATAGATGTTTCGTTTCCTTTCTTTGCCTTTTCACTTCTTCTCCCAATTACTCTATAGTATAACATTCGCATTCTAAATAATCAACGGGTTTTGCCGAAAAATCAGCAGGATTCCCCTTCCCGGCCCAGAAAAATATCCCACAGCCCCTGGGCCTCCGGGCTGACCCGCAGGCTCTCCAGGCCAAACGTCCGCCGGAGGCTTTCCAAATTCCTTCTGTGCTGTCCCACCATCACGGAGACTCGCCGGGGATGGACGGAAAGCACCGCCCTTTTCATATCCGGATGCTCTAAAAGCAGGGCCCTGGCCCGGCGAAGATATAGCTCCGACAGTACCAGCTCTCCCAGGGCCGGATGATAGGCCCCCGCCGCCGCTTCACCTCCGGAAAGGGCCTCCGTAGGATTGAGTCCCACCCGAAGCACCGGAATCTCTGCATTCAGGAACATTTCATATAGCTCCCCGCACAGGGCCACGGCCTCCTCCACGCTCTGGGGAATATATTCTCCCCGGTTCATTTGCCGCTCCAGCTCCGTGTCCCGGAGCACCACCGTGGGATAGATTCGCACGCCCTCCGGTCTGAGGGCGATGATCTCCCGGGCCGTCTCCAGGGACTGCCGCCCGGTGTCCCCCGGCAGGCCGGTCATCATTTGCAGAATCACCGACAGTCCATGCCGCCGGAGGCATTCCACCGCATACACCGTGTCCTGCCTGGTATGTCCCCGCCGGGACAGGGCCAGCACCCGGTCGTCCATGGACTGACAGCCCAGTTCCACAGTGCTTACATGATAGGCCCGGAGCCTCCGGCACACCTGGTCGTCCACTGCGTCCGGCCGGGTGGACAGGCGAATGGCCCCCACCCCCTCCGGCCCCAGATAGGGCTGGGCCGCCTCCAGAAGCCGCTTTTGGGTCTCCGGGGCCATGGCGGTAAAGCTCCCTCCGTAAAAGGCCAGCTCACAGCCTCCCCCCGCTTTTGGAAGGCCGACCTCGATCTCCCGGGCCACCTGCTCCGGGGTCACCGGGGTGTCCGCCCCGGAGATTTTCCGCTGGTCACAGAACACGCAGGTCTGGGGACAGCCTGCGTGGGGAATAAACAGGGGAATCATCCGTCTTTTGGCCATACTCTCTCCTCTCCAAGGGAAAACGCAGACGGCGAGGCCGTCTGCGCATGATTTTACTTTCCCGGAAACAGCCGCTCCATGGCCGCCCGGGCCGCATCCTGCTCCGCCCGTTTCTTGCTGCTGCCGGTGCCCAGGCCCACCGGGGCTCCGTTCAGGCTCACCTCCACGGTAAACCGCTTGTCGTGATCCGGCCCGGACTCCTCCACCAGGGCATAGGCGATCACCTGATCCCGATGCCGCTGTACCAGCTCCTGGAACCGGGTCTTATAGTCCTGATTCCCGGAGACCCTGGGTTCCTTTTCCAGAATAAACCGGGTGATAATGGACTTGGGCACCTCCATGCCCCCGTCCAGATAGGCCGCCGCCAGCACCGCCTCCACTGCGTCCGCCAGCATAGAGGGCCGGTGACTGCCTCCCCCGTGACTCTCTCCATGGCCCAGCCTCAGCACCTTGCCCAGCTCCAGCCGTCCTGCCACCTCTGCCAGGCTCTTTTCGCAGACCAGCTCCGCCCGGAGCTTGGTCAGCTCTCCCTCGGGCTTGTCCGGGTGGGTGCGAAACAGATGCTCCGCCACCACCAGGCCCAAAATAGCGTCTCCCAGAAACTCCAGCCGCTCGTTGCTGGAAAGCTCCTCCCGGCGGTGCTCGTTGGCGTAGGAGCTGTGGGTCAGGGCGTTTTGGAGCAGAGCCTTGTTGTGAAAGGTATACCCCAGTCTTTCTTCAAATTCCGACAGCAATCTGATTCCTTCCTCTCATCCTTCTATGTTGGTCTTGGGCACCGTCATTTTGTCCATATTCTCTGCAATGGCTTGGCAGATTCCCGTCTCCACGCAGATCTTCGCCTGCCGAATGGCATTCTGCATGGCGTAGGCATCCGAGGAGCCGTGGGCCTTTACCACCGGCTTCTGAATCCCCAGGAACATGGAGCCTCCCACCTCTCGGGAGTCCAGCAGCTTCTTAAACTCATTGACGCCGCCCTTGCACAGCAGATACCCCAGCTTGGAGGCCCCATTCCGCTGAAACATCTCCTTGAGCTTGTGGGCCATGAAAATTGCCGTGCCTTCAATGCTTTTCAGAAGGATATTCCCGGAAAAGCCGTCGCAGACCACCACATCCACATCCCCCAGAGGCACCCGGCGGGCCTCCACGTTGCCTACAAAGTTCAAGTGGCCCTGCTCCCCTGCCGCCTTCAGCAGGGCATAGGTTTCCCGCTGAAGCGCCCGGCCCTTGGTCTCCTCGGAGCCGTTGTTGAGAAGGCCCACCCGGGGCTTGGGCCGGCCCAGGTACTTCTCCGCATAAAAGGAGCCCATGTAGGCAAACTGCAAAAGATACTCCGGGGAGCACTCGTTGTTGGCCCCCGCATCCAAAATCACGCAGGAGCCGGTCTCCGTGGGGCAAACCGGGGAGATGGCCGCCCGCTTGATGCCCTTAATGCGCTTGGCCACCAAAGTGGCCACCGTCAGCAGGGCCCCGGTGTTTCCCGCAGAGACAAAGGCATCCCCGCCGTTTCCCAGGAGCTTCGCCCCCACCACCATGGAGGAATCCTGAAAAGTATGGAGCACCGTGGTGGGATTGTCGCACATGGTGACTACCTGGGAGGCAAAGGCGATCTCCACCCCGTCGGGCAGGGTGTCGATACCCTCCTCCTTCAGGCACTCCAGAATCTGGTCGCTTTGCCCCACCAGGACGATCTCCACCCCGTAGGCCCGGGCCGCCTCAATGGCACCCATCACCGGGGCCTTGGGGGCATTATCCCCGCCCATGGCATCTACAATGATCTTCATACGCCGCTCCTTTCCCGGGCCCTACAGCCGGGCCGCAATTTTGTCAATGGCCTCCAGAGAACGCCTGGAAACCTCCAAATACCGGTCATGCTTTTTCCCCTTGAATTTATAGGGCAGGGGGTCTATAATCCCGAAATTCACATTCATA
The DNA here is from genome assembly GCA_963649625.1 of Bacteroidaceae bacterium. Taxonomy (GTDB): domain Bacteria; phylum Bacillota; class Clostridia; order Oscillospirales; family Oscillospiraceae; genus HGM13006. The sequence goes on from CAVJIP010000087.1 coordinate 16,356, forward strand.
GGCTGGAACTTCACCACGGATGGGTCGCTGATATAGGCCGCCAGGGCCCCAATGGCCGTATAGCCGGGGAAATGAATCGGCGCCTGATCTCGGAGCCTTCGGCCCATTTCCAAAGCCGCCAGCAGGCCGGAGGCCGCCGACTCCACATAGCCCTCCACCCCGGTCATCTGCCCCGCAAAGGCCAGGGTGGGCCGGTTCCGATCTCCATAGGTGTTGTCCAGCAGCCGGGGAGAATCCAGATAGGTGTTTCGGTGCATCACCCCGTAGCGGAGATATTCCCCATGACGGAGGGCCGGAATCATGGAGAACACCCGCTTCTGCTCCGGCCAGCGGAGATGGGTCTGAAATCCCACCAGGTTGTAAATGCTCCCCTGGGCGTTGTCCTTTCGGAGCTGCACCACCGCATAGGGATCCTTCCC
>CAVJIP010000088.1:0-33347 GCA_963649625.1 Bacteroidaceae bacterium
GCACCACCTTCCCCACGTCGTCGCAAAGTCCGCTTTGGTTCGGGCTCCCCTTGGTCGCCCTCCCTCCGCTCCCTTGCTCCTCCTTCTCCCCAGCGAACCCGCTGTGCTGGGCTTCGCCGGGGCCCCGCAGGGGGTGAAAGCGGGAGATAGGTGGGAAAAAAGTGGGACAAATCCGGGACAAAAGTGGGACAAAAATGGGATGAAATCTACCGCTTTCTGTGCTACACTGGTATCATCCGGCTCCAGGAGAAAACGCAGCCTCACCGGGCGGCCCCGGTGAGGCGTGCAATCCGCTAGCTATTGTCCCGAATAAATCGCATAAAGCCCTCGGTGTCGTCGTCGGCGCAGTGGCCGCCGTCCCAAATCAGCTTGGCGTTCACATTCTTTCCGGCGTTGTCCAGGGCCGTGGCCAGGTTTACGATCACCGGCAGGGAGGTGTCCTTGTCACAGCTGCCGTGGCGAATCCACCAGTGTTGGGCGCAGCCGGGATTCCGGCTTAGGATAAAATCCATAGGATTCATCAAATGGATCACCTGGAGCAGCTCCGGGGACAGGGCAGTTTCCGTTTCCCTGGGGTCGTGGCGGAGGGCATAGGTGGTGAAATGCCGGGTCTTTACAGTCTCCGTGCCGAACAGATCCGGCTCCGCCATGCGCTTTTCAAAGTCATCAAAGGCCGGAAGGCTCTTGGCCCTGCCGCAGTGGGTGACAAAGTCTGCAAAGGTAAAGCGGCAGGTTCCCTCCTCTACGGAGAACCAGGGGTTGTCCTTCAAATAGGTCTCCTGCTGCTCCGGGGTGGAGTCCGCCCAGCACTGGTTGGCGGCGGGAATCAAAAACTCCCGGAGAATGTAGTCCTGATAGTTGTTTCGGTCAAGCGGCCCAAAGCCCTGGATGCCGGAAAGGTGCAGGGAATCCAGATAGCTTTCAAACTCCCCGGCCAGCTCCCGGCTAAGGGTCTGATCTACCAGGCCCGCCGGAATATATCCCATGGGGCCGCCCTCATTGCCCTGGCAGAGGGTCGTCCCGTATTCCCACTCGTAGGCTCCGTCTGCGTGCTCCAGGTCGGTAATGGGGCTGTAGGAGGCACTGCCGGAGATGTCGTCCCGGGTGTCCGCCGCACCAATGGCCTGGAGATAGGGGAGATATTCCGGGGCGTTGCCCGAGGCGGCCAGCAGGCAGGAAAGGGCCCCTCCGGCACTTCCCCCGGTGGAGAAAATGGCCTCCATATTGCCGGGAATGACGCCTTCGTTCCAGCGAAGATACCGCACCGCAGCCTTTAGGTCTACGATTGCCCCAGGGGCCTTGCCGTAGTAGCGGCCATCCAGGAACTGGTTGTCCCGGCCACGGCAGCCAGGCTCCACCACCACAAAGCCATAGGCCAGAGCCAGAGCCTTGGTGTCCCCGGAGCCGTTTTCCCCGCCCAGGCCCAGGTAGCCCCCGCCGGCGGCCTTGCTGCCGGGGCCGCCGGGCTTGCGGTCAGGGCCGGGGCCATCCGGGCCACCAGGCCCACCGGGGCCACCGGGACCACCGGGGCCACTGGGGCCGCCCCGGTTTCGGCTGGACATATACCCGCCCACGCCGATCATCAGCAGGATGGGGGCCTGTTCGGTGTGCTGGGGCACACCGTTTACCTGAAGGGGCACGGAGATGTTCAGGCTCTGGAAGTCCGGGTCTACGGGATTTTTCACATAGGGAATGTGCCGATAGCAGCGGTATTGGACGGTTTTGGGGCCGTCGGCGGCCTCTGCCACCAGCTCCTCCAGGGTGTACTTCTCAGGGTCAAAGCGCAAATCTATATTTTCCACGGTATCGCCTCCTTACTGCAGCTTTCCGAAATACCGCTCCCCGGCGGAAACATAGGCCTCTACCACCTGGTCAATGCCCATGCTCTCCACGGTGGCGACGTACTCGTCCCAGGTGGCGTCAATGTCAGCGTCCCCAATGAGATACTTGCCCACCTGCTCGGAGACATAGGTGGAAATGTCGGTGTAGTATTTCTGCACAATGTCGGTTTCCTCCGAGTTTAGCGCAAAGAGCCGGATAAAGGAGCTTTTTGTCACCTGACGCTGGCCGTCCCAGGCCGCAAGGGCCTCCTGCTGAAGCTCTGTATAGGCGGTAAGCTGGGTAGCTCCGTTTTTGGCGTACATATTGATGTTGATGGCGTAGGCGTTGAGGGCACTGTCCATGGTCAGGCCGTCCGGGTTGTTGGAGATCAAGTCGGAATAGCAGGGCTTTCCGTCCTTATCATAGGCCAGGCCCTCTCCCTCAATGCCGTATTGGCAGAGAATGGAGCCCTCCTCGGAGAAGTGATAGTCCAGCCACCGGAGGGCGATTTCCGGGTTTTTGCAGGTGGTGCAGATTACCAGGTTGATGTTAATGTCGGTGACGCTGCCAAAGCCCAGGATCTGGCCCTCCTCCAGCTTCGGCTCGGGAGCCCCGGCCAGCATATAGTCCGGGTCGTTGACCTTGCCGGAATCAATCCAGTTGGGCATGAACATACAGTCCTGCCAGAACATGGCGTAGGAGCCGTCGGCAATGCGGGAGAAGTCCAGCATATCCGAGTTGAGAAGATCCCGGGTGATCAGCCCCTCCTTGTACCACTCTGCCATCATGGTGATATAGGAACGATAGGTGTCGGTGATGTAGCTATAGACCATGGTGTCCGTGTCGTCATAGTAGAAGCTCTGGGGAGAGGATTCTGTGGCGGCTCCGGCGTAGCCGCCCATGGCCACCAGGAAGGGGCTGCTGGAAATGGCTGCGTCATAGCGCATGGGCAGGGGATATTCGCAAAGGCCCTGGGACTTTACCGCCGAGAGAAAATCGTGATAGTCCTCAATGGTTTGCAGCTCGTTTACCTTCATGCCCACCTTTTCCACCCAGTCGGAGCGGACGGTGGTGCCGGTGGTGGTAAAGGCGTTGTATTGATAGCCTGCCAGACCGCCGATCTGGCCCTCATCGTCTACGGTGGCCAGATACAGGGCCGGGTCGGCCTCCATCAAGGCGGTGTAGGAGGGGGCGTTGTCCTCCATCAGATCGGTCAGATCCACGGCGATGTCATTCTCAATAAGATAGGGAACGGAATAGGTGCCGGTAATGGCGTAGTTCAAAATGTCCGGGAAACCGCCGGAGGCGAACATCAGGTTCAGGGCCTCCCCCTGGGTCGGGGGCGCCACCTCAATGTAGTCGATGTGTACACCGGTGCGGTTTTCCATTTCCACGGCGGCGGTGGATTCGCCCCAGCTGGAAATCACCGAATCCATGCCGGGAGAGCCTGTCCAGAAGCTGATGGTGGTTCCCGCCTCCGCCACCGGCAGAGAAATGCCGGGACGGCCCTCGATCAGCTCCTCAATATTCTCCGGGGTCACATATTTGCTGATTTCGTCCTCCGTCTCCGTCTCCTGGATAGAGGCCTCCTGAACGGAAGCCGTTTCGCTGGTTTCCGGAGCCGCAGTCGCCGGGGCGGCGGATTCCTGGGCGGTCTGAGAGGCGGTGGGAGCCGGGGCGCTGCTTTCGGTCTTGGCTCCGCAGCCGGAGAACACCGCCAGTGCCATGGCCAGGGTAAGCAGCCATGCAGATAGCTTTGTTTTCATAAATATTCCTCCTTATGTCCTTTTATGGCTGGCTCCATCATAGCACGTTCCCGGCTCCGTTGGAATCATCAAAATCGTCCACACAAATCCTTCATTTTTTGTACATGGTTCGTCTGGATTTTCTCCTTCGGCTTGTCCCGTTGTTGCAAAGTCCGTTCCTCCTGTTACTATATATTTGCCCCTCTCCCCAGCAGACCCGCTGCGCTGGACTCTGCCGGGGCCCCCATTTTGTCGCAAAGTCCGCTCTTGTTCTTCCTCCCTCTTCCGCCTCCTTCGGAGGCACCTTCCCCCAGGGGGAAGGTCTTGGGTGCGGCAGTTTTGAATCAGTGCGGCCCATAGGGGGTGTGGGGGAAAGCAGCACAGTCGGTGACGGATGAGGATGGCCCCGGGATTTGATACTACCAGTGTAGCACAGAAAGCGGTAGATTTCATCCCATTTTTGTCCCACTTTTGTCCCGGATTTGTCCCACTTTTTTCCCACCTATCTCCCGCTTTCACCCCCTGCGGGGCCCCGGCGAAGCCCAGCACAGCGGGTTCGCTGGGGAGAAGGAGGAGCAAGGGAGCGGAGGGAGGGCGACCAAGGGGAGCCCGAACCAAAGCGGACTTTGCGACGACGTGGGGAAGGTGGTGCGACAACGCCGTGGCGGATGAGGAAAGGGCAAGAGGCCAAAGGACACGCCGTGACGAAAGAGGACATCCCGGTGAGAAAAAAGAAAACCGGGCTTGACGCTGCCCCACTTTACCCGGTACAATAGAGCTGCGATGGGAAAGGATGTGAACGGAACATGAAGGAACAGGATTCTAACCTGTGGGCCGATGCGGGGCCCAGACCCAGCCGGGAGGCCATGCGGGATCATCTGCTGATGGGCCTGCTCCAGGACGGATCCCCTCTGCCCGATGACCAGCTGGAGCGGCTGAGCGAGTGCGGGGTGACGGTGCAGGGAGAGTGGTTCGGGCTGATCGTGGCACAGGTGGTGGCGGTGGATGCCTACGCCTATATTCGGGGCCTGGGCCACACCTCCTATTCCGAGGCCCAGCTGGCGGTGAATATTTTGGAGCTGCTCCGGGAGGAGCTTCGGGACCGGGAGGGAACCTTCGTCTTTAAGGCCAAAAGCGAAATCATGTGCCTGGTCTGCGACGGCTCTCCCCAGGCGGTTTCCCAGACTATCCGGCAGACCGCCCAGGAGCTAAGTCAGCTTCCCCGGCGGGTGGACGGCATCCGGCTGTTCGCCGCCGCCAGCCAGGTGCGCCATGGCTTTGCGGGCCTGCCCCAGTGTAAGGAGGAGGTGCGGCAGCTCCAGGAATACCGGGCCCTCCACCTGTGCCTGGAGCCGGTGCTTTACGGGGAGCGGCTGGAGGCCCTTTCCGATTTTCCCGTGACACGGCTGGACATTGAAAAGGAGCAGGAGATTTTGGCCCTGTTTAAGTCCGGCAGCTTTCGCCGGGCCTCGGAGCTGTTCGGGAGCCTGTTTGACCGGGAATATCTGACCCTGGCAGAGCCTCTGATTTTGCTCAAGCACAAGTGCTTTCAGTATCTGGACGCCTTGCTGAACGCCTGTCAGGAGATGATCGGCGGGGAGAAACTGGCGCCCCTGCTGGAGGAGCTGGCCCCGGAAAAGGCCCTGCTGGAGGCGGGGAGCTATCCTGAGGTGCGGGCCAAAATGGAGCATATCTTCGGGCATCTGAACGACTGGGTGCTCTCCGGGCGGAAATCCTCCAGTGCTGCCTGGATCATGGACGTAAAGAACTATATTCGGAGCTGCTACAGCGACCCAAACCTGAATGTAAACCAGGTGGCCGACCAGTTTGGGAAAAATCCCTCCTACCTGTCCCGGAGCTTTCTCCGGCTCACCGGCACCAGCGTGCTGGACTATATCCACTATTATCGGATTCAGGAGGCGAAGATCCTCATTGGCCGGGGAGAGACCCTGGCCGCCGCCGCCCAGGCCGTGGGCTATACCAATGTGCTGACCATGTCCCGGGCCTTTAAGAAGTATGAGGGCACCACTCCGGGGAAGTTCAAGGGCTGAACTTCCCGTCTGCCGGCGGGCCACATCCAATTTTGATGGTTACGGCAGGCAGAAAACGACGCTTGCAATCCTGGCCCTCCTTGAGTATGCTAAAAGCACGAAAGCATACCAAGGAGGGTTTTTATATGTCCAATCGCTATGAGCTGCTGCTCTCGCCCATTCAGGTGGGCAATGTGCTGCTGAAAAACCGCATGGTGTCCACCGCCGGCATTCCCCATATGCTCCAGGGCACCGAGGAATATCCCACCGACCGGCTGATTTCTCACCTGTCCAACCGGGCGAAAAACGGTGCCGCCGCCGTATATCTGAACTTTGCCATGCGCACCGAGGAAGGGCCCGGCGGCCCGCCGGTACGGCCCGGAGAAATCGCCATGAGCTTTCCGCCCCATGATACGGCGGTAAACATTGCCAAAACCAGCGCCCACAACTACCTCTGTCAGACCATTGACGCCATCCGTTACTATGAGTCCATCGCCATTACCCAGCCCATGGGCTCCTTTACCCGGGACGATATGCCCGGCGGCCCTCGAAAGGACGGAACCCCCCAGCACGGAGGCGGCGGGCCTATGATGCCCAGCGACCCTATGGAGCTGCTCCGCCAGGAGCAGGAGCAGTGCCGGGGGCGCAGTGTGGACGATATTACCAAAAAGCAGATTCAGGAGTTTATTGACTCCGTTGTGGCCAATGCGAAAATTCTCAAGCAGTTTGGCTTTGAGATGTTCTCCTTCCACAACGCCTATCACAACGGAACCATGGCGGAGTTTTGGTCCACCCACACCAACCACCGCACCGATGAATACGGCGGCTCGGCCAAAAACCGGGCCCGGCTGATGATCGAGGTAATGGATGCCATGAAGCAGACCTTTGGCCGGGACTTCCCCCTGGAGGTGCTGATCTCCGTGGACGGTCTGGGGGTCAATCGCGGGGACAGCTTTGAGCTGGCTCGCCTTTTGGAGGGGAAGGTGGACATTCTCCATGTGCGCCACGGGGACAAGGACCCTCAGCATCCTGTGGGTTTCACCTCCTCCCGGGCGGTGCCCTGCCCCAATCTGGCGGCGGCGGCGGCCCTGAAGGAGTCCATTATGAGCCGGGGCGGCTCCATCAAGGTGGGAGTCTCCGCAGGACTGCAAAATCCTGATTTTAATGAAAAAATTCTCCGGGAGCACCAGGCGGACATCATTTGTATGTCCCGGGCCTGGATCTGCGACAGCGAATACGGAAGGAAGATCTATGCAGGCCGGGGCGAGGACGTGACCCCCTGCATCCGCTGCAACAAGTGCCATGTGCCCAACGATTCCGACAAGTTCCGCTCCTTCTGCTCGGTGAATCCCAGAATCGGCATGGAGTTTAAGCTGGAGCAGATGATTGCCCCGGTGGAGAAGAAAAAGAAGGTGGCCATTATCGGCGGCGGCCCGGCGGGCATGGAGTGCGCCATTACCTGTGCCCAGCGGGGCCATGCGGTGACGCTGTACGAAAAATCCCATCAGCTTGGAGGACAGCTTTTCCATGCGGACTATGCCAGCTTTAAGTGGCCCCTGGCGGACTTTAACCATTGGCTCATCCGGCAGGTCTACCAAAAGGGAGTCAAGGTCTGCCTGAACACTGAGGCCACCCGGGAAATCCTGGAGCCGGAGGGCTATGACGACGTGGTGGTGGCCATTGGCCCCCGGTTCAAAAGCCCCCGCCTTCCTGTCCAGGAGGGGACGAAAACCATGCTCTGCGTGGACGTATACGGCCACGAGGCGGAGCTGCCCCATGAAATCGTGGTCATCGGCGGCAGCGAAACCGGCACGGAAACGGGAATGCACCTGGCGGAAAAGGGACACCATGTGACGGTGATGACCCGCCAGGCCATGCTGGCCCAGGATGCCCCCCACGCCCATTTTGTGGTGATGATGATGGACGCCTATGAGCACCTGGAGGGCTTTGACTACGCCCGGAACATCCGGGAATATGTGTCCGTAACCCCCCAGGGCGTGACCTATGTGGACGAACAGGGGGAAGAACAGTTTGTCCCCGCCCAGCTGGTGGTGCTGTCCGGTGGAGTGGCCCCTGTACCGGAGCAATGCGCCGCCTTCTACGGCGCAGGCGGGCACGTCCACTATATCGGCGACTGCTACCGCCCCGGGGACGTACACAAGGCGGTGACGGCGGGCTTCGCCACGGCAAATCAGATTTGACGAATACTCCGAAAAACGCCCGCCCGGCTGCCGAACAAGTTCGGTGGCCGGGCGGAGCCTTTTGCGGGGACTGCAAAGCCCGGAAAACGGCCTCATGCCCGGATTTTTCTCCGAAAAGAAAATATTCCTTGCAAACCGGGGAAAAAGTATATAGTATGGTGCTGAGAAAAAGGAGGAGGAGCCGATATGTCGGAAGCCATATTAGACCGGGCCATTGTTTTTGCGGTGGAGGCCCACGCAGGCGCAACCCGCCGGGACGGACACACCCCCTATATCCTTCACTGCACGGAAACCGCAGCCATTGCCGCCACCATGACAGGAGAACCGGAGGTGCTGGCCGCCGCCGTTCTCCACGACATTCTGGAGGACACCCCCGTCACCCGGGAGGAGCTCTCCGCCGCCTTTGGCCCCAGGGTCACAGACCTGGTGGCGGTGCTCAGCGAAAACAAGCGTCCCAACCTTCCCCCGGAGGACACCTGGCTGGTGCGGAAGGAGGAGACCATTGACACCCTGGAAAGAACCCGGGACTCTGCTGTGCGCATTCTGTTCCTGGCGGACAAGCTCTCCAATCTGCGGGGGATTTACCGGGACTATCTGGAATACGGAGACGAGCTGTGGGAAATGTTTCACCAGAAGTCCCGGGCCAAGCAGGGCTGGTACTATATGCGCATAGAACAGGCCCTGGCCCCCCTAAGCCACACCCCCGCCTTTTCGGAGCTTCGGCGGCTGCGTCAGGCCGTTTTTGATTCCGAAAACGGATGAAAAGGGCTGTCACATGACGGTTTCCTGACCATCCCGAAGGGATCTGACCCGCCAAATCACACCTATACCCTCCAAAAGCGCACTGCCCGGCCGGGGCGGCGCTTTTGTTTCTTTTGGCCTTTCCTACAAAATGCGCCTTTCCCGTTGGATTTGCGGGATTCTCCAGGTTTTTCGGGACGAATGCCGCCCTTTGGTGGTAAAATACTACCATACCATAGGAAGGAAGGAAGAATCTATATGAAGAAAGAACGATCTCTCCGGCTCACCAGTCTTGGCCTTGGCCTGACCCTGCTGCTTTCCCTGTCCGCAGGGGCGGCAGACGGCACTCCGCCTGGGGGCTTTGGCGGAAATGTTCCCGCACCTCCTCCCGGAGGCGGCTCCATGACCTTCTACACCGGGGATGCCGTGACGGAGCTGGAATCCGGAGACTACACCGGGGAGGTTTTCCCGGACTCCACCGGGGAAACGGAGGTGGCCCTTCGGGTCGGCCCCGGGATCACGGCCACCCTGACCGATTCCACCGTGACCAAATCCGCCGGGGACATGACCGGCGATGACGGCAGCTTTTACGGGGTAAACTCCGGCATTTTGGCCTACTCCGAGGACGAAAATACCCCCGCCCAGCTGACCATTCAGGGCGGCACCGTGGACACTGCCGCCAGCGGCGGCAACGGGGTCTTTGCCTACGGCAGTGCCACCATCACCCTGGACAAGACCACCGTCACCACCACCGGCTCCGGGGGCGCAGGGGGTATCATGGTGGCCGGCGGCGGCACCCTGTACGCCACCGACTGCACCGTAACCACCGAGGGTGGCTCCTCCGCCGCCATTCGCTCTGACCGGGGCAGCGGAAAAATGGTGGTGGACAAGGGAACCTACATTGCCAACGGCTCCAAGGGCACCGGCTCCCCCGCCGTCTACTGCGTGGCGGACATCACCGTGTCCAACGCCACCATGCAGGCAGGCAACGCCCAGGCTCTTTGCTTTGAGGGGCGGAACCCGGCCCATATCTATAACTCCTATCTGGAGGGCAACTACACCGCCTCCGATGACGATGAAAACTGCAATGTGATGGTTTATCAGTCCATGTCCGGGGACGCCGCCGAGGGCACCAGCTACTGCACCATGGTGGGCGGCGTGCTCAAGGCCAATAACGTCTCCGAAAACGGCAACGCCAAAATGTTCTACACCACCAACACCTATTGCTACATCAATCTCAGCCGGGTGAAGATGATCTATCCCGAGGGCATGGACACCTTCCTGCTGTGCGCCTGCAACACCAACCAGCGGGGCTGGGGCACTGCAGGGGCCAACGGCTCGGAGTGTGTCCTGTATGCCATTGACCAGGACATAGACGGCAACATAATCTATGACACCTGGAGCTATCTGGGCTGCTTCCTGACCCAGGAATCTGAGATGACCGGCGCATTTCTTTGCCGGGAAAACAACGGAGAGCGGGGCTGTGACCTGTATATGGACAGCAGCTCCCAGTGGATCGTCACCGGGGACAGCCTCCTTCGGGACTTCTACACCGGCGGGGCTGAGCCAAAGGACGCCCAGGGCAAAACCGTCTCCATTGTCTCCTCGGATGGCACCGGCTATGTTAAGGGTGGCAGCGACTACACCATCATCGTCACCGGCACCTACTCCACCGACGACCACTCCGACTTCTCCCATGTTCCCGGTATCGGCACCGTGGCCGACGGAGAATACACCTTCAACACCGATGTGGACTCCTTTGTGGATCTGAGCTACATCCCCACCGCTCCCGATGGCACCGTCTATGAGGACGCAGCCTGGGAGGGTGCCCTGATGGCCGCTCCCACTGAGGAAGGCTCCGCTCTGGAGGAAAGTACCCAGGAGGTGCTGGATGCGCCCGCTCCTTCGGCGGCCCCTGCCCTGTCGGAGGCCCCCGCAGAGACTCCCCCTGAAGCCTCTGCCCCCTCGGAGACGGCTGAAACTTCCTCAAACCCCGCCCTGTATGTTACGGCGGCGCTGGTGGCTCTGCTGGTAATTGTAGGGGTCGCAGCAGCGGTGATTCGCAAGAGAAAGAAGCAGCCCTAGGGCTCCGGCAAAAAATATCAAAAAAACAGTTGCATTTTTTCCGGCAGTCTGCTATCATATAAGCCGATGCTCAAAAGGCTATCTGCCATTTTCTATACGGCGAGGAGGTGCAGCTAAATGGCTAAATGTGATTTTTGCGGCAAAGGCGTGACCTTTGGAATTAAGGTGTCCCATTCCCACAGACGCTCTAACAAGGCCTGGAAACCCAACGTGAAGCGCGTCAAGGCAATTGTCGATGGTTCTCCGCGCCATGTATACGTCTGTACAAGGTGTCTGCGCTCCGGCAATGTCACCCGTGCGGTCTGATTCCGTATCAAAATCCACGGCAGTTTTGCCGTGGATTTTTTGCCGTTTGGATGAAAGCAGGGCTTTGTGAAGTCCGAAGGCCGGAATGGCGCAATCCGATGAGGGAGGTAAACGGATGAAAGGGCGAATCCTATGCTGTGCTCTGGCCCTGCTGGTTTTGGTCGGGTGCGGGGCCAATCCCTATAAGACGGGAAACTCCACCCTTTACATTTTGATGTATCATAGCTTTGCCCCGGACGGCTCGGACTGTAACGACTGGACCACCACCGCCGGCAGCTTTCGGGAGAACATTCTGTGGCTCCAGGCCCATGGGTATCAATTTGTGCTGCCCCGGGATTTGGCGGCGGGCACGCCTCTGCCGGAAAAGGCCGTTATGCTCACCTTTGATGACGGCTACCTGCCCAGCTACGAAATCGCCTATCCCATTTTACAGGAAACCGGGGCCAAGGCCGCCATTGCCCTGATTACCGAGCGGTTTACGGAGGGCTGGGAAACCTATATGACCTGGGATATGTGCCGGGAGATGGCCCAGTCCGGCCTGGTGGAAATCGGCTCTCACAGCCACGCCATTCACAACAATCAGGACGTGGGCCTCCAGCGCCGGGAGGGCGAGAGCCGTTGGGCCTATAAAAAGCGGGTGCTGGGGGACATTCAGCACAGCATTGACCTGATTCAGGAGAATGTAGGCGTTACCCCGGAGTATTTCGCCTACCCCTATGGGGTGACGGATGCATGGGCGGACAGGTTCCTCCGGCGGCATTTTCAGGTCACTGTCACCACCGCCGGAGCCGCAGCCGACCTGTCCGAGGGGCTTTACGACCTGCCTCGGTTCAACGTAAGCTCCACCACGGTGCTGGGGGATATTCTTCCGGAATAGGCCGGGGCCAAGGGGATTATATAATCCGTTATATATTCTGCATAAAACAGGCCCTCAACGGCTCCGGGTTTTCGGTAGAAGTCCTATTGCAAATTCCGGTGCAACTCGGTATAATAGACTCTGTTTGAACTGTGAACACGCAGTCCTGTACTGCAAAAAATTTGGGGAAGCTCCCCGGAAAGAGGTTGCCGCATGACTTACGAGGATTACAAAAAAATCTACGACTCTAAAAAAGGCACCGTCCAGGACGCTCTGGACATGATTCAGTCCGGCGATGTAATCTGGTGCTCCAACAACTACAACGAGCCTCAGACCCTGTTTGGCCGTCTCCATGAGATTGCCGACCGGGTGGACAATGTGATTGTCTACAAAAGCCGCATTGGCCGCTATCCCTTTATGATGACTCCCGGCATGAACGGCCACATCAACTGCCACAACTACTTCTATGGCCCCTCCTATCGTGAGGCCCACAAGCTGCTCAACGCCAGCTTTATTCCCGTTGACCTGCCCAACTACTACCGTATGGTCAACCGCCATAAGCCCTGCAACATCTTCACCGCCCAGGTGTCTCCCATGACTGAGGACGGCAAGCTGTATGTGGGCATGAACCAGACCATTGAGTACTATGCCATTAAGGATGCCATTGAGCAGCACAAGAAAATCATTGTGGAGGTTAACCCCAACCTGACCTATATGAACGGCTCGGCCTATATCCCCGTAGAGGCCGTCACCCTGCTCTATGAGGTTGACACCCCCGAATACTGCATCGGCCCTGTGACAACCTCTCCTGAGGAGGACAAGATCGGCGAGATGGTGGCCTCCCTGATTGAGGACGGCGACACCATCCAGATGGGCATCGGCGGCATCCCCGACACCGTGGGCAAGCATCTGATGAGCAAGCACGACCTGGGCCTGCACACCGAGCAGTTCACCTCCTCCATGGCTGACCTGATCGAGGCCGGCGTCATCACCGGCTCCCGGAAGGCCTATGACCAGGGCCTCCATGTGGGCGTATTCGCCGACGGGGTGCATGAGCTGTATCAGTATCTCCACAACAATCCCAAGTGCGTCATGAAGCCCGGCCCGGAGGTGCTCAACCCCCACAACATTGCCCGGCAGGACCACATGGTGTCCATCAACACCCTGGTGGAGATCGACCTGACCGGCCAGGTCTGCGCTGAGTCCATCGGCCCTGTCCAGTACTCCGGCTCCGGCGGTGGCTTCTGCTTCACCCTGGGCACCTACTTCGCCGAGCACGGCAAGGGCATCCTGTGCTTCCAGTCCCGCACCAAGAAGGGTATGCCCAAAATCAAGGCGACCCTGACCCCCGGTGCCGTTGTGACCCATCAGCGGAACTATATCCAGTACGTTGTCACCGAGAACGGCATCGCCGATCTCCGGGGCACCACCGTCCGGGAGCGTGCAAAGCTGCTCATCGGCCTGGCCCATCCCGAGGATCGGGAAGAGCTGACCCGGGCCGCCAAGGAGCTGTACTACTTCTAAGCCTTAATCTTATCCGGCACAGCCTCCGCTGTGCCGGATTCCTTATGCCACAAAGGAGGAGTGCCCCGGCGGCTGCCGGAGCACTCCTTGGTTTTATGGAAGGGATTTTTATTAGACAGCTCTGGTGTAGAAGCGATCCACAGCGCCCTGCTTGATGGCGATGCAGTCGTCAATGCCCAGCTTCTTGATTTCCTGTACGAAGGAATCCCACTCGTCCATGGAACGGTCTCCCACGGCGAACTTGGTCAGGTTCTCCTCAATCAGGGTCTGGATGTCGCCGTAAATGCTCTGATACTCGGTGGTTTCGTCTGCGGTCATGGAGATGGCCCCGGGCATCTGATAGGCGGTATCCGTGTTCTCGCTCCAGACGGGGTCGCACTCAAACTGCAGATCCAGAGAGTAGGTGGAGGGCGTCTTGGGCTTGAGCATGGGCATGACGGAGTAGATAAACAGGGTGGGCTTTTCGTTCTCCGTAAGGCCCTCGTAGTTGTTCCAGTAGTCGGAATACTTCAGCTCGCCGTTTTCGTCAATCACATAGGAGCCGTCCTCGTTGCCCTCTACGCCCATGGCGGAGAGGAGAGAACCGTCGTAGGTGAAGAAGAAGTCCAGATATTTGCCCAGCTTCTCCAGGTCAGTGTCCGCAGTGGAAACGGCAATGGCCGCCACACGGCCGGAGATAGGGGACTTCACGGTGCCGAAATGGGTGATCTGGCCCTTTTCCTTGACAATGGTGGGCAGCGGCACAATCTCAAAATTGGGGTCGGTGCTCTGGCCGTCGGCCACATAGTTGGGAACCATGTTGGTCTCGCCGAAGAACACGCCCACGTTGCCGGAGGCAATGGTGCCGGTGAACTCCATGGGGTTGGTGTTCTTGCTGATAAAGTCGGAGCTGATGATGCCGTCCTTGTAGTAGGTGGAGAACATCTCCATGTACTCCTTAAAGCCGGGCTCCACAATGCCGTACTTCACCTGGCCGTCTACAATGTAGTAGGGCTCGGACACCATGGGGAAGGTGGAGAAGGAGCCGGACACGTCAAAGCCGGAGCACAGGGCGTTGGAGGTATGCACGATGCCGGCCACGGCCATAAGAGGCTCGGACAGGTTCAGCTCAGACTGGAAGGCCCGGAGCACCTGATCCAGCTCGTCATAGGTGGTGGGAACGTCCATGCCGATCTTATCCAGATAGTCCTTCCGGACAAAGGCGCCCTCGGTGGCCCCATCGGGATAGTTGTTGATGGTATAGAGCCGGGGGAAGTAGCCGGAATCGGTGTGCAGCTCCCGCTTGGTGTCGTCGGAGAGCTGGTCGTAGCATTCCTTATAGGCGGGCATATAGTTTTCCACCATCTCGGTCAGGTCGATAAACACATCGTCCTCAATGGCCGTATCGTAGGAGCCGGTCCAGAGCATACTTACGTTGGTGATAATGTTGGGCAGGTCGTTGGATGCCACCCGCAGGTTAAACTGCTCGGAGTTGGCGGTGGTGGTGACGCAGGTCAGCTCCACATGGCAGCCGGTCATCTCCTCGGCCTTCTGGAAGGCCTTGTTGTCCGCAAACTGATTGGGCATAAAGGTGGACATATTGTCCGAGAAGCTCACCCACATGGAGCAGGTAAAGCCGTCCTCGAACAGGGGCAGCTCATAGGTGTAGTCCGTGGTGATAAGTCCACCCTCTGTGGCTGTCTCCTCCATCTCAGAGGCAGGCTCAGCCGCCGAAGCAGTGTTCTCAGCCGGGGCCGGGGCCTTGGACTCCTCTGCGGGAGCAGCTGCCTGGGTCTCGGCGGCGGTGCCTTCCTGCTTAGAGGAGGTGGCCTGGTCGCCGCCGCAGGCACTGAGCATTCCCAGGGTCAGCGCCATGGCAAGCAGCAGGGCAAGCAATTTCTTTCCTTTCATAACAGAACCTCTTTTCCTGAAATTGGTATCACTGGTATACAGTGCACCGAAATACACATCTAATGTATCATAATCAAAACATTTCTGCAATACTTTCTTAAAATTTTTATAGATTCTCTTTGGGCACCCTGCTACAATATGTGAACCTTTCTCCCGGCACTCATTTAGGTTGCACTTTCCCGAAAGTTGGGATATACTTATACAATAGACAAAATCGGTTTTGGAAACCTGATAGGAGCGCACTATGACATATATTTGTTCCGTCCCCTGCCTGTTCGGGCTGGAGGGCATTGCCGCCCAGGAGCTTCGCCATCTGGATTTTTCCCAGGTGCAGGCGGAGAACGGCCGGGTGCTGTTTCAGGGAGATTTCTCCCAAATCATTCGGGCCAACCTGAACCTGCGCACCGGGGAGCGGGTGCTCCTTCGGCTGGCCTCCTTCCCGGCCCGGAGCTTTGAGGAGCTGTTTCAGGGGGTATACCATACCCCGTTGGAGGAGTTTATCCCCAAGGACGGGGCCTTTCCCGTAAAGGGCCACTGCCTGGGCTCTCAGCTCCACTCGGTGCCGGACTGTCAGGCCATTATCAAAAAGGCCGCCGCCAAGCGGCTGGGGGAAAAATATCATATGAGCTGGCTGCCGGAGACCGGGAGCCTTTATCAGCTGCAATTTTCCATTATGAAGGATCAGGTGGAGCTGTTTCTGGACACCACCGGCCCGGGGCTGCACAAGCGGGGCTATCGGGCCGTGGGCAATGACGCACCCCTTCGGGAAACCCTGGCCGCCGCCCTTGTCACCCTCAGCCGCTATCGGGGCCGGGAGAACTTTGTGGATCCCTTCTGCGGCTCCGGCACCATCGCCATTGAGGCCGCCATGATTGCCAAAAACCGGGCCCCCGGTATGCTCCGGGCCTTCTCCTGCCAAAAATGGCAGCTGAGCCGGGACAGGCTCTGGCAGCAGGCCCGGGAGGAGGCCGTCAGCCGGGAATACCACGGGGATTATCGGATTTTCGCCTCGGACATTGACCCCAAGTCCCTGGCCATCGCCCGCTCCAACGCCAAAAAGGCCGGAATGGAGGACTGCATCACCTTCTCCCAGGCCGATGCCACCACGCTGACCCTGCCGGAGGGAAAAACGGTGGTGGTCACAAATCCCCCCTACGGCCAGCGGATGCTGGAGCAGCGGCAGGCCCAGCAGCTTCTCCGGGCCTTTGGCCGGAATATGGCGGGACAGGAAAACGCCGCCGCATACATTATCTCCTCGGAGGAGGAGCTGGAGCGGTACTATGGCCGCCGGTGCCGAAAAAAGCGCAAGCTCTATAACGGCATGATCAAATGCAACCTGTTTATGTACAGCTAAGGGAGGATACGCTATGAAGCTGATGATTTTAGACGGCAACAGCATCATCAACCGGGCCTTTTATGGGGTGGGCTATCTCTCCTCCCGCTCCGGCCAGCCCACCGGGGCCATCTATGGGTTTTTGACCATTCTCCAGTCCCTGATGGATCAGGAGCAGCCGGATGCCCTGGCGGTGGCCTTTGACGAAAAGGGCCCCACCTTTCGGCATAAGGCCTATGAAGGCTACAAGGCCACCCGGAAGCCCATGCCGGAGGAGCTGGCCTCCCAGCTTCCCATTCTCAGGGAGGTGCTGGGGGCCATGCATATTCCCATGTACTCCCTGGCCGGATGGGAGGCGGACGACATTTTAGGCACCGCCGGACGGCTCTGCGAGGAAAAGGGCTGGGACTGCGTGATCGTCACCGGAGATCGGGATGCCCTCCAGCTGGTGGACGACCATGTGACCGTAAAGCTCATCACCACCAAGGGGGGCAAGACCCACTCCGTCAACTACACCCCCCAGCTGTTTCAGGAGGAATACGGCTTTCCGCCTCGGAGGCTCATTGACCTGAAGGCCCTGATGGGGGATTCCTCGGACAACTACCCCGGCGTGCCGGGAATCGGGGAGAAAACCGCCAGGGATCTGATTCACCGCTTCGGCTCTCTGGAGCAGGTCTACGCCCACGCCCAGGATCCAGACTTAAAGCCCGGGGTCAGGCGGAAGCTGGCGGAGGGAAAGGATTCCGCTTATCAGAGCTATGACCTGGCCACCATTCGCCTCTCCGCCCCGGTGGAGCTGGAGCCGGAGGAAAATCTGGTGAAGCAGTGGGATCGGGCTAAGGTGCTGGAGCTGTTTCGGCAGCTGGAGTTCGGCCGTCTCATTGAAAAATACCGGTTGCTGGAGCCGGAGGCGGGCCAGGAGCCGGAGGCTGCCCAGGAGATTTTGCTGGACAGTCAGAATCTGGAGCTGCTTACTCCCGTTCTGTCGGGAACGGAGCCTGTGGCGGTGGCCGTCTCCCATGACTTAGAGGAGCTGGCCATTGCCGCCGGCGACCGGGTCTATCTGGCCTCCTCCACGGAGCTGGGGCTGATGGACTACCCGCCCCTGCTGGAGAAAATTTGGGCCAGCGATGTTCCCAAATACTGCCACGACAGCAAAACCATCTACAGCCGTCTCCTGTCCCGGGGCATCACCCCTCGGGCCATGGCCTATGACACCGCCCTGGGGGCCTATCTTTTGGAGCCGGCCCGCTCCAAATATCCGCCGGTGGAGCTTTGCCGGCAGTACTGCCATACCTCCCTGCCGGAGAGCCTGGCCGGGGAGGCCCAGGCCATTGGGCTTTTGGCAAAGGCCCTCCCGGAGCTTCTTCGGCAGCAGGGCATGGAGGGCGTCTACCGGGACATTGACGCACCTCTGTGCCCGGTGCTGGCCCGGATGGAGTATACCGGCATCCGGGTAGACCGGGACACCCTGAGTGCCTTTGGGGCCATGCTCTCCCAGCAAATTGCCCTGTGTGAGGCTCTAATCTATGAATACGCCGGTGGGCCCTTTAACATCAATTCTCCCAAGCAGCTGGGAGCCCTGCTTTTTGAAACTCTGGGGCTGCCCCACGGAAAGAAAACCCGCTCCGGATACTCCACCAGCATTGAGGTGCTGGAGGGGCTTCGGGACAAGCACCCCATTGTTCCGGCCATTATGGACTACCGAATGCTCACCAAGCTCCACTCCACCTATGCCGAGGGGCTGTTAAAGGTCATCGGCCCTGACGGAAGAATCCGAACCACCTTCCAGAACATGGTCACGGCCACAGGCCGTCTGAGCTCCACGGAGCCTAATTTGCAAAACATCCCCGTACGCACGGAGCTGGGCGGGGAGATTCGCAAAATGTTTGTGCCTGCGCCGGGATATGTGCTGGTGGACGCAGACTACAGCCAGATTGAGCTGCGGGTGCTGGCCCACATTGCCGATGACCAAGCCATGCAGGCAGCCTTCCGCTCCGGCCAAGACTTTCACACCCTGACTGCCGCCACGGTCTTTGGGGTGTCCCCGGAGGAGGTGACGGCCCAGATGCGCAGAAGTGCCAAGGCCGTAAACTTCGGCATTGTCTACGGTATTTCGGACTTCTCCCTGGCGGGGGATTTGGGCGTCTCCCGAAAGGAGGCCAAGGCCTATATTGAGGGCTATCTGGGCCACTATCAGGGGGTAAAGTACTATATGAAGGCGGTGGTGGAGCAGGCCCGGGAGACCGGCTATGTGGAGACGCTCTATGGCCGCCGCCGTGCCCTGCCGGAGCTGCACAGCAGCAACTTTAACGTCCGCTCCGGGGCCGAGCGCATGGCCCTGAACACTCCCATCCAGGGCACCGCCGCAGACATTATCAAGCTGGCCATGCTCCGGGTACACCGGCGCATGGAGCAGGAGGGGCTGGAGGCCCGGTTGGTACTTCAGGTTCACGATGAGCTGATTGTGGAATGCCCGGAGGGGGAAAAGACCCGGGTGCTGGCCCTGGTGACGGAGGAAATGGAGGCCGCCGCCCATTTGAAGGTCCCTCTGGTGGCCGAGGCCCACGCCGGAAAAAGCTGGTACGAGGCAAAATAATTTTCTATAGAAGGAAGCAACGCCATGTCTATTACCATTTCTCCCATGACCCCCGGAATCGTCCCCCAGGTGGCGGCCCTGGAGGCTGCGTCCTTTTCCACTCCCTGGAGCCGCCGCTCCATTGAGGAGGAGCTGTCCAATCCCTGGGCCATCTGGCTGGTGGCCCGAGAGGAGGAGGCACTGGCCGGATATCTGGGCGTCCAGTACGGGCCGGACGGGGGCGATATTCTCACCATTGCCACGGCACCCCACCTTCGGGGCCGGGGCGTTGCCCGGGAGCTGCTGGAGGCCATGTCCCGGCTGCTCCGGGAAAAGGGCCTGAAATGGCTCACTCTGGAGGTTCGCCCCTCCAACGGGGCGGCACTGGGGCTTTATACCGCCTTGGGCTTTCGCCAGGTGGGCCGCCGTCCCCGGTATTACCGTAATCCCACGGAGGACGCAATTTTAATGACCCTGTATTTCAAGGAGGAACACCATGCTGATTTTGGGAATTGAAAGCTCCTGCGATGAAACCGCCCTGTCGGTGGCCCGGGACGGCCGGGAGATCCTATCCAACTGCGTCCTGAGCCAAATTGATATGCACACCATTTACGGAGGAGTCGTGCCGGAAATCGCCTCCCGGAAGCATATAGAGGCCATTGCCGAACTGGCAAACCAGGCCCTGCGGGAGGCGAATATTACCCGCCGGGAGCTGGATGCCATTGCCGTGACCTACGCTCCGGGGCTGATTGGGGCCCTGCTGGTGGGGGTGAACTTTGCCAAGGCCGCAGCCCTGGCCCTGGACATTCCCCTGATTCCCGTCCACCACATTCGGGGACACATTGCCGCCAACTACATCGCCTTCCCGGAGCTGGAGCCCCCCTTTGTATGCCTGTCCGTATCCGGGGGAAACACCCTGATTTTGGACGTTCAGGACTACACCCACATTGGGGTCATGGGGTCCACCCGGGACGATGCTGCGGGAGAATGCTTCGACAAAATCGCCCGGGTGCTGGGAATGCCCTATCCCGGCGGCAAGGCCCTGGACGAGCGGAGCCTGGGCGGCGATCCCCACACCTACCCCCTGCCCCGGACGAAAATTCCCGGCTATGACATGAGCTTTTCCGGGCTGAAAACCGCCACCCTAAACGTGATTCACAACGCCCAGCAGCGGGGCGACCCCCTGAACGTACCCGACCTGTGCGCAGGCTTTGTCTCCGCAGTGGTGGAGATGCTGGTGCCCCGCACCATGGAGGCCCTGGCGGAAACGGGCTATCAAAAGCTGGCCGTGGCTGGAGGGGTGGCCGCCAACAGCCATATTCGGGCCGCCTTTCAGGCGCAATGCCAGAGGGCCGGTGCAGCCCTTTATATGCCGCCCCTGTCTCTTTGCGGGGACAATGGGGCCATGATCGCCTGTCAGGGCTACTATGAGTATCTGGCCGGGCATACCGCCGGTCAGGAGCTCAACGCAGTGGCCTCCCTCAGCCCGGAACAGGGCAGCTATGGGGGAAAATGACCCAAAAAATTCTCGATTTTTTCAAAGATTTTTCTTGACAGTTTTTTGCTTTTTTGCTTATGTCAACTTGAAATACATCCCAGACGGTGCAAAACCTCTGTGCATAGCCCTGTGGATAAGTTGAAAACCCCGGTTTGACAGCGGGAAACCGGGGAATTTCTGTGGATAACCCTGTGGAAAGTGTGGATAACTTTTGCACCGTGTTTTTCTTGATATTTTTATGTAAACTTTTTGTCGCTTTCTTGGGCTTTGCCCCCAGGGCCCCTTCTGCATCAACCTCTGCTCGGGCTGTCATGGAAAAAAGAGCTTGACGCAGCGGATAATTCATGGTAAAATAATGAGGTTAATGCTGGTATAGCTCAGTCGGTAGAGCAGCTGATTCGTAATCAGCAGGTCGTGTGTTCGAGTCACATTACCAGCTCCATCCCCGTGGAATCCTATGATTCCATGGGGATCCCTTTTATAATGTGCGTCGGGCCGCCCCCACACGGAGAAAAATTCCGGGCTTGCATTTCCATCCCAAACATTTTATAATAGTACCATTCTAATTTCAAGGCGGGTGACAGCATGACCATTCACGCCTCTGCGGAGGATTATCTGGAAACCATTTTGGTGCTGTATGACCGAAAGGGCATGGTGCGTTCGATTGACATTGCCAATGAGCTTGGCTACTCCAAGCCCAGCGTCAGCGTGGCCATGAAAAATCTCCGGGAAAGCGGCTGCATTTCCGTCAGCCCGGAGGGCTATATCACCCTGCTGCCCAAGGGCCGGGAAATCGCCGAGCGAATTTATGAGCGGCACACCCTGCTGTCCAGCTGGCTTGTTTCTCTGGGGGTGCCCGCCGATGTTGCCGCCGAGGATGCCTGCCGGATGGAGCACGTTATCAGTGCAGAGAGCTTTGCCGCCATCAAGGCCCATGTGGCCCGGTATCAAGAGACGCAATAGCCTGTCAGCCCCTTCTCTCGGTTCAGAGGGGGCTGATACGCTTTTCACAGGCATTGCCCCACGCTCCGGCGAAGGATGACACAATTCTACGGTATTGCCTTTACAGAGGACAAAATCTGTAGTATACTGGCCCTATCCAACAGGAGGTGTTTCTATGGATTGTCCCATCTGCGGTCATAAAATGGGGGAAAACGATGCGTTCTGCTCCAACTGCGGGAACTTTTCTCTCCCTCTCCGGGACAGTAGCTCTCCCGCCATCGACCCGCCCGCCGACGCTTCGGCGGAGAATGCTGCCTCTGTACCTCCCGCTCAGGGGCCTTCCGTCTCCCCTCAAAAGCCGCCCCGCAAGGTGGCCCAGCGGCTCTATCCGCCTGCCCCCCAGAAGGAAGAGACACCGTCCTCCCCGGCCCCTAAGGAGGCCCCGGAGCCGCCTAATGTGGCCCAAACGCCCTCTGACCCATCTCCGGCGCAGAGGCCTGTCAGGCCGGAGCCGCCCAAGGGCCAGGAGCCTCGGCCCGCCCGCCCCTGGAAAATCACCGCCCTGATTGCCTGTCTGGCCGCCATGCTGGCCATTGGCCTTACCGCCTATGTGCTTTACACCACCTCCTCCATGCGGGTGCAGCTCAATAAGGCCCAGAAGGAAAGCTCCTCTGCCCAGGCCACCGTTGAGGATTTAACCGCCCAAGTCTCCACCCTGTCTGATGACCTGACCGCCGCCAAGGAGGAAAACAAGTCTCTGGGCAATCAGGTTTCCCAGCTGCAAAGTCAAATCAGTGAGATGGAAACCAGCGTCAACCAGAGCAAATACGATGCCGAAAACGCCCAGCGTCAGCTGGAGGAGGCCAACACCGCTCTGGAGACCGTCACCCAGGAGCGGGACGGACTGCAATCCCAGCTGGAGGAGGCCCAGCAGAGCCTGACCCAGGCCCAGGAGGAAAATGACGCTCTCTCCCAGCAGGTGGCCGCCTACGAGACGGAGACGGACTTTTTCAACACCTATGTGGTGTTTGTGATGCTCAGCAGCACCGACAAGTATTATCACCGCTATAGCTGCTCCAGCTTCACCCAGAAGAACTTTCTGGCCTACAGCGTCAAGCTGGCGGAGGCCAACGGCTACTCCCCCTGCCCGGTGTGCTATGGCGATTCCTGATGGCTGCTGATTTTTGTGACAATCCCCTATCTCAAGTGCTTTGAGACAGGGGATTTCTCTATGGCAATACCGCATCATTCGGCAAGGAGCTTTGGCGATATTGCCCTATGGCTTTTTCCCATGCAGCTCCCGCCAGGCCCCCGGTGTCATTTCCTCATAACGCTTAAAGGAGCGGGTCAGGGTAAACCGGCTGGAGAAGCCCACCTGCCGGGCCACCTCATCCAGGCTCAGCTGGGTATCCGCCAGCAGTTCCTTGGCCTTTCCCAGTCTGGCTCGGTGGATGTGATCCACCACCCCAAGTCCCGTGCTCTGCTTGAGCATACGGCTGACATAGGCGGCGCTGACCCCCAGGGCATCTCCGATCTGATCGGCGCAGATTCCCGGGTCTGCGTAGTGGTCGTCGATAAATCTCAGAGCCTTGCTTGCCTTGGGGGATTTCTGTCCCTGCCGGGCCTCCTGAAAATCCCGCAGACTGTGAATCAGCACCGTACACTGCTGCCGCAGCTGCTGGGCGGATGTCATGTCCATCAGCAGCCTGAACTGCCCCACCACCTGGGCCTCCTCCGGCTCATAGTCCACCACGGAAATGGAGAAGGCGGAGAGCATCTGCTCCATGTGCATAATCAGTCGGTTTTTCAGCAGATCCGGGTAGCGGGAGGCCGTCCGAAGCTCCAGCTCCACAAAGCCGTCCATGGTTTTCTCCAGCTGTTCATAGTTCCGGTTGGTGACGGCCTGCATAAACCGCTGCTCCAGCTCCATCCGGTGGAGCTTGTCGCTCAGCTCCACAGGGTGCTCCGTCTGGTCGTAGGCGTTTTTCACCGGGCTGCTGTCTCCCATCAGCTCGGCATACATGGTAAGCTCCTGGGCCTCCCTATGGGCCAGAACAATGTCCTCCCGGCCGCAGCAGACGGTACTGAGCACCGCACCGCAAACCAGGCCGTGGGCCTTTAAGTCCTCCACCGCCAGGCTCAGTCCGGTGCATATCTCCGCCGCTTTTTTCCGGGAGGAGCCGTCCAGCTCCTCCTGCTCCAGCCCGGTCACATTGATAAGAATTTCCATGCCGTCCTCAATGGGGACAAAATAGGGCCGGCTGATTCCCTGGAGCCGCCGGGTCACAGCGTCCCGCATCCACAAATCCACCTGTAGGTATGCTGTGTGGGGGATATGCTCCTCCCCGCATTGGGGAAGATACCCGGAAAAGTCAATGCATTGCAGCACCGCCACCGCAAAATACTCGCTTTGCAGCCCCGGCATAGCCTCGGTGAGATCTCCCTCCGGGGGAACGTCTCCCCCCAGGTACTTCTCCAGTAGCCGGGTGCGGCAGGCCCGATCCAGCTCCATCACCGTGTGGCGCACCCTGCCGTAAAACCAGCACACCGCCCCGGCCCCGGCTGCCGTGCCCAGAAGGATCGCCGCAGCACCCGGAACCAGGCCCCTTTTCCCGGCCAGCAAAATCAGGCCGCCCCAGGCCAGAAGCGCCGCCCCACAGACCACGACCAGGGTTCTCCGGCCCGGAAGCCGCTCCCATTGGGTTTTCAAATGCCTCACCTTCCCTTCCCCTTTATTTTATCACAGGCCCCAACTATTTTTCAACCGGGATTACCCCGGAAGAAAATCTCCACGAAACGCAACAGCTCTTTCCATTTTGCAGTCTATAAGAGTGTCAGCAGCTGACGACAAAGGAGGGATTCATGGTTGGACGACAGCAAACTGCTCCGGCTTCTCCGGCGGGGCAATACCCGGGCCCTGGAGGAGGCCATCACCAAATACAGTGCCTATGTAATGGCCGTGATCCGCAACCGGAGCCGGGGACTGCTCACCCCGGAGGATCGTGAGGAAATTGCCTCAGACGTGTTTCTGGCCCTGTGGCGCAGCGCATCGCAAATTTCTCCCCGCTCCCTGCGCTCCTGGCTGGGAACCGTGGCCCGGAACCGCACGGTGGATTTGATGAAAAAGCACCGGCAGTCTGTGCCCCTGGAGCAGCAGGACATTGAGATACCGGATTCCGCCTGGGCCCATCTGTCCCAGACGGAGCAGGCCCGGGCGGTACGCCAGGCCCTTTCGGCTCTCTCCTCCCAGGATCGGGAGATCTTCCTGCGGTATTACGACCTGGCGGAGACCTCCGTCCAGATTGCCCAGGCCATGGATCTGAACCCTGCCACCGTGCGCTCCCGGCTGAGCCGAGGCCGGACGGTGCTGCGAAACGCACTGATACAAGGAGGCTATGACATTGAACGTGAAGATTGAAACCATCCTCCGCCATGGGGAGCCGCAGGAATATGACCTGCCGCCATTGTCTCCTGACCAGATGGAAAGGATTCGTGTACGAACTATGGAAAAAATACAGCAGATGCCCAAAAAAAGAAGGCCCCTTCGCATGGCCTTGGTGGCCGCCGCAACCGCCCTGTTCCTGTGCGGCTCCGCCTTTGCGGCCTATGAAACCGGCTGGTTCGGCCTACAGGAGATTTTCGGGCCCCAGGCAGAGGCGGCAGAGGACTATGCCGTGGCCTATAGCCCCTCAGATGCCGCAAACACCCTGGAGGTCACCCAGCCCAGCTACACCCCGGAGGAGCAGGAAATGATCTCCGATGGCACCATGACGGTGCCCAATCAGGCGGTGCTGTCCGACACCGGCGCAGCCGCCTCCACGGAGGACTTCACCTACACCCTGGAAACCCTTCTGGTGTCGGAGGACTCCCTTTGGGCGGTGATTCGGGCGGACGCCCTGACCCAGGAGGCTACCGAGGCTCTGTCCCAGATGGCCCAGGGCTTTGACGAGGAGGATCTGATTCAGGCCATGGAGGCCGCCGCCCTGGAGTCCGGTGCCGAGACAGAGGACAATTACCTCTCCTATGAAAACGCCGATGAGGTTCGCTGCTTCTCCCTGACTGCGTCCAATAGCAGCGGTCAGGGCCACGAGCTGGAGCTGAAAAACGGCGGCATGACCATGACCCTTCTCCAGATTGAGGGCAGCACCGGCCATTTCCTGCTGACCAACAGCGGCGGCCAGTTTGCCCTGGGAGATAAGATTCTGTTCCATGAGACGTATCACAATGTAAATCTCTTTGAGGTTCCCGTAACGGCCCTGATGCAGAACAAGGCCAACGTCTCCCTGGATGCCCAGGTCTACACCGACGAGGGATACACCATGGAGCAGCTGACCCTTACGCCTCTGAGCCTGACCATCACCGGCCACTTTACCGTCTCCCCAGACCAAAGCAGGCCGGAGGTGTCCATTACCCTCAAGGACGGCACCGGCTTTGACCTGGCCGGCATACAAAACGGCTACGCCTACACAGACTATGGCAGCTACGGCTCCCTGTCCTCTGCGGGCACTGCCGGAGGCCTGGACAGCGACCCCTTTATCCGGTACTCCTGGATCTTCTCCAAGGCGGTGGCCCTGGAGGAAATCGACCACATCACCATAGACGGCAGGGACTATACCCTGGAATAAGCCGCTGCGCCCCTGACAGCTGCTGTCAGGGGCGCATAGCTTCTCGATAGGGTTATACCTTCACGCAATTTCCCACCCGGGCATCCCCGTCAATGGTGCAGGTGTCGGTGTATTCCACCTGGTCAATGTCACAGCCGCTGCGGACAACCACCCGGCTGCCCCGAACCACATGGGCCTTCACCGCCGTCACGTCCACCTCATCCCCCTCGATGCTCTCACACAGGAGCATTCCCGGGGCGGGCTTTAGAATGGAGGACAGCACTCCCGCCGGAGCGGACTGGGTGATGTGCACATTGGCCCCTCCAATGGCTCCGGCCTTGCTGCCGGTGACGGAAACCTGAATGTCCACCTGGTCGGCGTTGATCATGCCGCCCACCTCCAGGGCCCCGGTGGTGCTGAGGCTGTCCGCCTCCACATCTCCCGCCACATAAAGCCCGCCGGAGGAGCGTACTCTGGTGCCCTTCAGGCTCCCGCCTACATGGAGGCCGCCGGATACGGACACGGCCCCGCATTCCAGGTTCTCCTGGATTTTGGTGCTGCCGGAGCTGTTGAGGCTTCCGGCCAGCAGCTTTCCGGCGCATTGCAGAGAGCCGCTGGTACGCACCAGGCCGCTGCAATCCACGCTGCCGCAGGCCCGGAAGGAGCCGGACACCCGCAGCTCCCGGCACACCAGGTCGCTGGAAACTTTGCAGGAGCCGGAGGCGGTGATCCGATTATAGCATCCCCCGTCAATCTTGCTGCTGCCGGAGATTCGATAGTCTCCGATTCCGCCGGGCTTCTCCCGGCTTTCCTTGGCCTCGCTCCAGGCATTGCCCACGGTCTTGGCCGCATCCGCCGCTGCGCCGCCCACTGTTTTGGCGGCCCTGCCGGCTGCGGACTGGACGTTCTCGCTGACCTTGTCCAAATCCAGATTTTCCAGCTTGTCTGCCATTTTGTGAAAGCCCCGCTCCAGAAGGCTGTTGAACCGTTCCAGCGCCTCGGTGATGGGATCCGGGGCATTTTCCTCCGGCTCTGCGGTCTTTTCCGTGTGCTCCTCCTCCAGACCCTCCACCTGGTCGAGAATGTCCTCCATGTCCTCGCTGGCGGTGTCAATGGTGTCCTCCAGAGCGGTGATCTGCTCGTCCAGGGCCTCGATTTCCCGCTGAAGCTCCTCCAGACGCAGCCCCAGCTTTTCCCGGCGCTCCTGGTTGTCCTTGGCCTCCCGCAGCTGGGTACGGAAATACCGCCGCTGCTCCTTCAAATCGAACCGCTGCCGCAGCAGGGTGTTCCGCTGCTCCCGGGCCTCCTCCAGCCGGGTGCTCATGGCATCGGCCTGGGCCGTAAGCTGTTCCAGCCGCTCCTTCAATTCCTGGCCGTTCATCGAAACGCTCCTTTCTCTTTCAGCAGCGCAGACAGCGCCGCTTTTTTCGTGCTGACCACCACGGTGGCCGCCAGTGCCCCTTGCTTGTCCCATTGGATGTGCTGCATTTCTCCGGCGGTCACGCAGAAGGCCACGCCGTATTTCCGCAACAAATATACCACCGGCTCCGACACGTCCCCGGTGTCCCCTGCCGCCTGAGCCGCCTCCAGGGCCTCATCCCGGCTGAGCCTCCCCTCCTGAAGCAGCTGGGAGAATACATACAGGCTCAGCAGTCCCTGGTAGTCCAGTCGCTCCGCCGGTACCAGGGCCAGATATTGGTTCACAATGGCCGTCGGGGCCACCCCCATGGTGGCGGCCTCCCCCGGGGTCAGGGAAATTTCTCTGGGGGTGCCGGGCATAAACTGCCGGGCGATCTCCTCCAGGCTCATCCGGCCCTTCATCTGCTGAATCTGCGCCACCCGCTCCAAGACCTTATCCCTGGGGAAAAAGGTCTCATGGCCGGTGACGGTGGAGCGGTGAATAAACCAGTCGTCCGGCAGCAGCTTCATTCGCTTCCAGCGGTACAGGGCACCGTAGGAAATCCCTGCGATTTCCAGCAGCTCCTTTTTGGTAATCAGGTTTTCCTCCATAGGCTCACCTCATATAACAATGTACCATAACATTGTTATTTTGTCAAGAGGGTCGTGACGGAGCCGACCCTTCCGGGAAAAAGGCTTGATTGCGAGCCCCGGATTGGGTATAATCGTCCCGAAAGGTGGAATTTCCATGAACCTCTGCGACATCAACGTAATCAAGCCTCTGCTGCAAAAGCATGGCTTTCATTTTTCCAAAGCCAAAGGCCAGAACTTCCTGACCCAGAGCTGGGTGCCCCGAGAAATTGCCGAAGGCGCCGGAATCGACCAAAGCTGCGGGGTATTGGAGGTGGGCCCCGGTATCGGGCCCCTGACCCAGGCCCTGTGTGAAAACGCCGCCAAGGTAGTCTCCGTGGAGGTGGACCCCTCCCTTGGGCCGATTCTGGCGGAAACCATGGCCCATCAGGACAACTTCACCCTGATTTTTGGGGACATTCTCAAGACGAATATTCCCGCCCTGGTCCGGGAACATTTCTCCGGTCTGAGGCCTATGGCCTGCGCCAATCTCCCCTACTACATCACCTCTCCCGTCCTCTCCGCCCTGCTGGAGGCCCGGTGCTTTGAGGCCATTACGGTGATGGTACAAAAAGAAGTGGCCCAGCGGATCTGTGCCGCCCCAGGCCACAAGGATTACAGTGCCTTTTCTCTGTTTTGCCAGTACTACGCCCTCCCGGAGATTCTCTTTGAGGTGCCCCCCTCCTGCTTTATTCCCCAGCCTAAGGTGACCTCCTCGGTGATTACCCTCCGCTGTCGAACCCAGCCGCCCTGTCCCATTGCCGATGAAAAGCTGTTTTTCCGGGTGGTAAAGGCCAGCTTTGCCCAGCGGCGCAAGACCCTGGTCAATGGCCTGTCCTCCGGATTCCCGGAGCTAAGCAAGGAGGAAATCACCGGGTGTATTGCAGACGTGGGTCTGCCGGAAACCGTCCGTGGGGAGACTTTGGACATTCCCGCCTTTGCCCAGGTGGCGGAGGCCATAGGTCGGCTCCTTTAGTCCTTCTCCCCTTCGGTCAGGCGAACCTCCACAAAATCCTGTATTTCCATAGAGTCCTCCGTCACCCGGCAGTCCACCGCCAGCACCTGCACCCCGGCCTTTGCCGCCTCCCGGAGGGCCCTTCCAAACTCCGGGTCCATCTGGTCGTTAGGTGCCATATACTGCACCGGGAACATCTGAATCACGAACAGCACCGCCGCCTCCAGCCCCTGGGCCCGAACCTCCGTCAGCTCCCGCAGATGCTTGGCCCCTCGCTGGGTGGGCGCATCCGGGAAACGGCACACCCCGTCCTCCTCCAGGGTGACGCCCTTGACCTCCAAAAACATCCCCCGGCCCTGACGCTCCAAATAGAAGTCAAACCGGGATGCGCCAAACCGTGTTTCCGGTCTGACCAGGTCAAACGCTCCCAGTCCGTCTGCCTCCAGCCACTCCCGGGCCGCCGCATTGGGGGCCTGGGAATCCATATTGATAAGACGTGTACCCTTGCGCACCGTCACCAGGTCGTATTTTGTTTTCCGTGTGGGACGGTCTGACCGCTCGCACCAAACCTCCGCCCCAGGGCGCAGCAGCTCCCGGCAGCGTCCGGTATTCTTCACATGGCAGACCTCCTCCCGTCCGTCCATTTCCACCAGGGCAATAAATCGGTTGGGGCGGGAGAGAAACCTTCCCTTTACAATGTTTGGATATTTCATCGCTTTTCCTCTGGAAAAGGGACGCACCGAGGTGCGTCCCTGGTTTGTTACTCTGCGGCGATCTCCGAGCTCTCCTCGGTTTTGGGGGTGGTCTTAGGCTCCCCATAGTCCTTGCCATAGGTCTCCACCCGGATAGACTTGATGATAATGTCCTCTCTGGGCTTGTCCTTGGAATCCACATCACACTGGCTGAGCTTTTGCAGCACGTTCAGCCCGGAAAACACCTTGCCGAAGGCCGCATACTGGCCCTGGAGACTGTCCTTGTCCGCCATCAGGATAAAGAACTGGCTGCCGGCGGAATTATAGGCCTCCTGGGTGTCACTGCCGTTGCTGGAGAAGCGGGCCATGGCAATGACCCCCTCCTCCATGGGAATGTCGTTTTTTTGAAAGCCGTTGTCGGAGAACTCTCCCTCAATGGTATAGCCCGGGCCGCCGGTGCCGTCTCCGTTGGGGTCGCCCCCCTGGACGATAAAGCTCTCCACCACCCGATGGAAGGTCAGCCCATCGTAAAAGCCGGAATTGGCCAGGGAGATAAAGTTTGCCACGGTGTTGGGGGCCTTGTCCGGGTAGAGGTAGATGAGGATCTCATCTCCGTCTTCCAGGGTCAGGGTGGCCAATGGGCTTTTCTTGTCCCCGCAGCCGGCCAGCATACCGGCCAGCATGGATACTGCCAAGAGGGCAGCCAGGATCCTTGTCAATCGTTTCATATTTCGTTCCTCCTGAAGCATCCCACGGGCTTTCCCCGGGTCTGGCTATGTTTCCTATAATATATCAAAAATCCATAGGGTTTGCAACCATCTTATTGTGATTTTTCACAGAAGCTCCCGGTTTCGGAGGAGATTTTCCTTCCCATGTTGGGCCATTTTCACAATCCACCCTTGAAAAGTCCCGGCATTTGGTATATGATGAGGAGGAAATCTGCCGCATTATCTCAGCTACGAGGGAGGTGCGGCTCTATGGAGGAAACATTATGGCACTTACGAAAAATCATAAGGTCAACGCCTGGCTGGACGAGGTCACTGCCCTGGTCAAGCCCCAGGCCGTTGAGCTGATCACCGGGGATGAGGCGCAGCTCCAAAGGCTCCGCGCCGAGGCTGTCTCCACCGGTGAGTTTATCACCCTGAATCAGGAGAAGCTGCCCGGCTGCTATCTCCATCGCTCCGACCCCAACGATGTGGCCCGGGTGGAAAGCCGCACCTTTATCTGCTCCCGGAAGCAGGAGGACGCAGGCCCCACCAACAACTGGATGGACCCCCAGGAGATGTACGCCAAGCTCCATAAGCTCTACGACGGAGCCATGAAGGGCCGCACCATGTATGTGATTCCCTATTCCATGAGCGTTGTGGGCTCTCCCTTTGCCAAATACGGCATTGAGGTGACGGACTCCATTTATGTGGTGATTTCCATGACCATTATGACACGGGTGGGCATGGAGGTTCTGGAGGCTCTGGGCACGGATGGCGACTTTATTAAGGGCCTCCACGCCAAGGCAAACCTGGATCCAGAGGAGCGGTACATTGTCCAGTTCCCCGAGGACAACACCATTATGTCCATCAACTCCGGCTACGGCGGAAACGTGCTGCTGGGCAAAAAGTGCTTCGCCCTGCGGATCGCCTCCTACCTGGGCCGAAAGGAAAACTGGATGGCGGAGCATATGCTGATTCTGGGCATTCAGAACCCTCAGGGGCAGGTTCGCTATATTACCGCCGCTTTCCCCTCCGCCTGCGGCAAGACCAATCTGGCCATGCTCATTCCCCCGGAGCTTTATCAGAAGAAGGGCTACAAGGTCTGGTGCGTGGGCGACGACATTGCCTGGCTGCGGGTAGGGCCCGATGGCCGTCTCTGGGCGGTAAACCCGGAAAACGGCTTCTTCGGCGTGGCCCCCGGCACCTCCCAGAAGTCCAATCCCAACGCCCTGGCCTCCACCTCTAAAAACACCCTGTTCACCAACGTGGTGCTCAACAAGGACGACAACACCGTCTGGTGGGAGGGCATGAGCAAAACTCCCCCCACCAACGCCGAGGATTGGCAGGGCCGCCCCTGGAACGGGGAAACGGCCACGGAAACGGGTGCTCATCCCAATTCCCGGTTCACCGCCCCCGCCAAAAACTGCCCCTGCCTGTCCCCTGAGTTTGACAATCCCCAGGGCGTTCCCATCTCCGCCATTATCTTTGGCGGCCGTCGGGCCAAGACTGCGCCGCTGGTCTACCAGTCCCGGAGCTGGCAGCACGGCGTATTTGTAGGCTCCATTATGGCCTCGGAAACCACCGCCGCCGCCACCGGCGCAGTGGGTGTGCTCCGCCGGGATCCCATGGCCATGCGGCCCTTCTGCGGCTATCACATGGGCGACTACTGGCAGCACTGGCTGGACATGGGCAAGCGGATCCCCAATCCCCCTAAAATCTTCCATGTCAACTGGTTCCGCACCGATGACCAGGGCAGCTTTATTTGGCCCGGCTTTGGGGACAATATGCGGGTGCTGGAGTGGATTCTCAAACGCTGCTTTGACCAGGTAGAGGCCCAGGAGACCCCCATCGGCTTCGAGCCCTATCCCCAGGACATCAACCTGGAGGGCACCGACATCTCCCTGGAAACCCTCACCGGCCTTCTCAGCGTGGACAAGGCCCTGTGGCGGGAGGACGTAGAGAACATTGAGGCGTTCTATCAGCCCTTCGGGGATAAGCTCCCCGCCGCCCTCAAGAAGGAGCTGGAGACCCTAAAAAAGAATTTGGAGTAATCCGCTTTTGCCCGGAAAGGAACTGACGCCGTGAATCTCTCTGACCTGACGCTGCTGTGGCTCCTGACCGCCTTGGCCTTTGCCGCCGCAATTCTGCGGATTCTGCTGGCACGAAAAAGGGGCCAACCTCAGGGACTGTTCTGGGCCCTCCAGGAGCTTATATTCCCGGCACTGCTTCTGCTGTCCCTGATTTTGTGGCAGGCCGCCGGAATCGACCTGGTGTTTCCCGCCGTTATGCTGGGGCTGCTGGAGGAAATCGTCTGTATTTTCCTTCGGCGGCGGCAGAGCAAATAGCCCTCTCCAAGAGCAGGGAGTGTCTATCGCTTCAAGGCGGCACCGGCCAATGCCAACACCACATAAGGATGTTTTTAATGTAATAGCCACGGTGCAACTCGGAGATGGGTTGCACCGATTTTTTGTTTAGGTGATAAATCGAAACTCCTGAGGATTTCGCTGTACCTCGTCCATTATGGCAAGAACTTCCTGCTCTGTAGGTATATCAACCATTCCGACTGCGGTAAAATATACATTCACCTTGACATAACAGTGACCGCTTGATTTATCATTATTGTGAACCTCAATCCGCTCAATCAGTGAATTTACAAGCGTTGGCGTAAGTTCCTTAATCTCTGTAATTTCACGGAGAGTGCGGAGCAGTAGCCTAAGGTCGGTAACTTTTTGATTTGCATCATTTAATGACTAATGACGTTTTTCCTTTTTCTATTTCTGTATGAAGCTGCTTTTGCTCACGCTCGTAGCT
>CAVJIP010000089.1:0-4804 GCA_963649625.1 Bacteroidaceae bacterium
ATCGAGGCTGACTTCTCATCTTTTATTTGGTTCACATCATTTTAGCACATACAGACTGACAGCAAAAAAACGCCGGAGAACCGGGGATTTCCGATTCTCCGACGGGGCTTAGCCATTTAAGAAACGGCTCAGGAACTCCTGGGTCCGGGCCTGCTGGGGGTGCTCAAAGACCTGCCGGGGCTCGCCCTCCTCACAGATGACCCCCTCGGCCATAAACACCACATGGTTGCTCACGTCCCGGGCAAAGGCCATCTCATGGGTCACCAGAATCATGGTCATACCCTCCCGGGCCAGATCCCGCATAACGGAAAGCACCTCGCCCACCATCTCCGGATCCAGTGCCGACGTGGGCTCGTCAAACAGCAGCAGCTCCGGCTCCATGGCCAGGGCCCGGGCAATGGCCACCCGCTGCTTCTGCCCGCCGGACAGCTGCCGGGGTCGGGCGTGGATATAGGGAGACATTCCTACTTTTTCCAGGTATTTGATGGCCTGCTCCTTGGCCTCCTGTTTACTGCTCCTAAGCACCTTGGTCTGGCCCACCACGCAGTTGTCCAGCACGGTCATATTGTCAAACAGGTTAAAGGACTGAAACACCATGCCCACCTTGGTTCGGTAGGCCGCAGCCTTGACGCCCTTTCCTGTAACCTCCTGGTCGTGGAACAGAATCTGCCCGCTGGTAGGCGTCTCCAAAAGGTTGATGCACCGGAGCAGGGTGGACTTGCCGGAGCCGGAGGCCCCGATGATACAGGTCACGTCTCCCCTGGACACCGTAAAATCAATATCCTTCAGCACCGCATTGGCCCCAAAGGACTTGGACAGGTGTCGTACCTGGAGAATTACATTGTCTGCCATATCACCGTCCCCTTTCCATATTCTGGTCGTGTTCCGGGCTTCGCTCGTCAAAGTTGCTGCCCTTGCCGGGATGGTTCAGCATACCGGCGGTGGGGGCAAGCTGGTCTGTGGTGGCCAGGGAATAGCTGGAATCCCCCGCCAGCTTCTTCTCCCACAGCCGCAGCAGGAAGGAGGCGATCAGGGTCATGCAGAGATACCCCATCATTTCTATGGTGGCGGAGGGGAAATACAGATAGGTAGCACCCACCACGCCCCGATGCACTGCAAAGAAGTCCGTAAAGGAGATAATAAACATAACGGAGGTGTCCTTTACGTTGATGATAAAGTTGTTGCCGATCTGAGGCAGAATGTTCCGCAGGGCCTGGGGCAGGATCACATAGAGCATGGTCTGTACATGGTTCATACCAATGGCCTTGGCCCCCTCGGTCTGGCCGGGGTCAATGGAGAGAATGCCCCCTCGCACCGTCTCCGCCATATAGGCACCGGTGTTAATGGACACCACCAGAATCGCCGCCGCCCAGACGTTGCTGAACTGTACGGCATTGTTGGTGAAGTAGGGCAGGCCATAGTAGACAAACACCGCCTGGAGCACCATGGGGGTTCCCCGGAACACCTCCACATAGACCCGGACGATTACCCGAATCAGGGCCAGGAAAAACCGCTTCACCGGGTGATCCGTTTTGCTGTGGGGGATGGTCTGCAAAATGCCGCAGATAAAGCCGATGACGCAGCCGATGGCCGTGGCCACCAGGGCCAGCACCAGCGTGTTTTTGATTCCCGAAAAATAAGAGCCGCTGTACTTGGACCACAGCTTGGCAATGTCCTGGCCCAGTTGTATCATTCGATCCAATCTTGTGTACTCCCTTTCTACAGGCCCCGGAACAGGGGCGCAAGGCGGGAGGAATTGCCTCCCGCCTATGTTTTGATTATTCTCCCACAGGCTGAATGGAAATGGCCTGGGCCATCAGGTCGTTAAAGTCCTCTGTGGTCATGGTATTGAGCACCTGGTTGATGGCGTCCACCAGGGCGGTGTTGCCCTTCTGAACGGAAATGCCGATGTTCACGTTCTCCGCCCGCTCCTGCTCGGTGAACTGGAAGTCTCCGTCTGTGCCGGAGAAGTCCAGAATGGTCATGTCAGGATAGGCGGCCACAGCCCCCTGGGCGGTGGGCATATCCGTGCAGACAAAGTCTACCTGGTCGGTCTCCAGGGCCATGAGCATGGCGGGCGCCGTCTCGGCGGCGGTCTGAATCTTGGCGTCCTGAATCTGGGGCAGGCACTGGTCATACCAGATGGTGGCGATCTGAGCGGTGCAGGAGCCTCCGGCCAGGTCGGCAATGGACTTGGCACTGGCATACTGGCTGTCGGCCTTGGTCAGGCACACAATGGTGGCGTAGAAGTAGGGGCCGGCAAAATCCACCTGCTCAGACCGCTCCGCCGTCATGGACTGACCGGCAATGGCCGCATCGATCTGGCCGGTCTGCACCGAGGGAACCAGGGAGTCCCAGTCGGAGCGGATAACCTCCAGCTCCCAGCCGTTGGCCTCGCAGATCTTCTTGGCGATCATAATGTCATAGCCGTTGGCGTAGTCGCTGGAATCCTTAATGGGAACGGCCCCGTTGGAGTCATCGGTCTGGGTCCAGTTGTAGGGGGCGTAGGCGCACTCCATGGCCACGGTGAACACCCCGTCCTCCAGGCCGGGAATGGCAGCACTCTCGCCGGTGCTTTCTGCGGCGGCGGCCGTCTCGGCGGCGGAGGCCGTATTTTCCACGGCAGAGGCGGATGTCTCGCTGCTGCCGCAGGCGGTCATTCCCATCACCACGGCGGCAGCCAAAATCAGCGCAAATAATCTCTTCATGTGTTTGTCTCCTCCGATTCTAAAAAATAAATCAGCCACGGAACAGGGGGAGTGTCCACGGCTGAAAGTAATGACTGATCGGATCCGAGCTCAGTATTCTAGCAGGCCAATAGCGCTCCACAAATTGTGGCAGTCCGCCGGATATTCTCCGGCGCCCCAGGCAACTATGGCACAGGCACACCACAGCCCTTCGGCAAAGCTCCCTTTCCTCCGGACGGATGCCTGTCCTTGCCTCGGAGTACTGATGCACTTTGCGCCTCTATAGCTTGATTTGTGGGTATCTTAGCACGTTCCCGCCCGGCTGTCAAGAGCTCCTGTACGATTTGTGAAAAGGGTAGGAAACCGGCGGATTTTTCCTGGGTATTCCAGTGATTTTGCCAAAGGACGACCCCGAATGCCAAAGCATTCGGGGCGTTAGGGCTTACCGTCTGGCTCCCGAGGGCTGGGCACCGGTGCGGGCGGAGTTTCCCGTTCCCTGGCAGCCGCAGCTCTCCTGCTGCTCCTGGCACAGGGCCACGTCCTCCCCCAGGGGGAAGAAGGCACTGACCGGGAACTGCATTTTTGAGAAGGTCTCACAGGGGTTTTCCTGGCAACCGCAGCCCCCTTCGGTGCAGGTCTTAGAGGGCATACAGTAGTCATAGCTGGGAATCAGCAGCTGGGTCTGCCGCTCCAGCCGTACCAGGCTGAACTGGCCCAGAGTCACCTGGAGCTGCCGGTTCATGCCGGTAAACACCAGCTGATCGTCAAAGGCCGCCGTCACCTGCTCCGGCAGTGCCGCCTCCCCGCAGGTACACACCATTTGCGGCCCGCATTGGCACAGGTCAACGATTTTGGCACAGAGGATCACCGGGTCTACTGCCTCCACTACCCCGGTGGGCTGCTGGGCGATGGTGTCTCCGCCGCTGGTAAAGGTGCTGGCCCGGCCCTGGCCCCCATAGAGCATGGCCTGCTTGGAGGCCATGGCCAGCCCGTAGATGGTCACAGGCTTTACTCCGCACAGCACCGCATCGGCCATCACCCGGTAGTAGTACTGAATGCTGACGCAGTAGTAGCCCTCCTGATAGCCCACCGGCTCCAGCTCCACATCGGCGTACAGCAGCTCCGCTGACCGGGCCTTGACCGAGGTGGCGCACTCCAGGGTGGTCTGACTTTCCCCGGTGAGATACACCGGAATCTGCTCCATGCAGTCCTGATCCCGGCAGGCATCCATGATTTTCTGGGTGCTGATACACACCGCCTCCCGAACATTGCTGAAATCGGAAACCGTATTCATACAGTCGCGCATTGGATTTTCCTCCCTATTCCAGAGTTTGTGGCGAATCACTTCCAATGCAGTCTATGACCCTGGAGAAAAATGGTGTTTCGGAGCCGCAAAAAAGAGCGGCCCCGTGCTTTGGTGCCGCTCTCTGTCAGGTTCATGTGGAAAACAATGTGGTTTGCTGGGGCTGCAGCGCCCGAAGGCTTTTCAGCTCCTTGGTATAGATCGGGCTGCCCCCTCGTTCCAGAAGGCCCCGGGCTCCGGGATCCTCCAGCTCCTCGGCGCAGACGAACACCGGGCTCCAGCCCAGCCTCAGGTTTTCCATGGTACCGCTCCAGGTGCCCCCGAAGCCATAATCCGTCTGGGCCACAAACACCGTCTGTCCCATGGCGTGAATCAGCCGGTTTCGGCTGTGGGCCCGGGGAGTGGAAAAGGGCTGATCGAAGCCATACTCGCTGACCAGCAGCACCCGGCCAGTGTCCAGTTTTCTTTTCATTCGGGATGCCTGCTCTGCCAAGGAATCCGCCAGATATATCAGGGCGTGCCCGCCGGCGTGCAGGGCACTTTGAAAGCCCTCGGTATCCGCCCCTGCGGCTCCCCCGGATACATAGGTGATTCCCTCTGCGGCCATTTCCGCACCCAGCCTTCGGGCAAAGGCCCGGCCCGGAGCCCGAAGCTGCCGGGAGCCTACCAGAGACATACACGTCTCCTGAAACAGCTCGGCGGCTCCGGCGCAGTACAGAAGCATAGGGGCCTGCTGTCCCAGGATTGTTCGGAGCCGTTGGGGATATTCCGGGCTGATGCGGGTGATTACCCACAAGCCCAGCCGGGCCAGGGT
>CAVJIP010000090.1:0-3560 GCA_963649625.1 Bacteroidaceae bacterium
CCCTATCAGGTGGTAATGATCTCCACGCCCGCCTGGTGAATGCTTTGCAGACTCTCTTTGTCTGCGCTGTGATCCGTTACCAGGCAGGACACGTCCCGGATGCTGCCGCTGTAAAAGTTTTGGGTTACGCCCACCTTGCTTCCGTCCGCCACAACGATCACTGCGCCCCGGCACTGCTGAATCATCAGCAGATTGATTTGGGTTTCCGGGAGGATCACGCTGGTTAGGCCGCCGGTGGCACTGATGCCGCTGACCCCCAGAATGCACTTGGTGGCGGTCACTCTGCGGATGGTGTCCAGGGCGAACTGCCCGATCAGGCTCTGCTTTTTTCCGTAAACCTCGCCGCCTACCAGAAGAATGTGGTTGTTTTGACTGTAATAACGCTGGATAATGCGGGCATTGTTGGTTAAAATTGTGATATTTTTGTCGCTGACATATTCCAGCACCAGGGAGGCGGTACCGCTGCTGTTGAGAAAGATTACATCATCGTCCTCAATCATTTCCGCAGTACGCTTGGCGATTCGCCGGCGAATCAGCTCCTTCTCGTCTTGGATATTGGTTGGCTCGATTTCCCGCATATTGTCCGGATGAACATACTCGGCGTTGCCGAAGCCCCGGCGGATAGTTCCCACCTGCTCCAGCTGAATCAAATCCCGCCGGATGGTGGTGGGGGTGACGTTCATCTGTTCGGCCAGCAGCTCCACCGGCATTTTCCCGTTCTGCTGGAGCAGCTTGATAATTTTCTGGTGACGGCTCTGGATGGCGGCTCTGCTGCTTTTCATCTTCCCCAGCCCTTTCTGTAAAAACTCGTTAAGTGAACTATACCATGATTTTTCGTTCAAAACAAGCATAAATCGGGATGGCCTCTGCTTCACTGAGATTAGTGCGACAATTAGCATCCGATCTGACCGGTACATCGGCGCTTCTCAATATTGGGCGGAGCGAAAGCCCTTGCGCCCCCTGTTCAGGCGTGATATAATAGGGCAAAAAGAAGCCGAGGTAGGATCATGAAAAAACAGTTTTTAGAGGCCGGACAGATCGTCTCCACCCATGGGGTACAGGGCGAGGTCAAGATTTTGCCCTGGTGCGATGGGCCGGAGTTCCTGGGAGAATTTGAACGATTTTATATAGACGGGAAGGAATATTTGGTGGAGGCTTCTCGAATCCATAAAAATATGCTCCTGTGCAGGCTCCGAGGGGTGGAGGATATGTCTGCCGCCCAGGCCATGAAAAACAAGGTGATTTCCATTGACCGGCGGGACGCCCATATCCCGGAGGGGCGGGTGTTCATTTCCGACCTGATTGGCCTCACGGTCTATGCCCAGGGTCGGGAAATAGGGAAATTGAAGGACGTGTACCTGGGCCCGGCCAACGATGTATATATTGTAAAGGGAGAACAGGAGTATATGATTCCGGCGGTGTCTGAGTTCCTGGAGGAGGTCAATGTAGACGAGGGCTATATCCGGGTGAAGCTGCTGGAGGGAATGGCCACCTATGAGAGTTGACGTGCTGACCCTGTTTCCGGACACCATGAACGCCATCTTCGGGGAGAGCATTCTGGGCCGGGCCCAGGCAAAGGGGATTTTGCACCTGGAGGCCCACCAGATTCGGGACTATACCACCAATCGGCAGAATCAGGTGGACGACTATCCCTACGGCGGGGGACAGGGGGCCATTATGCAGGCCGACCCGCTATATCGGTGCTGGACGGCGGTGCAGGATGAGATCGGCGGCCATGCCCATACCATCTATATGTCCCCCTGCGGAAAGACCTTTACAGAGGAGGACGCCAAGCGGCTGTCCGGGCTGGACAACATGATTCTGGTCTGCGGCCACTATGAGGGGATTGACCAGCGGTTTATTGACGAGTGCGTGGACGAGGAGATTTCTCTGGGGGACTTTGTGCTCACTGGTGGAGAGCTGGCGGCCATGGCTGTGACGGATGCGGTGTGTCGGCTGGTGCCGGGGGTGCTGTCCGAGGCGGCCTGCTATGAGGACGAGAGCCACTGGAACGGCCTGCTGGAATACCCTCAGTATTCCAGGCCGGAGGTGTGGCATGGAATGGCGGTGCCCCCGGTGCTGCGCTCCGGAAACCATCAGATGGTGGAACGCTGGCGGAAAAAGCAAGCGATTTTCCGAACCCGGGAGCGGAGGCCGGATCTAGCGAAGCAGATCACTTTGCCCCATAAGACCCGGGCGGAAAAGAAATTTATCCAGGAGCTGGAATCGGAATGGGAGGAATACCGGCATGAACGAAGCCATAAGAACCCTGAAGGACTGGATTGAGGAAACCAGCCAAATTGTTTTTTTTGGAGGTGCGGGAGTGTCCACAGAGTCCGGAATCAAGGACTTCCGCAGCGTGGACGGCCTGTATCACATGAAGTTCAAATATCCCCCGGAGACGATGCTCTCCCATACCTTTTACCGGGAGCACGCAGAGGAGTTCTATGATTTTTATCGCAAGCAGCTGATGCCCCCGGAGGACATCCGGCCCAACCAGGCCCACCTGCGATTGGCGGAGCTGGAGCGAGCGGGGAAGCTCCTGGCAGTAGTGACCCAGAATGTGGATGGTCTCCATGAGAAGGCGGGCAGCAAGCGGGTGTATAATCTGCACGGCTCCATTTATCAAAACCACTGTGTCCGCTGCGGAAAACGCTGTGACGGTCTGGAGGGAGCCCGGAAAATCCGGGAGACCCGGGGGATCCCCCTGTGCGACTGCGGCGGCATCATCAAGCCGGACGTGGTGCTCTATGAGGAGGGGCTGGATCAGGAGACTGTGGAGGGAGCGGTAAAGGCCATTGCCCAGGCTGACCTGCTGATTGTGGGAGGAACCTCTCTGACGGTCTATCCTGCGGCGGGGCTGATTCGGTACTATGGGGGGAGCCGCCTGGTGCTTATCAACCGGGACGAAACGCCCTATGACAGTCAGGTGAATCTGGTGATTCGGGAGCCTATTGGTCAGGTATTCGCTCAGGTGTAGCTTAATGGAAGGAGCTGTCTCAAAATTTTCCGTTTGAGACAGCTCCCTGGTTGTTATTCTCCCTTGTATTTTCTGCGGGTGGCCAGGCCGCCCCGAATATGCCGCTCCGCCCGGTTTTCATCCAGCAGAGCGCGAACCTGAAGATAAAGGGGGCCGTTTGTCTGGGGCAGACGTGTGGTAAGGTCCTTGTGAACGGTGGACTTCGATATACCGAACCGTTTGGCCGCAGCCCGGACGGTGGTTCGGTTCTCGATCATGTATACAGCCAGCTCATAGGCCCGCTGCTCCATGTTCTCCTGCAAGAAGGCACCTCCCATGCTTTGTCTGCTACAGGGTATGCGCCGCCGGAGAAATATATGACGAAAGGCCCCCGGCATCGCCGGAGGCCAAGGAATTATTTGGAACGGATGAACAGAATGCCCAGGGTGCCGGGGCCGCAGTGGCAGGAAACGGTGCAGCCGGCCTCGGTTTCAATGATCTGGGTAAAGGGGGCATAGGTGGAAATGGCAGTACGAACCTTCTCTACAATTCCCTCCTCCACCGGAGTGTGGGTGATAAAGATGCGGTCATAGACCAGGTC
>CAVJIP010000091.1:0-5524 GCA_963649625.1 Bacteroidaceae bacterium
TGCATTGACTCCGCAGAAGATACTTCCTATGGCAAGTATGTTGTGGAACCCTTGGAGAGGGGATATGGTACCACCCTTGGCAACTCTCTGAGAAGGATTCTGCTTTCTTCTCTGCCCGGTACCGCAGCTACTTCCATTAAGATCGCAGGCGTCCAGCACGAGTTCTCCACCATTCCCGGCGTCAAGGAGGATGTCACAGAGATCGTCCTGAACGTAAAACGGATCATCGCAAAGCTCCACTGCCAGGGCCCCAAGACCGTCTATATTGAGGCCATGGGCGAGCGCGAGGTGTGTGCCGGCGACATCAAGGCGGACGGCGAGGTGGAGATCCTCAACCCCGAGCTGCATATCTGCACCCTTGGCCCCGACGCTACCTTCAACATGGAGATCACCATGAACCACGGCCGGGGCTACGTCTCCTCCGACAGGAACAAGACCGCCCAGACCGTGATCGGCGTGATTCCCATCGACTCGATCTATACCCCCGTCTACAAGGTGAACTACACTGTGGAAAATACCCGTGTGGGCAACATGACGGACTATGATAAGCTGACCCTTGAGGTTTGGACCGACAACACCATCACCGCCCGGGACGCCGTGTCCTTGGGGGCAAAGATCCTCACCGATCACCTGGTGCTGTTTACCGACCTGAGCGAAGCCGTGGCCAGCAAGTCCACAGTCGTAGAGAAGGCCGCAGATGTCAAGGAAAAGGTGCTGGAGATGAGCATTGAAGAGATGGATTTGTCCGTCCGCAGCTTCAACTGCCTCAAGCGCGCCAACATCAACACCGTGGAGGATCTGATTTCCCGTTCCGGAGAGGACATGATCAAGGTTCGTAACCTTGGCCGGAAGTCTCTGGAGGAGGTGCAGAACAAGCTGGCAATGATGGGTCTGTCCTTGGCAAGCGACAACTCCTCTAACAACAACTAATGCGAATCCCTTTGCAAAGGAGGCAATAAGAATGTTCGGAACCCGTAAGCTCGGCAGAACCACGGCACAGCGAAAGGCAATGCTCCGTCAGCTGACCACCGATCTGCTGGAGAAAGGTCGTATCGAGACCACCGTGACCCGTGCAAAAGAGGTTCAGCCTGTGGCTGAAAAGATGATTACCCTGGGCAAGGCCAACACCCTGGCGTCCCGCCGGAAGGCTCTGGCCTGGATCACCAAGGAGGATGTGGTGACTAAGCTGTTCAC
This sequence comes from Bacteroidaceae bacterium, assembly GCA_963649625.1. Classification (GTDB taxonomy): domain Bacteria; phylum Bacillota; class Clostridia; order Oscillospirales; family Oscillospiraceae; genus HGM13006. The sequence goes on from CAVJIP010000091.1 coordinate 1,195, forward strand.
CGAAATCGCTCCTTCCTATGCAGAGCGTCATGGCGGCTACACCAGAATCACCCGTGTGGGCATCCGCCGGGGCGATGCGGCAGAGACTGCCGTGATTGAGCTGGTAAAGTAAGCATAGTGAAAAGGGCTGTCTCCCAAAAAGAGACAGCCTTTTTTTGCCCATCCCGCAACCTCCGCTTGTGTTTTGCGTCTATATCGGTAGAGAAAGACGAAAGGAGAGCCTGAACATGAGAAAACGCATCCTGCGCCGGGTGCTGCTGCTGTGTTTGCTGCTCCCGGTGCATCTGCTGTCGGCTCGGGCGGACATGGGGCCGAAGCCCTCTGTGGTGGTCAGGTTTCAGGGAATCGAACCGGGAACACGATATTATGTCACCCTGATGGCCCAGGAGGAATCCACCGGCCCTCACAGCAGCGTGACCGCCTTCCCAGAGCTTCCCGTTGAGGCACCCTCGGTGGATGGAGACATCTGGAAAAAATTTGTGGACTATCAGGATTCGGACGGCTTTCACTTCCTCCAGTTTTTCCAGGATTGCACCGGAAAAACGGAGTTCCAGTGGGCCTATTACCCCCCGGAGCACTTTAAGATTTTGGTGTATTTCCCGGACGCAGAGCAGTTTGTGGAATGCCCGGAAATCTTTCAGCAGTATGCCTTTGACAGCTATTTTGACGCAGTCTATTCCCAGAACAGCCTGCGGGCGGAAGAGGTCAGCCTGTCGGCCTCCGACTACCAGGAGGAGACTGCTGGAACCATCACGGCAAGGCCAACCTATGCCTGGGCCTGGCAGATGGAGGGCTTTCTGGCCCGGCTGATTCTCACCATTGCCCTGGAGGTGCTGCTGGCGGCGGCCTTTGGATTTTCGGAAGGAAAGCAGCTGATGTTGATCTTGCTGACCAATTTCGTCACTCAGGTGCTGCTGAACCTGGCCCTGCAGTGGATGGGTTTCCAGCCCAGCTTTGTCCTTTATGTGCTGAAGTATGGGCTGCTGGAGCTGGGGGTATTCCTGGCGGAAGCAGTGGTCTATGGGCTGCTGCTGGGACGGCTGGGCGGGCCGGACAGGCCGAAGGGCCATCCTGTCCTCTATGCCGCTGCTGCCAACTGCCTGTCCTTTGTTGTGGGGTACTTGATTTCCCGGATGCTGCCGCAACTCTTTTAATGTTTTTCCGGCATGATGGGGCCCTGGTATCATAGGAATCCCACTCCCAGGGCATACTGCTTCGGGAGATGATTTTCATGAGAATCAGCAAAACGGAATACGGCCGGCTGGTCAAGCAGTATTCCCCCAACTCCACCACCGCAAAGGACACCTTCAACGCCTTTTGGACAGGGGGCCTGATCTGTGTGCTGGGGCAGCTGGTGGGAAAGGGATGGTCTGGGGCGGGGCTGTCCCAGGATCTGGCGGCCACAGCCACGTCCATGACTATGATCTTTTTAGGGGCGCTGCTTACGGCCCTGGGGGTCTACGACCAAATCGCAAAGCTGGCCGGGGCCGGTACCATTGTGCCCATTACAGGCTTTGCCAACGCCCTGGTGTCCCCGGCCATGGAGTTTCGCAGCGAGGGTCTGGTCATGGGAATGAGCGCAAAGATGTTTGTGATTGCAGGGCCGGTGTTGGTTTATGGCATATCCGCCAGTGTGCTCTACGGCCTAATCTACTGGCTGGCGGGGCTTGGGTAGCCGCCAATCACATCCGGGGCAGCATCCCTAAAGGGGAAAGCAGAAACCCCCATGGGAGGGGAATCAGCAGGAATGGGCAGACACCAAATGGTGTCTGCCGATTTTTTGTAAATCCTACTCAAATAGCTGTTTATGACGAACCCATGCAGCAGGAATCGTTGGCAGCGCACAATGCTGCCGGCGGTTTATTTGTGCAGGAGCACTTTGAGGGAAAACAATATGTTGTATATGTATATTAATCGCATTCACAGCAGGAGAAGACAGCCTGCTTTATTTTTGAAGCATTGTATGCCGGCAATCTGGCCACACATATTCACGCAGCTTTCCGCAATAAAGCTGCCTGTGTGGCAGTCGTAGGAAATGGATTGGCTGTATAATAGAAGAATGCAGGCATTCCACGCCGTCAACCCGGCCTTTGATCAGAAGCTCTCCAACAAACTCTGAGCAGTAATAGCAGTTTTTGCGTTTCCAGGTGATATGGAAGTACGCCAGACAGAGGCCGACATAGTTGTAGCGGTATTTCTTTCTTCGTTTCCACATTGCTTCGAGCACATTCCTGAGTTCTGCGTACTGCTCATGGCCGATATGCACACTTAGAACCAGCACCTTTGTATCGGAAAAACGCTTGAAGGTGCCGGTATGGGGCGACTCTATCACAAAGCCGCCCCAAAAGGGGTTATAAGGATGTCTGCGGCCAAAGGAGTACATCGTTGTCAGATCTTCGGAGAGACTGATAGAGGCATGGTTGTATTCGGCGCCGGTGATGTACTTGAGGATTCGGGACAGCAGCGTTCCGGTCTGGCTGATTACCACATATATCTGTTTGCCTGAAGTGTCCGCATGGGTATGTTCCCTGCGTATGCGCTTTAGGGGAAGGCTGTCGCCTTTCGCCAGACAGGCAGAGACTGGGGACCGCAGTTCTTCCAGGGGCCGATTGTCTATTTGCCGCTGCCCGGAAAGGATATTTTTCATGGCACTTAAAATTTTCCTTTTTGAAATGGAATCATCCCGCCCATTCGCTTTCTGATATGCATCGATGGTCTCCTGTCGTTTATTTCTGGCCGCCGCTGGGAGGCCCTTTCGCCGCTTTCACCCCAGGCTGTGGGTGGGAAAAGGGTAAGAATGGCGCAGCTTTTGCTGCCCCACGCAGGGTGCGGACTGCCGGAGGCTTTGATTCTCTCTACCCTATCCTATCGGCAGCTTCACCGCAATGGTGGTGCCCTTCTCTCCGCTTTCCTCCACCCAAACGGTTCCGCCGTGGAGATCGGCGATCTCCCACACCAGCGAGAGCCCCAGCCCCACGCCGCCATACTCCCGGCTGCGGGACTTGTCCACCCGGAAAAAGGGCTGGAAGATGCTGCGCTGAAACTCCTCCGGGATGCCGAGGCCGGTGTCGGAAACACGGATCAGAATAGTGTCCCCCTGCTTCACGACAGCGACCTGCACTGCGCCGTCGGGACGGTTGTACTTAATGGCGTTCTCCGTCAGGTTGAACAGGAGCCGGTAGATCAGCGCATCACTGCCGGTCATAAGGCCGTCGCCCTCCCGCTCCAGCGAGATGCCGCACTTCTCCGCCAGGGGCGCAAGGTCTGTAAAAATCTCCTCTATCATCGGAGCAAGCTGAAGTTGCTCGTTTCGTGCCACCTGCTGCAGGCTGCTCATCTCCAGCAGAGTTTTTGTCATCTGGGCCAAACGCTTCGTCTGCTCCCGCAGAATGGAGAGAAACTCTGCCGTTTCCGGCAGCACCTCCGGGTGCTCTGCGGAGAACAGCTCCAGCTGCGCCTGCATCAGCGCAAGCGGCGTGCGCAGCTCGTGGGCGGCGTTGCCGGTAAACTGCCGCTGGGCGGTAAAGGCGTTGTGCAGCCGCTCCAGCATTTGGTTGAAGGAGTGGCTGAGCTGACGGAACTCCGGCAGAACCTCCTCGTTGATTTTCATATCCGCCAGATTGTTCAGCTGTACCTTCTCCGCCTGAGAGGCAAAGCTGTGCAGGGGCTTTAGGGCACGTCCGCTGACGAAATGGGCCAGAATACCGCCGAGCACCGTCACCGCCGCCGCAATGTACCAGTTGGTCATGCAGAAATCCTCCTGCGCACCGTGGATCACGATGGTGAGCTCGTCACCTGCCCCCGCCGTCTCCGGGTCAAAGAAGGCAGGCTCCCCGCCGTCGGTGAAGTTCTGGATATACGCTCCGATGGAATCCATATAGTGTACCCCAGAGGAGCAGAGCAGCAGCTTCATGGCCACGCAGGTGACGGCGATGAGCAGGGCTGTCATCAGGGTGATGCGCCACTGGAGGGACAGCCGCTTCATATGTCCTCACCGCCCATCAGATAGCCCTCCCCAATGCGGTTGCGGATGGGGTCATAGCCCAGGGCAGTGCGGAGCTTCTTGCGCAGTGCGGAAATATGTACCCGAATGGAGTTGCTGAAGCTGTCCACGCTGTTGTCCCAGACATGGTCGATGAGCTCCTCCTGGCTTACCGGCCGCCCCTGATGCGCCATCAGGTATTCCAAAATCCCCGTCTCCTTGCGGGTCAGCGTCAGAGCTTGCCCGCAGGCGGAGGCGGTACGGGAGCGGGTATCAAAGGCCAGGCTTCCGCAGGTCAGCAGCACATCCTGCTGGGTGAACTGCCGCAGGGTGAGACTGCGGATGCGG
>CAVJIP010000091.1:5534-7855 GCA_963649625.1 Bacteroidaceae bacterium
CAGCTCCGCCAGATGAAAGGGCTTTGCCAGATAGTCGTTGGCCCCGGCGTCCAGTCCCGCCACCTTGTCCGCCACCTCGCTGCGGGCAGAGAGAATGAGCACAGGCATCTCCCGGTCAGTCTGCCGCAGGGTGCGCAGCACCGTCATGCCGTCCTTCCCCGGCAGGTTCAGATCCAACAGAATAAGGTCATATTTTTCAACGGCAATCAGCTCCAGTGCCTTTTCTCCGTTGTAGCAGTAGTCCACGCTGTATGCCAGCCGCCGCAGGCTGCGGACGATGGTCTCGCACAGCGTCCGCTCGTCCTCTATGACCAAAAGATGCATGAGAGCCCTCCTTCTGATGCTTTGTTTTCATGTTGTTTTTCATTATACCAAAACAGAATAAGGTTTGTGTTAAGATTTTGTTCTTAACAGGGACTTTAACGTCCATAAGCTATGATGACGACAGGAAAAACGAAAGGGTGATGGAGTTGAGCCATGGGAAAAAGGCGGCGGCCCAGGCCGTGCTGCTGATAATCGGAGCCGCCATGCTGTGCTTCGGCCTCTGGCGGGGTGAGGCGGCGATGGTGCTGAGCAAGGCTGTCAAATTATGTCTGGAGTGTGTGGGCATTGGGTAAGAGGTTTTCAGACGTGTCACGAACCATGTCCCGTTTCCGGGGCTGGGTACAGGCGGGGGCGGCTTTATTGACCAACCTGCACCTGCCGAATTTCCTCAAGGGCGGGATTTATCAGGGGGCAGGGAAGACCCTTTGCGTACCGGGACTGAACTGCTACTCCTGCCCGGCGGCCTCGGGTGCCTGCCCCATCGGGGCCTTTCAGGCGGTGGTTGGCTCGTCCAGGTTCGGCTTCTCCTACTATATCACAGGCTTTCTTATCCTGCTGGGGGTGCTGCTGCTGGGACGCTTTATCTGCGGCTTTCTGTGTCCTTTTGGCTGGTTTCAGGAGCTGCTGCACAAGATTCCCACGAAGAAGTGCGCTACAAAGAAGCTAAAACCCCTGACCTATCTGAAATTCGTCGTGCTTCTGGTGATGGTGTTCCTGCTGTCGGCGTTTCTTGTGAACGATGTGGGCATGGGCGACCCCTTCTTCTGCAAATACCTCTGCCCCCAGGGCGTGCTGGAGGGGGCCATCCCGCTGTCCCTGGCCAGCTCCGGCATCCGGGCGGCACTGGGCAGCCTGTTTACCTGGAAGCTCGGCATCCTGCTGGCGGTGATGGTGCTGAGCGTGCTGTTCTACCGCCCCTTCTGTAAGTGGATCTGTCCCTTGGGGGCATTCTACGCCCTGTTTAATAGGGTGTCCCTGTTTCAGATGAAGGTGGACAAGGATAAATGTGTCTCCTGCGGGAAATGCGCAAAAGCCTGCAAGATGGACGTGGATGTGACGAAAACGCCAAACCAGGCCGAGTGCATCCGCTGCGGGATGTGCATAAGGGCCTGCCCGGTGGGGGCCGTGGGCTTCCGCTATGGCTTTGGAGACGGCAAACAAACAATCAACGAATGGAAAACGGAGGAATCAAATGAACACAAAAAGACTTATGACCCTGCTGTTGGCCGCCCTGATGATAGCTGCACTGACGGCCTGCGGCACAGAAAAGGCAAAGAAAGATGCTATGAGCGGCAATGACATGAAAACGGAAATGACCGCCCAGGAGGCCGCCGCCAGATTCAGCCAGCTCAAGGCCCAGGAGGCCGCCCTCCTGTCGGAGAACACCGGGCTTTGGGAGAAGGTATTCCTGGCAATGGATAAGGACAATGCCATGACCATGATCGAGGACGGAAAGAACTACGGGGACCATCTGCTGGAAACCATTGAGATCATAAAAGATCAGTTTACCGCCGATGAGCTGAAGCTGCTTCAGGAGGCGGCGGGGAAGATCCGCAATATGGAAAGCGAGCTTACCATGCTGGAGGAGAAATATCCCGAGGCGGCGCAGATGGCGGTGGACAGGGATATGGGGCAGGCACCGGTCAGCATGAGCGTGCCCGCCGATACGGGCGATATGCAGAAATTTCCCGCCTTTGCGGGCAGGGATCTGGATGGGAATGGGGTCAAGAGCGATGAGCTGTTCTCCGGTAACGCCGTCACCGTGGTGAATTTCTGGTTCACCACCTGTGGCCCCTGCGTGGGCGAGCTTGCCGAGCTGGACGCACTGAATCAGGAGCTGATGGAGAAGGGCGGCTCCCTTATCGGCATCAATGCCTTTACGCTGGACGGCGGCGAAAGGGAGATCGCCGATGCAAAGGACGTGCTGATGAAGCAGGGGGCCACCTATCAGAACGTGTATTTTGACTCCGACAGCGAGGCGGGAAAGCTGGTCGGGA
>CAVJIP010000092.1:0-406 GCA_963649625.1 Bacteroidaceae bacterium
ATGTTGTTGAGTGCCTCGGGGATGACCACATATTCCAGCGCATTGACCCGGCGGCGGGTCTTTTCGATCTCCTGCGCCAGCATCTGCATGGTCTTTTCCACCTGCGCCAGCTCCAGCATATCCTGGAACACCTCGCCCAAACGCGCGAGGGCGTCGTCCAATTCGCCGGAGGTCTGGGCAAAGGCATAGCTGATGATCTCCGACTGCGCCCCCTGGGTCTTAAAGGTATACTGGGGGACATTCACGCTCATGACATTCTTGGATTCCATCTCCAGCTCCACGCTCTGCCGGGGATACAGCAGCGCCTGCTCCAGCATTTCCGGGGACATGACCGCGCTGGCTACCGTCAGCGCGCCAAAGGCCTCCGTCAGTCCGTTTTCCACATGGGCGCGCAGATCCTTGTTCT
>CAVJIP010000092.1:416-835 GCA_963649625.1 Bacteroidaceae bacterium
TCAACTCATCGCGCTTATCCTTCAGCAGCTTATGGCCGCGCACGGCGGTACGCAGTCTTGCCTTCTGCTGATTCAGCACCATTCTGGTTGGTATGATTGCCATTGTATCACCTCTTTACGGCGGTTCTCTGCCGGTTTTAGTCCTTCGGCAGGTACTTTTCGATATACTGGGGCTTGATGCGCTTCAGTTCCGCCTTGGGCAGCAGCTTCAGCAGCTTCCAGCCCAGATCCAGCGTCTCCTCGATGCTGCGGTTGGTCTGGTTGCCCTGTCCCACATATTCTTCCTCGAAGGCGCCGGCAAACTTGGCGTAGAGCTTATCGGTCTCCGTCAAAGCGGCCTCGCCCAGAATGGTCATCAGCTCCTTGGCGTCCTTGCCTCGAGCATAGGCGGCAAACAGCTGGTTCATGGTACCGGAGTG
>CAVJIP010000092.1:891-8250 GCA_963649625.1 Bacteroidaceae bacterium
GGGTCTTACCCTCGCCGATGCCCTTGTCCTTCAGACGGGACAGGCTGGGCAGCACATCAATGGGCGGCACAACGCCCTTGCGCTGCAATTCACGGGAGAGAATGATCTGTCCCTCCGTGATGTAACCGGTCAGGTCGGGGATGGGATGGGTCTTGTCATCCTCAGGCATGGTCAGAATGGGGATCAGGGTGATGGAACCGGGCTTGCCGATCCGGCGGCCGGCACGCTCGTACATGGTGGCCAAGTCGGTGTACATATAGCCGGGATAACCACGGCGGCCGGGCACCTCTTTTTTGGCCGCAGAGACCTCACGCAGTGCCTCGGCATAGTTGGTGATATCCGTCAGGATGACCAGCACATGCATATCCTTTTCAAAGGCCAGATACTCTGCGGCGGTCAGCGCCATACGGGGTGTTGCAATACGCTCCACGGCGGGGTCGTTGGCCAGGTTGGTGAACAGCACTGTACGGTCAATGGCGCCGGTGCGGCGGAACTCCTGGACGAAGAACTCGGACTCCTCGAAGGTGATGCCGATGGCGGCGAACACCACGGCGAAGTTCCCGGCATCGTCCCCCAGCACCTTGGCCTGACGGGCAATCTGGGCCGCCAGAGCCGCATGGGGCAGGCCGGAGCCGGAGAAGATAGGCAGCTTCTGGCCTCGAACCAGGGTGTTCAGGCCGTCAATGGCGGAAACGCCGGTCTGGATAAACTCGGAGGGGTAGTTCCGGGCGGCGGGATTCATGGGCAGGCCGTTAATGTCCATATAGGCATCGGGAAGAATATCCGGGCCTCCGTCAATGGGGTTGCCCATGCCGTCGAATACCCGGCCCAGCATATCCTCGGAAACTCCCAGCTGTAGGGGATGGCCCAGAAAACGAACCTTGCTGCGGGCCAGATTGATGCCGGTGGAGGAGTCAAAGAGCTGTACCAGCACATCGGAGCCGTCTACCTCCAGCACCTTGCAGCGGCGAAGTTCCCCGTTGGGCAGCTCAATTTCCCCCAGCTCGTCATAGGTGACACCGTCTACGTTTTTCACCAGCATCAGAGGGCCGGAGACCTCGGAGATGGTGCGGTATTCTTTAATCATAGTCCTCAGCACCTGCCTTTGCGATGATTTTTTGAATCTCAGCGGTCATGGAGTCCACAATCTTGTCATAGGCCTCCACATACTTATCGTCCGGGACGCTCTTGGCCCGGCCAATCTTCTCACGGGCATCAATGGCGATAAGCTCCTTTAAGGGAGCGTTCTTGGAGATGGCATCCCGGCAAAGGGTGTCGTACCGAAGAATCAGCTCCAGAAGCCGGAACTGCCGGTCAAAGGAGGAGTACCAGTCGATTTCGTTAAAGGAGTTCTGCTGAAGGAAGTCCTCCCGAATCATCTTGGCAATCTCCAGAGTCAGCTGGTCGTCGGTGCTCAGGGAGTCCTTGCCCACCATCTTGACGATTTCCTCCAGCTCGGCCTCCTCCTGAAGGGTGGCCATGGCCCGGTAGCGGTTTTTCATCCAGTTTTTATTGACGTGCTCATCCAGCCAGGGCTGTAGCGTGTCCATATACAGAGAGTAGGAGTTTAGCCAGTTGATGGCCGGGAAGTGGCGGGCGTAGGCCAGAGAGGAGTCCAGGCCCCAGAACACCTTGACGATTCGCATGGTGGCCTGGGAGACAGGCTCGGAGGTGTCGCCGCCGGGAGGGGAGACGGCGCCAATGGCGGTCAGGCTGCCCTGACGGTCGTCAGTGCCCAGGCATTTGACCACACCGGCCCGCTCGTAGAACTGGGCCAGACGGGAGGCCAGGTAGGCGGGATAGCCCTCCTCACCGGGCATCTCCTCCAGACGACCGGACATCTCACGAAGGGCCTCGGCCCAGCGGGAGGTGGAGTCGGCGATAACGGCCACGTCATAGCCCATATCCCGGAAATACTCGGCGATGGTGATGCCGGTGTAAATGGAGGCCTCACGGGCCGCCACGGGCATATCGGAGGTGTTGGCAATCAGCACGGTGCGCTTCATAATGGAATCGCCGGTGCGGGGGTCTACCAGCTCGGGAAACTCCCGCAGCACATCGGTCATCTCGTTGCCACGCTCGCCGCAGCCGATGTAGACCACCAAATCCACGTCAGACCACTTGGCCAGCTGGTGCTGAATCACGGTTTTGCCGGAGCCGAAGGGGCCGGGCACGCAGGCCGTGCCACCCTTGGCCACCGGGAACATGGTGTCGATGACCCGCTGGCCGGAGCACAGAGGGGTGTCGGGAGAGAGCTTTGTTTTGTAGGGGCGGCCATTTCGCACGGCCCACTTCTGCATCATGGGGAGCTCAATTTTCTTCCCGTCCTTCTCCAGGACGCAGACGGTCTCCAGCACGTTAAAGGAGCCGGACTTAATGTCTACCACGGTGCCTTCGGTGCCATAGGGAACCATAATCCGGTGTTCCATCACGGAGGTTTCCTGAACCGTGCCGATGATGTCGCCGCCGACCACATGGTCGCCCACCGATACCCGGGGTACAAATTCCCACTTCTTTTCGTGGTCAATGGGGGAGACCTCCACCCCACGCTGAATGGTATTGCCACAGATGGCCATTATCTTTTCCAGGGGGCGCTGAATGCCATCGTAAATGCTTTCAATCATGCCGGGGCCCAGCTCCACGGAGAGGGGCGCACCGGTGGTTTCCACCGCCACGCCGGGGCCAAGGCCGGAGGTTTCCTCATAGACCTGGATGGAGGCGTTGTCGCCCCGCATCTCAATAACCTCACCAATCAGACGCTGAGGGCCTACGCGAACCACGTCATACATATTGGCGTCCGCAAGACCCTCGGCAACCACCAGCGGGCCGGAAACCTTGACAACAGAACCGGTTGCCATTGTCTATCACGTTCCTTTTCGGTAAATTTCCTGATGCTTAGAGAATATCGGCACCCACCGCACGCTCTACGGCGCTGTGCAGGGCCTGGGCCCCAAGGCCCAGAGAGCCGGTCTTACCGGGAATCAGGATGATTGCAGGGGTAACATTGTCCTTGTAGAGCTGAATCTCCCCGGACAACAGGGAAGAAAGCTGTTCTGTCATATAGATGACCGCATAGTCGGAGTGCGCCAGCCGGTGGAGAGTCTTTTTGGCCTCGCCGGGATCCTCCAGCGGGAACACGTCCAGGCCCAGGGCACGAAAGCCCAGAACACTGTCACGATCACCCATGACGGCTACCTTATACATATGCGTCACGCAGCCTTTCTCGAATGGATGCGGTGGGAACACCGCTCAGGCGTCCGCTTAAAATAATCCGGGCGGCGGAAATCTCGTTCTCCTTGGCCGCCGCATAGGCCACCAGCACACAGTCTCCAAAGGAGGTCATGCGGCTGGACTGGAGAAATGCGTTAAGGCCGTTGTCGCAGGCCCGCTCAAAGGCCGTCTGAGTGCCGCCCTTCACCGCCTGATCTCCCAGGGCGGCGGCCTGCTGGAGCTGGCCGGTAAAGACCGCCTCCAGGCTTCCACCGGTGGTGACTGCCGTGGCGATGGCACTGCGGCTCACATTTCCGCCGTCCATGACCACGGCGTTTAGAAACTCTAAATCCTTGTGCATCCGCAGGGTGCGGACGGCGGACTTTAGGTTGGCGGCATCAATCATCAGGCGGATATAACCCTGAAGATAGTCGCTGCCGGAGGCCTTTGCCGCCGCAAGCATTTCCGCATAATAGGCACGGTCCAGCACAAAGTCGCTGCGCTGAGGGTCGCCGGTGGCCGAAAGCGTCTCCGTGGCCTGGAGGATTCCCCGGGCCAGGGCATCGGATAGCTCGCCATATTCGCCCCGACGATGGGCATCCTGGAGCTTCAATGTCGGATAGCGGCCCGCATCAATCAGCAGCCTGCCGGCATCCTGTCCGGTGGCCGTGCATTTTACCAGTGCCTTGGCGTTATGATAGTCGTATTTCATCCGAAACACATCCACAATGCCGGGATTGGGGGAGAGTGCCGCCAGCTCAGAGAAGGTCACGGCACGGTTTTGCGCCAGAGACTGCTCCAGGGCCTGGGCGGTCAGAGGCTCCAGCCCCTCGTAGCCGCATTCCGAGAGCACCTTGGCGGCATCCTCGTTGCTCCGGGCCTCCAGCATACGCTCCATACGCTCACGGCTGAGCATACGGTTTTCCAGGCTGCGGAGCCGGGCGGAGATAAAGAGATAATCGGTATCTTTTCGTTTAGACAAGGCCCATCCTCCTTTTTTGTGATGGTACGGCCCGCTCAGTCAAAAAGGACCTGGGCCACCTGGCCTGCCATCTGCTCCCGGAGCATCCGGACGATGGTGGGGAAGGTGCAGTTGGTTTCCACGTTGCCCGCCTGGAGATACAACCCGCCCCGGAAATCCCGGGATTCCTCGGAGAGGGTCAGGGAGGCGGGCCTTCCGGCCTGCTCCAGCAGGGCATTGGCGGCCAGCACCACACGTTTGCCGTACCGGGGCCGGTCTGCGGTGCTGAGGATAATTGCCTCCTTGCCGGTGGAGGTGCTATCCGTAGCCAGCTTGGCAAGCAGGCTCACATACTGCTCCTCCGGAAGGGCCAGCAGCTTTTCCAGGGCCAGATCGAAGGCACGGCCCAGCAGCTCCTGCTTTACGGCCAGCCGACGCTTTCTGGCCTCCAGCTGAGCTACGCCCTCCAGGCGAACCACCCGGTCATCGGCCTGGGCCTTGCCCTGGGCAAGGGCATTTCGATAGTCGGAATCCGCCAGGGCCGCAAAGTTGGCCGTGATTCTGTCGGCCTGTTCCTTGGCATCTGCCAGGAGCCGGGTGGCCTCCTGTTCCGTGTCAACGGCGATCCGCTCTGTGATTTTTTCTATACCATTCATAGTCGTTACCTGCTTTTAGGGGCCGACATCAGAGCCAGATCAGCATCAGCATAGAGGTCAGCAGGGACAAAATGGCGTAGAACTCTACAATGCCGCAGAGAATCAGGCCCTTAGACCAGTCGCTGGGCTTTTTGGCGAGAATGTTGATGGAGCTGGCGGCCACACGGCCCTGGGCAATGGCGGAAAGCAGGCCGCCCAGTGCCATAGGCATACAGGCCACGAAATACTGTAGGCCCTGGGCCACGGTCAGGTCGGGGGTGCTGCCGCCTACCATGCCGATCTGAATCAGGGCGAAGAACCATACCACCAGGCCGTACAGGCCCTGGGTGCCGGGCAGAAGCTGAAGCACCATGACCTTACCGGATTTGGAGGGATCCTCGCTTAAAAGGCCGGCACCGGCCTCACCGGCAATGCCGGTACCCTTTGCGGAGCCTACGCAGGAAAGACCTACTGCCAGGCCGGAGCCGAGCAGAGCCAGAGCCAGACCACCAAAACTATCCAAGAAATTCATAACTGTTTCCTCCTTAAGAAATTACGTCCACATAAGCTGTGTCGATTTTAACGGGTGTAAAGGGCTTGCCGCCGTCCTCATAGAATCGGCCAAAGAACTCCAGGCACTGGAGCCGCATATCATGGACATAGCAGCCCAGCAGGTTCAGAGCCAGGTTCAGGGCGTTGCCCAGCATGGAGATAATGAAGAACGTCACCACATTGCCGGTAAGGGAGCCAAGGGTGTTGAACACCTGGGCGATGACCGCCCCTGCCAGCATCAGTGCCATCAGCCGGGAATAGGAAAGAATGTCGGAGAAATACCCGGTGATGTTGTTGTAAAGGGAGCCGAGAATGCCCATGAGCTTTCCCAGAATGCCCTTTTTGCCATAGCCCTGGGTAAGCACCAGCAGGACAATGATGGCAATCACGCAGGGCTTTACCGCCCCGGTGAGGGCAGCCACGCCGCCCAGGACAAACACCAGATACCAGGCACCCTCGCTGCACAGCGCATCCAGGGCCTGACCCCGGCGGAATTTATTGTACAGACTCACGGCCATGCCGGTGAAAATCTGAATCAGTCCCAGCACCAGGGAGCCCAGCAGCACCGCCAGGGCATCGTCCAGAGGGGAGAACAGGCTGGGAAGATTTACCGCCGTGCCGGAAATCATTTCCGTGAGCTGGGGTATCAAATCTCCAAAGAAGCTGCCGGTGACGGCACCGAACAGGAAGGTGGCCACGCCGCAGTATTTGAACAGGTCAAAGAACTGAGCCTTTTCTCCCACCAGCCGCTTCTTCTTCACCACCAGCAGACAGCCGAAGAACATCAGCAGGCCGTAGCCCATATCCGCCATCATCATGCCATAGAAGAAGATGAAGAAGGGGGCCATCAGCGGGTTGGGGTCCACGCTGCCGTAGGCCGGAAGGGAGTACATATTGGTCACGGTGTTCAGGGAGCTGACCACCGTACCGCTTTGGAGCTTTACGGGAACCTGCGGGTAATCCTCCTCCGAGGGGTCAGAAAGCGCATAGGCGCAGCCCATCTCATCCAGCAGGGCTGTCAGCGCCGGGAGCTGGGGCTCTGCGGCCCAGCCCTCCAGCAGGAAGGTTTTGTCGGTGGCAAGAAGCTCCTGCTTGCAGGTTTCCTTCTGCACCTCCTGGGTCAGCCGGTCAATGGCCAGCTCCAGAGAGCTGCGCTTATTCCCGTAGGAGGCCAGCGTTTCTAAAAGGCTGTCCCGCTTCTGCTCCAGTGCGGTAAGGCTGGACTGGTACAGGGCGGTTGTCTCCCGGGCGGTGCCGGTGAGGCCCTTAAAGGTGGTGCTGCTGAAGCCGTAGGACTTGAGCACGTCCAGCGCCTCCTCCTGCTGGGCCCTGTGGCACAGGAAGAACAGATAGTGCATCTCCCCATCCGTGGAGGCCTCGTAGAGCTCTGAGGTGTCTGCGTGAAGGGTCAGATCCTTTCGCAGAGCCTCCAGCTCCAAGCTGGCGGGCACCATGCCGAAGGAGGTGTAAAGCACGCCGGAGGGCTGGGTGTTCAGAGGAACGTCCAGGCTCAGCCAGGGGGCCATGGTGGAAAGGGTGCTGTTTACCTTCTGAATCCGGTCATAGACCCCGCTCAGCTCCCGGTCATAGTCCACGATTTCCCGGGCGGTTTGAAGGGCCCGGCTCAGGGCCTGGTCGTCAAAGAGCTCCGAGGCCTTGACCTGGGGCAGGGGAGACAGGAGCTTTGCCTTCACCGGCGCACAGCGATTCAGCACAGACAGGGCATCCCGGGCCGTTTCCAATCGGGACTGCTGCTCGCTTAGGCTGCTTTCCTCCGGGTGAACCAGACTGGCCCACTGGGGGTCAGCCAGTTTATCGGTCTGCTGAGAAACCTCCACACAGCCAAGCTGCTGGAGCCGGTCAAACAGTAGGTCGCGGTCGGATTCCAGAGCCAGAACGTGCAGCCGTTTCATTGTTACGATTGCCATATCAGCCCATCACGATCCTTTCTACGATACGGTTGGAGGCCTCGTCCAGGCGACCTTCCCCACGGGCACGCAG
>CAVJIP010000093.1:0-2739 GCA_963649625.1 Bacteroidaceae bacterium
TTGGTTTTGTGTGACCTTTTTCGGAACGGTGCTCGAATTACAGTGTTTCAAACTTGCGCCTCCTTGTGATAGGTGCCGTCAAAGGTGTAATAATAGTGGTCGTCCCAGGGCTGTTTCCCGGAGATGGTGTCCCGGTAGGTCTGAATCAGTGTGATGGCCGTGGGAATGGCCCCATTGTACAGCTCCCGGAGCCGAAGGGTCGCAGCAGCGCAGCGGGGATTGGCCTGACGGTTGATCACCAGCCCGTGCATATCCTCATAGTGGCCTGACAGACGGAGCACCTCGTCAATGAGCTTTCTGTGCAGGGTAGAGGGGGCCACCAGCAGGTTGTTGTAGCGCACATAGGAGCGCTGGGCCTGATAGACCTCCTGGGGCAGAATCCCCGGGAAGAACCGGCAGATAATCTCCGCACTGTCCCGGCTGGGGTGAATGTGGTCGGTAAGATGCTTTTTCACCGGGTCAAAGCCGTCCCGGAGCAGCAGGCACCGATCCAGCTCTCCTTCCAGCTCCGTGTGGGAGACACCGGTTTCGGTTATGGCCTTCCCGATATAGCCGTGACAGGCGGAGTCCAGGACAAAGTGGCACAAAAAGCCGTAGGCGTAGGCCAGATAGGCCTCCCCGTCCGGCCGGCGGCACAGTCGGGCAAAGGTGCCCTGAAAGAACTCCAAACCGGTGTGCTTGTGCATTCCGTAGCCGGTGGCGTTGACGTGGTTTTTCCCCAGGGGCCGATAGTAAAACAGCAGGTCAGGGCCGTGAAGCCCCATGTAGTATAGCTCCGGGTGGCGGCTGATGACACCCCTGGTTTTCGGGTCAAGGCCCTCCAGCACGGCGGTGCCGAAGCGATAATGGGCGTAGGTGGCGGGCATATTGTTCTCCTCCTTCCGGGTATTTCGCATACCGCAGGAATACAAAATCTGTGTAGACCCTTCCGTAAAATTCAGGGAAGGGTAAAATCAAAAGGCAATCTGCTTAAACAGGGCGATGCAGCACAAAATCACCGCCAGGGGCACATATACATACCGGCCCACGGCGTACCACACGGCACCCCGGGTGCGGCGGCTGCCGGTGTTGACGGCGGCGAGCAGGTCGTCCTTTTTCATCACAAAGAACCAGGACACGGCCCCCAGGGTGGCCCCGATGGGGATGATATAAATGGAAACCAAATCCATCCAAGGGCCCCATTTAGAGATCGGCTCCATCCCCAATCCCAGCCCCAGGCACAGGACGCACAGCAGCAGCAGCACCAGCTTACGATTCAGCCTGGGAAACCGATTCAGCAGGGACTCCGCCACCGCCTCGAACATATTTTGCAGGGAGCTGACCCCGGCGAAAATCATGGCCACATAGAGAATCACCGCAAACAGCCGCCCCGCCGGAATGTCCTGGAGAATGGTGGGCAGGGTGACAAACAGCAAGCTGGGCCCCGCCCCCACGTCCAGACCGTAGGAGAAGCAGGCCGGGATAATCACCAGAGAGGCGATCAGGGCGGCCACCGTGTCAAAAAAGGCGGTGTGCTGGGACACGGAGACCACGTCCTCCTGGGGGGAGAGATAGGCCCCATAGACGATCATGCCGCTGCCGGTGACGGACAGGGAAAAGAAGGCCTGTCCCATGGCCCAGACCCAGACCAGAGGATCCTTCAATGCCTCCCACCGGGGCAGGAGCATAAACAGATACCCTTCCCCTGTGCCGGGGAGCAGGGCCACCCGCACGGCCAGCACCAGGAAAATCAGAAAAAACAGAGGCATCATGATTTTGTTGCTCAGCTCAATGCTCCTGGCCCCTAAAAACAGGGTCAAAAGGGTGCCGACCACCACGATAATATGGAGGGGAACCACGGAAAAGTCCCTGTCGGAAAAGGCGGAAAACCAGCCCGCCGGGTCAGTGGACATGAGCGTGCCCAAAAGGGAATCCACCAGGGCCTTGAGCACATAGGTGATGATGACGGCGTAGCCGATGGCGATGCACAGAGAGCCAATCAGGGGGAGCCAGCCCACCACCCGGCCCACCCGTCCGGCGCTCCGGCCCCGGGTGGCCCAGGCGTTTTCATAGGCCCCCAGGGTGCCGGTACCGGCCCGGCGGCCCATGGCGAACTCTGCCGGAAGCCCCACATAGCTGAAAATAAACACAAACAGCAGATAAACCAGCAGGAACGCACCGCCCCCGTTGCTGCCCATTTTGTTGGGAAAGCCCCACACGTTGGCCATGCCCACCGCCGAGCCTACCGAGGCCAAAATAAATCCCCAGCGGCTGCGAAAGCCGGAGGCACCCTTGGAAGTATTCATAAAAAAGCTCCGTTCTGCCGCCAAAATCTGCCGGGAAGGCTCCCTGCGGCTGGGACACTTTAACATAATATCGTATAATTGCATAAAAGTCAAAGGGAAAAAGGGAAGGATTTGATAAAATTACACGAAAAGACGCTGCACGGACTCCTTTGTCTTGGCTGCGGTCCAAAAGGGCCCCACGGCGAAGCTCAGCGAAGCGGGTCTGCTGGGGAGAAGGAGGAGCAAGGGAGCGGCGGGAGGGCGACCAACGGCAGCCCGAGCAAAAGCGGACTTTGCGACCAAAACGGGCCCCCGGCGAAGCCCAGCACAGCGGGTTCGCTGGGGAGAGGAGGAGCAAGGAAGCGGAGGGAGGGCGACCAACGGCAGCCCGAGCAAAAGCGGACTTTGCACCCAAAACGAGGCCCCCGGCGAAGCCCAGCACAGCGGGTTCGCTGGGGAGAGGAGGAGCAAGGGA
>CAVJIP010000094.1:0-4557 GCA_963649625.1 Bacteroidaceae bacterium
CGCCATCGCCGTGCTCAAGGAGCAGGCGGGGCCGGATATTTCCGTGCAGGTGCTGAGAACCCGCTACCCCCAGGGGGCAGAAAAGCAGCTGATTCAGACCATCACCGGGCGGCAGGTTCCTCCCGAGGGGCTGCCCGCTGCGGTGGGCTGTGGGGTGTTTAACGCCGCCACCTGCGCTGCCATTTGTGACGCAGTGTACGAGGGAATGCCTCTGGTGCGCCGGAACGTGACCGTTACCGGCAGTGCTATTAAAAATCCCTCCAATTTCCTGGCCCCCATCGGTGCCTCCTATCAGGAGCTGATCCAGGCGGCAGGGGGCTTTTCCTGTGACCCCTACAAGGTACTCTCCGGCGGACCCATGATGGGCATTGCCCAGTTTGACCTGTCCGTGCCGGTGATTAAGGGCACCAACGCCATCACCTGCTTCTCCCAGAAGGACAAAGTGGAGGTGGAAAACCCCCACTGCATCCGCTGTGGCCGGTGTGTGGGAGTATGTCCCATGCATCTGATGCCCCTGTACCTTTATCAGGCGGAGCGGAAGGACAATATTGAGGAGCTAAACCGCCGGAACATCTCCGACTGCATCGAGTGCGGCTCCTGCGCCTATATCTGTCCCGCCCGGATTCCTCTGGTGCAGAGCTTTAAGAACGCCAAGGCCAAGGTCAAGGCCGCTGCGGCGAAGAATCACTAAGGAGGTCATGCCAGATGGATCAAGATAACGTAAAGCTCACTCTGTCCTGCTCTCCCCACATCCACGCCCCGGACAACACCCGGAGCATTATGCTGGACGTGGTGATTGCCCTGATTCCCGCCATCATCGGGGCCGGGTTCTTCTTCGGGCTCCGGGCCTTGGTGGTAATGGCCGTGTCTGTGGCAGGCTGTATCTTCTTTGAATGGCTCTATCGGTTTTTGCTGAAAAAGGACCAGACCATCGGGGACTGCTCCGCCGTTGTCACCGGACTGCTGCTGGCCCTGGTGTGTCCCGCCACCATCCCCTATTGGGTGATTCTCATCGGGGACTTTTTCGCCATTGTGGTGGTCAAACAGCTCTTTGGAGGCATTGGCTGCAACTTTCTAAACCCCGCCCTGGCGGGCCGGGCCTTTCTGTTCTCCTACCCGGTGCTGATGACCACCTGGGTAAAGGTGGGAACCAATCTGTCCCTGTTCGGCTCCAACGCCGATGCCGTCACCTCCGCCACTCCCCTGAGCTATCTCCATCAGGGAACGCTACCTAAGACAGACCTGCTGGACTGCTTTATCGGCACCGTCGGCGGCTCCATGGGCGAAACGTCAGCCATTCTGCTGCTGGTGGGGCTGGTGTATTTGCTGGTGCGGAAGGTGGTTTCCCTGCGGATTCCCCTGAGCTTTGTGGGCACGGTAGCGGTGATTGCCCTGCTGTTCCCCCAGGGAAATGACCGGCTTCTGTGGATGGGCTATCAGGTGCTCTCCGGAGGGCTGCTGCTGGGGGCCGTCTTTATGGCCACCGACTACGCCACCTCCCCGGTGACAAAGCTGGGCCAAATCATCTATGGCATTGGCTGCGGAGTCATCACCATGGCCATCCGGTATCTGGGGGCCTACCCGGAGGGGGTCAGCTACGCCATTTTAATTATGAACGTGACCGTGTATCTGCTGGACAAGGTGGGCACTCCCCGCCGGTTTGGCCTGAAAAAGGAGAAAAAGGAGGCGGCAGGGAAATGACACAGACCAAGGGCTATTTTGTAAACCTGACCGCCACCCTGCTGATCATCTCCGCAGTGGTGGCCGGGCTGCTGGGCCTGACCAACGGAGTGACGGCGGAGAAGATTTCCGCCATCAACGAGGAAAAAACCGCTGCCTCCATGGAACGGGTACTGCCCGCCGACAGCTATACCCCGGTGGAATGTGACCTGGAGGGAGTGGCGGCGGCCTATCAGGCCGGAGACCAGGGTTATGTAATTGAGGTGACACCCTCGGGCTTCGGGGGAACCATTGACATGGTGGTGGGGGTAAAAACCGATGGCACCGTGGCCGGGGTGGAGATTATCTCCATGTCGGAAACCTCCGGCCTGGGAGCCAACGCCTCCAAGGAGAGCTTTCGCAGTCAGTTTGTAGGCAAGTCCGGGGACTTGGCCGTAACCAAGGACGGCGGGGACATTGACGCCCTCACCGGCGCCACCATCACCTCCCGGGCCGTGACCCAAGGCGTGAATACGGCGCTCCAGGCGGCGACCGCACTGATGGGTTAAGGAGGGGCTTTGTATGAATGTGAAAAAGCAATTTAAGGACGGTCTGCTGACCCAAAACCCGGTGCTGGTTCAGCTGTTGGGAATGTGCTCTACCATGGCCATTACCACCACCTTGTTTAACGGCCTGGGCATGGGCATTTGCGTGGCCATTATTCTCACCTGCTCTAATATTGTAATTTCCCTGCTGCGGAAGGTGATCCCCTCCAAGATTCGTATTGCCGCCTATGTGGTGGTAATTGCCGGGTTTGTGACCATGGTGGACCTGCTGATGCAGGCCTATCTCCCTGCCCTTAGCGAATCTCTGGGCATCTTTATTCCCCTGATCGTGGTCAACTGCATTATTCTGGGCCGGGCGGAAGCCTTTGCCTCCAAAAACACCGTGGCCGCCTCTGCCCTGGACGGAATCTTCCAGGGCCTGGGCTACACCATTGTGCTGGTGATTATGTGCCTGATTCGGGAGCTGCTGGGCTCCGGCACCTTCGGCGGGGGCCTGCTAGGGGTGGACGGTGCCGGGATTCGGCTGATTCCCGAGCAATATCCGGCCATGCTGCTGATTCTGCCGGTGGGCGGCTTTTTGACCCTGGGCGCCCTGATTGCCCTGGTGCAGTATTTTCTCCAAAAGAAAGGGGGCAGTGAGAAATGAAGCTCCTGTCCATTGCCATTGGGGCAATTTTGGTCAACAACTTTATTCTCTCCCAGTTTTTAGGCATCTGTCCCTTTATGGGCGTGTCCAAAAAAATGGACACCGCCCTGGGCATGGGAATCGCCGTGACCTTTGTCATGGGTGTGGCCTCTGCCGTGACCTATGCGGTGAACCTGCTGCTGATTTCCCTGGGGCTGGAGTATATGCAGACGGTGGCCTATATTTTGGTGATTGCCGCCCTGGTGCAGCTCATTGAAATGTTTCTGCAAAAGTCCGTGCCGGCCCTGTATTCCGCCTTGGGCATTTATCTGCCCCTGATTACCACCAACTGTGCCGTGCTGGGCGTGGCCCTGCAAAACACCCAAAGCGGCTACAGCTTTATCCAGTCCGTGGTCTATGGGGTCACGGGAGGTCTGGGCTTTACCCTGGCCATTCTCCTGTTCGCTTCTGTCCGGGAGCGGCTGGCCGCCTCCAGCGACTGCCCCAAGTGCTTTGAGGGCTTTCCTCTGGCGCTGATTTCCGCAGGTCTGATTGCCCTGGCCTTTATGGGCTTCCAGGGCCTGAGCATCGGTTAAGGAGGCTGCCATGAATATTGTATATGCGATTTTAGTGCTGGGCATTATGGGAGGGCTGTTCGGCCTGGTGTTGGCGGTGGCCTCCAAGGTGTTTTATGTACAAAAGGACGAACGGCTGGAGCCGGTGGCGGAGGCCCTGCCCGGGGCCAACTGCGGCGGCTGCGGCTACAGCGGATGCGCCGCCTATGCACAGGCCATTGTGGAGGGCAAGGCCCCTCTGGGCCTGTGCGCCGCAGGGGGCAAGGAAAGCGCCGATGCCATTGCCGCCATTATGGGCATGGAGCCGGTGGAGATGACCCGGCAGGTGGCCCTGGTGATGTGCCGGGGGAAAAACGCCGCCAAGCGGGGGCTTTATGAGGGCCTGAAGGACTGCGCCGCCGCCGCCAAAATCCCCGGAGGTGGGCCGGGCTGCTGCACCCAGGGCTGTCTGGGCTTTGGGAGCTGCACCAAGGTCTGTCCCCAAGGGGCCATTTCCCTGGTGGACGGGGTGGCCCAGGTGGACAAGGAAAAATGTGTGGGCTGCATGGCCTGCGCCGCCGTGTGTCCCCAGGGGATCATCCAGCCGGTGCCCTATACCCAACAGGTGCTGGTGCCCTGTTCTTCCACCGCCAAGGGAACGGCCCTGCGGAAATACTGCGACATTGGATGTATCGGCTGCCGGATCTGCGAAAAGGACTGCCCCAGCGGGGCCATTGTGGTCACAGACAATCTGGCCAAAATTGACTATGAGAAGTGTACCGGCTGCGGGCTGTGCGCTGGGAAGTGCCCACGGGGACTGATTTTGGGAAAGCAGGATTGATGCAGGAGTTGTTTTTGCTGTGCCCTAAATCGTTAGTGTGTGCTTCCAAGTAAATAAGAAGCCCTGCGGCGGAGATTGTCAATGCGGAGCTGATTTTCGCATAAGGCACAAAACCATAACAGCACAAATTGAAGGGGCTGTCTCAAAATGCGAATTGTAAGAGAATAGCTAAAAGTTAGGTAAAGTCGTGAAAATCCGGGTTTTATCGGATTTTCACGACTTTTTGAGACCATCCCAAACTTTGTGTAAACCAAGATCACGGTGTATAATAGTGATGTGGCATAAAAAAAGTTGACAGCTTATGCTCAAGGG
>CAVJIP010000095.1:0-12283 GCA_963649625.1 Bacteroidaceae bacterium
GTACCACATTGAGATTGTTT
Organism: Bacteroidaceae bacterium; assembly: GCA_963649625.1. GTDB lineage: Bacteria > Bacillota > Clostridia > Oscillospirales > Oscillospiraceae > HGM13006. The sequence continues at coordinate 21 of CAVJIP010000095.1, forward strand.
CACCTTGATTGGGTCATATCTATTTACATCACAGACTCCGGCGTTTTTTGCTGTCAGTCTGTCTAGACATTGGATGGAGATTATGGTAGAATAATAGAGTATGTAGAATGTCAAGGCAAGGGGGGAGACGGATGGATGCGAATTGACGTAATGGGGGTTCCCTTTGACAACGTGACCATGGAGGAGGCCCTGGAGCGGGCCCTGGAGCTGATAGAGAGGCCGGGTGCCGCCTATTGCGTGACCCCCAATGCGGAGATTGTCTACGAGTCCCTGTTTCATGAGGAGCTGCGGCAAATGCTGTCCCAGGCGGAGCTGGTGCTTCCCGATGGGGCAGGCGTGGTGCTGGGGGCCAGGCTGCTGGGAACCCCGGTCAAGGAAAAGGTGGCCGGCATCGACTTTGCCGCAGGGCTGATGGAGCGTCTGGCGGAAACGGAAAAAACCTTCTATTTCCTGGGCAGCAAGCCCGGGGTGGCGGAGGCGGCGGTGGAAAATCTCCAGCTGCGGTTTCCGGGCCTGCGGGTCTGCGGTACCCATGACGGCTATTTCCGGGAGGACGGCCCGGTGATTGCAGACATCAATGAAAAGCACCCGGATGTGCTGTTTGTGTGCCTGGGGGCCCCAAAGCAGGAGGTATTTATGTCCTCCCATCGGGAGGATCTGCAGGTGGGGCTTATGGTCGGCCTGGGTGGAAGTCTGGACGGCTTTGCGGGGAATGTGAAGCGGGCGCCCAAGTGGATGATCCGCTGGAATTTGGAGTGGCTGTATCGGCTGATCAAGGAGCCATGGCGGCTGGGGCGGATGATGCGTCTGCCCAAGTTTTTGTGGCGGGTGCTGCTCCGGCGGATGAAAGGATGAGACATGGGCAAGCTGATGGTACTGGAGGGGACAGACGGCTCCGGCAAGGCCACCCAATGCGCAGCGCTGCTGGAGCGGCTGCAAGGAGAGGGCGTTTCCTGCCGGAAAATTGAATTTCCCCGGTATCAGGAGGAGTCCTCGGCGCTGATTCGGCTGTATCTTCAGGGGGCCTTTGGAGAAAAGCCGGAGGATGTCAACGCCTATGCGGCCTCCACCTTCTATGCGGTGGACCGCTATGCCTCCTATAAGCAGGACTGGGGAGAAGTTTATGAGGCCGGAGGGCTGGTACTGGCAGACCGCTACACCACCTCCAATGCGGTGCATCAGGGCAGCAAGCTCCCGGAGAAGGAGCGGAAGGCCTTTTTCTCTTGGCTGTTTGACTTTGAATATGGCCTTTTGGGACTTCCCAAGCCGGATCTGGTGATCTATCTGGATGTGCCGGTGGGACTTACCCAGGAGAATATGCACCGGAGAGAGGCCGAAACCCACAGGGCATCGGACATTCACGAAAAGGACGAGGACTATCTTCGGCAGTGCCGGGTGGCGGCGGGACAGGCGGCGGAGCAGTTTTCCTGGCACCGGATCCCCTGTACAAAGGCAGGCAGAATGCGCTCCATAGAGGACATTCATGAGGATGTTTATCGGGCGGTAAAGGAGTTGTTATAATGGTTTATATTATCCTTGGAACAGGCTTTGAGGAAACCGAGGCCATTGCCCCCGGGGACGTGCTCCGGCGGGCCCAGATTCCCATGGAGTATGTGGGCATTGGCGGAAGGCTGGTAACAGGTGCCCATGGAATCACCCTGGAGGCAGACATCACGCTGGAGGAGATGGAGCTTGCCAGCATGGATATGATCGTGCTGCCCGGAGGCATGGGCGGCGTAGAGTCCATTGAGGCCAGTGACGGGGCCATGGCGGCGGTGGAGTACGCCCTGCGCCATGACCGCTATGTGGCGGCCATCTGCGCCGCACCTATGATTCTGGGCAAGCGAGGGTATCTGGATGGACGGAATGCGGTATGCTATCCCGGCTGCGAGGGCGGCATGGGACGGGCCATTCTTCACCCGGACAAGGAGGCTGTGGTGGACGGGAAACTCATTACAGGCCGGGCCCCAGGGGCGGCCATTGAGTTCGGGCTGACCCTGGCGGGGCTTCTGCCCGGCAGCTTCACCCCGGATGAGGTGGCCGGATATATGGTATATGAACGAAAATAAGAGAGAGCTGCGGCGGTGGCTGCGCCAGCACCCGCCTAAGGGAGACGATGCCGCCCTGTGCAGGGCCATTCTGGAGCATCCCTGGTTCCAGGCGGCGGAGCGGGTGATGGCCTATGCGCCCATGGCATCGGAGCCCCAGCTTCAGCCGGTGCTGGAGGCGTGCCTACGGCTGGGGAAAATTCTGGTGCTGCCCCGGTGTGAATCGGAAGGCGTGATGACAGGTCGCCTGGTGACGGCACTTTCCCAGCTGGCCCCAGGCTGTCAAGGGATTTTGGAGCCGGGGGCAGATAGGCCGGTGGTAGGTTCCGGAGAAATTGACCTGATTCTGGTGCCCGGTATGGCCTTTGACCCCTCAGGGGGACGGCTGGGCCGGGGAAAGGGCTATTATGACCGATTCCTGGGGCATGGAAAAACCATAGGGGTCTGCTACCAATCGGCACTGCTGCCCCAGGTTCCCATGGAGGCCCATGACCGGCGGGTGGATGCCCTTGCCACCGATCAAACTATCATTTTATGCAGAACGGAGGGGGACGTATGCTGAAAAAAAAGTGCGGACGGCAGGAGCCGGAGCCCATGGACAGCGACGGCCTGGAATACGAAGGCGGAGACAGCCCGGAGGGGTATGAGGCGGATGTGGTCTACGAGGACGACGGGGAATACTACGACGAGTACTATGACGAGGACTACGATGAGGAGTATTACCAGGAGGCCCCCAAGCCTAAGACCCTAAAGCGCACGGCAATCTATATGCTGGCGGTGCTGCTGGTTTCGGCGCTGCTGGCGGTGCTGATGTGGTTTGCCGCAGACGATGTGCTGGCCCTGACCAAGCCGGACAATGTAGTGACCATTACCGTGTCCGACACGGACACCCTGGCGGATGTGGCCCAGAATTTGAAGGATCACGGCCTGGTGAACTACAAGCTGCTGTTTATCCTCTATGGAAAATTCAGCCATGCGGAGGAGAAACTGGGGGCAGGCACCTTTGAGCTGAACCAACAGTTCGATTACCACGCTCTGGTCAACGGCCTGACCCCCACCAGCGAAACCAGAAAAACCGTGACTCTCACCTTCCCGGAGGGCTATACCTGCAGTCAAATCTTCGCCATGCTGGCGGAGAACGGGGTGTGTACCCTGGAGGAGCTGGAAAATACCGCAGCCAACTATGAATTTGACTATGACTTCCTGGCAGACCGGCCCTATGGCCAGGCCAACCGGCTGGAGGGCTATCTGTTCCCGGACACCTATGACTTCTATGTGGAGGACGACCCGGAGCGGGTCATCAACAAGCTCCTGAACAACTTCTCCGGTAAGGTCAGTGACGAAATGCTGGCAGCCATTGACGAGCGCAATGCGGCCATTCGTCAGAGCATGGAGGAGGAGGGAACCTTCACCCAGGAAGAAATCGAAAGCTCCATGATGGATCTTTACAAGATCGTCACCGTGGCTTCCCTGATTGAAAAGGAGGCAGGCTCAGACGCAGAGCGTTCCCTGATCTCCTCCGTTATCTATAACCGCCTGACCACCCACGTCCATGAGCTGCTGCAAATTGACGCCACGGTGGAATATGCCCTGGGAGAACACAAAGCCGAGCTGACCGCCAACGACCTGGCAGTGGACGATCCCTACAACACCTACAAGTATAAGGGCCTGCCCCCCGGACCCATTGCCAACCCGGGCCTGTCCAGTATTATGGCGGCCCTGTATCCCAAGGACACCAATTACTTCTTCTATGCCCTGGACAGCAGCGGCGGCCATCGGTTCTTTGAGACGTATATGGAGCAGAAGGACTTCCTGGACGGAAAGGAGCCGGAGGAAACCAACGAGGAGGCGGAATCCCAGGAGGCTGACCAGGAAAGGCAGGAAACACAGGAAACCCAGGACGACACCCCCTATGAGCAGGTGCCCATAGAGGGCGGAGAGGAGACAGGTGATGGGGGCTAAACCGGAGCTGCTCAGTCCCGCAGGGGACCCGGAGCGGCTGGAGATGGCGGTGCGCTTTGGGGCGGACGCAGTATATCTGGCGGGGAAGTCCTACGGAATGCGGGCCAAGTGCGGTAACTTTGACGATGCCCAGCTGGCGGAGGCGGTGCGCTTCTGCCATATCCGTGGGGTCAAGGTCTATGTGACCTGTAACGTGCTGGCCCGGACGGAGGAAATCCGGCAGATGCCGCCCTTTCTGGAGCTGTGCCAGGACATTGGTGTGGATGCCTTTATCCTGGGGGATTTGGGCGTGTTCAAAACGGCGGAGCGGGTGGCACCCAAGGTGGAGCGGCACATCAGCACCCAAATGGGGGTGGTGTCCGCAGATACCGCCAGAGCCTGGTATGAGCTGGGGGCCACCCGGGTAGTGCTGGCCCGGGAGCTGAGCCTTTCGGAGATTCGGGACATTCGGGAGAACATCCCCAGGGAGCTGGAGCTGGAGGCCTTTGTCCACGGGGCCATGTGCGTGAGCTTTTCCGGCCGGTGCCTGCTCAGCAACTACCTGGCGGGGCGGGATGCCAATCATGGAGCCTGCGCCCAGCCCTGTCGCTGGAAGTACACCCTGATGGAGGAGCGTCGGCCGGGGGAATACTTCCCGGTGGTGGAGGACGATGGGGGCACCTATATTATGAACTCCCGGGATCTGTGTATGATCGACCATATCCCGGAGCTGATAGACGCCGGGATTAACTCCTTCAAAATCGAGGGCCGGGCCAAGTCCGCCTACTACGCCGCCTGCGTCACCAACGCCTATCGCCATGGCATTGACGCAGCCCTGGCGGGACAGCCGCTGGAGCGGATTTGGCGGGACGAGGTGGAGAAGATCAGCCACCGGCACTACTATCAGGGCTTTTATTACGGCCAGCCGGAGCAGGGACAGTTCTATGAGGATGCCCGGTATATTCGGGATTGGGACGTGGTGGCCTATGTGGTGTCCTGTGACGGAGCGGGACACAGCGTGCTGACCCAGCGGGGCCGGTTCTGGCAGGGGGACACCCTGGAGCTGCTGATTCCCGGGAAAAAGCCCATCACCTTCCAGGTGGGAGAAATGACCAACGGGGACGGAGAACCCATCACCTACTGTCCTCACCCGGAGATGGAGATCCGAATGACCCTGCCTGTGGAGGCCCCGGCCTATTCCATTCTCCGCCGCCAGGTGGACGAGAAAACCAGAAAATGAATATTTATTCATGGAGAATCTACCCAATCCGGAGATTCTCCGTTTTCTATGCGAAAACGAACCTGCACAACAAATATATATGAAATGAAATCCCATTCGTGCAAATTCCCAGCTTGCCTTTTTCTTAAAAATCGAGTATCATATCAGGTAATATGGAGGCTCTGCGGGCCTCCGGGCGTGTGCCTGAAAAATGCAGAAAGGTAGCGTGGCCAAATGAAAGCAACATTGATTTTGGAGAACGGTGCGGTGTTCCCCGGGGAGAGCATGGGCTCTACGGCGGACTGCATCTGTGAGATGGTGTTTAACACCTCCATGGTTGGCTATCAGGAGATTCTTACGGATCCCTCCTATGCAGGCCAGGGAATCGTGATGACCTATCCCCTGATTGGAAACTATGGTGTCAATGGTGAAGATGAGGAGTCCAGAAATCCCTGGGCTGCCGCAATGATCGTCCGGCGTTTAAGCCCCAGAGGAAGTAATTTCCGCAACGAGGGAACGCTGGACGATTATTTGAAGGCCCACAAGATTACCGGCATCCACGGGGTGGACACCCGGGCCATCACCAGAATGCTTCGAGATCAGGGCACCATGAACGGCATGATTACCGTGGAGGAAAGCCCCGATGTGGCGGCCAAGCTGAAGCTCATCCGGGCCTATCGGGTGCAGGGCACGGTGGAAAAGACCACCCGCTCCCAGATGCAGGTCTATCCCGGCTCCGGCCCCAAGGTGGCCCTGCTGGATCTGGGGGTCAAAGAGAATATGATCCGCTGCCTGAATCAGCGGGGCTGTCAGGTGACGGTGTTCCCGGCCCACACCCCGGCCCAGGTGATTTTGGAGGGGGGCTTTGACGGAGTGATGCTCTCCAACGGCCCCGGAGATCCGGCGGACAACCTCCAGATCATCCGGGAGGTGCGAAGGCTCTACGACTCGGATATGCTGGTGTTTGCGGTGTGCCTGGGTCACCAGATCATGGCCCTGGCCACGGGAGCCCAGACGGAGAAGCTCAAATACGGCCACCGGGGTGCCAACCATCCTGTGCGGGACGTGGCCGCCGGGCGGGTGTATATCACCTCCCAGAACCACGGCTATGTGGTCAAAAGCGACACGGTGGCCCCGGAGGTGGCGGAGATCAGCCACATTAACGTGAACGACGGCACCGTAGAGGGCCTTCGCTACAAAAATGGCCATGTGTTTACGGTGCAGTTCCACCCGGAGGCGGCCCCCGGCCCACGGGATACCGGCTATCTGTTCGATGAATTTGTAGAGAAGATGGAGGCGAAGCGTCATGCCTAAAAACGAAAGCATCCGAAAGGTATTGGTTCTTGGTTCCGGCCCCATTATCATCGGCCAGGCGGCGGAATTTGACTATGCGGGAACCCAGGCCTGCCGCAGTCTGCGGGAGGAGGGCATTGAGGTGGTGCTGGTAAACTCCAACCCGGCCACCATTATGACCGACAAGGACATTGCGGATCATGTGTACATTGAGCCTCTGAACACGGCCTCCGTGACCCAAATCATTGAAATGGAGCGGCCTGATGCGGTGCTGCCCACCCTGGGCGGACAGACCGGATTGAATCTGGCCATGGCCCTGGCCGAGGACGGAACTCTGGAACGGTACGGTGTCCGGCTTTTGGGCACCAGTGCCGAATCCATCCGCAAGGCGGAGGATCGCCAGGGCTTCAAGGACACCATGGAGGCCATCGGCCAGCCCTGCGTCACCTCCAGGGTGGTGGAAAGCGTGGAGGATGCCATGGCCTTTGCCAAGGAGATTGGCCTGCCGGTGATTGTCCGGCCTGCCTATACCCTGGGGGGCACCGGCGGCGGCATTGCCTATACCATGAAGGATCTCCATGAGATCGCTTCCAACGGCATCCGGCTGAGCCGGGTAAACCAGGTACTGATTGAACGGTGCATTTCCGGCTGGAAGGAAATCGAATATGAGGTGATTCGGGACGGGGCCGGGAATGTAATCACCGTGTGCAACATGGAAAACATTGACCCGGTGGGGGTGCATACCGGGGACTCTATTGTGGTGGCCCCCTCTCAGACCCTGGCGGACAAGGAATACCAGATGCTCCGTACCGCCGCCCTGGACATTATCTCCGCCCTGGAGATTGAGGGCGGCTGCAATGTCCAGTTTGCCCTCAAGCCCGACAGCTTTGAATATGCAGTGATTGAGGTCAACCCCCGGGTGTCCCGCTCCTCGGCCCTGGCCTCTAAGGCCACCGGCTACCCCATTGCCAAGGTGGCGGCGAAGATCGCTTTGGGCTATACCCTGGACGAAATCAAAAACTCCGTCACCGGTAAGACCTGCGCCTGCTTTGAGCCTGCCCTGGACTACTGCGTGGTAAAAATCCCCAAGTGGCCCTTTGATAAATTCGTCCACGCCAGCCGGAAGCTGGGTACCCAGATGAAGGCCACCGGGGAGGTTATGGCCATTGACAACAGCTTTGAGGGGGCACTGATGAAGGCCGTCCGCTCTCTGGAGCAGCACGTCAACTCCCTGCGGCTGGACAGCCTCAGGAGCCTGAGCGATGAGGAGATTCACGCCCGGCTGGAGCTGATTGACGACCAGCGGCTGTTTGTTATGGCAGAGGCCCTGCGCCGTGGAATCTCTCCGGAGGAGATCAATCGAATCACCAAGGTGGATATTTGGTTCCTGGATCGGTTCCGGGATATTGTCGCCATGGAGGAGCGTATTGCGGCGGAGCCCCTGGACTATGCCCTGTTGCGCCGGGCCAAGGAGATGGGCTTTACCGATGAATTTATCGGCCAGCTCTGCGGCAAGTCCCATTTTGAGGTCAAGGAGCTGAGAAACCGGCTGAATATCCACGCCTCCTTCAAAATGGTGGACACCTGCGCAGCGGAGTTTGACGCAGCCACCCCCTACTATTATTCCACCTATGACGATGAAAACGAGGCCCAGGGCACGGATGTACCCAAAAAGGTGCTGGTGCTGGGCTCCGGCCCCATTCGTATCGGCCAGGGCATTGAGTTTGACTTCTGCTCCGTCCACTCGGTGTGGAGCCTCAAGCGGCTGGGCTGCTATACCATCATTGTCAACAACAACCCGGAAACCGTTTCCACGGACTTTGACGTGGCGGACAAGCTGTACTTTGAGCCTCTGACCCCGGAGGACGTGCAGAACATTGTGGAGCTGGAGAAGCCCTGGGGTGCCGTGGTGCAGTTCGGCGGCCAGACGGCCATAAAGCTGACCCAGGATCTTACCAATATGGGGGTTCGCATTCTGGGCACCGATGCCGAGGGAGTGGATGCAGCAGAGGATCGGGAGAAGTTCGATGAGATTCTGCGGCAGACCCACATTGAAAAGGCCGAGGCAGGAACCTGTTTTACCGCAGAGGACGGCAAGGAAATTGCCAACCGTATCGGATACCCGGTGTTGGTGCGCCCCTCCTATGTGCTGGGGGGCCAGGGAATGCAGATTGCCTACAATGACAAGGACATTGAGGACTACATGGCTATCATCAATATGTACTCCCAGGAGCATCCCATTCTGGTGGACAAGTACCTGATGGGCCGGGAGCTGGAGGTAGACGCAGTCTGTGACGGGGAAGACATCTTGATTCCCGGTATTATGGAGCACATTGAGCGGGCAGGCATCCACTCCGGGGACTCCATCTCCGTATATCCCCCGGTAAAAATCGAGGGACGGCATCAGGAAATTATTGCGGACTACAGCCGAAGATTGGCTACAGCCCTGCACGTTGTAGGGCTTGTCAATATCCAATTTGTGATTTATAATGATAAGGTCTATGTGATCGAGGTCAATCCCCGCTCCTCCCGGACCATCCCCTATATCACCAAGGTCACGGGGGTGCCTATTATTGAGCTGGCCACCCGGGTCATGCTGGGAGAAAAGCTGAAGGATTTGGGCTACGGCACCAGCCTGTACCCGGAGTCTCCCTATTATGCGGTGAAAATGCCGGTGTTCTCCTTCTCCAAGCTGACGGATGTGGACACCTCCCTGGGGCCGGAAATGAAGTCCACCGGCGAGGTACTGGGCATTGACCGGGACTTTAACCAGGCCCTCCTGAAGGCCTTTAAGGGGGTTGGTATGCCCATCCCCAAAAAGGACAGCAATATTCTCCTGACTGTGAAGGACGCAGACAAGCCGGAGATTCTTCCCATTGCCCGGAGTATGGAGGAGCTGGGAATGCATCTGTACGCCACGGCGGGCACCTATGAATACCTGAGAAAGCATGAGGTCAGCTGCCAGAAGGTCAACCGGATCGCCGAGGGGAGCCCCTCTATTCTGGATATGATCGAAATCGGAATGTTTGACATGGTCATCAATACCCCGGCCAATGACCGAAAGCACAACAAGGACGGCTTTACCATCCGCCGCTCCGCCACGGAGCGTTCCATCCCGGTGATTACGGCGGTGGATACGGCCAGGGCGGTGATCCAGGCCAGAACCATGGGCCGGGCCAGTGAGCTAAAGGCCGTGGACATCACACGGATCAATCAGAGATAAACCATGCTGGCGGCCAGAAGCCCGGAGGCTTCTGGCCCCGGACTTGGGAAAGGAGAAAATTCCATGAACCACCAGATGGTCATTGTTCTGGATTTTGGCGGCCAGTATAATCAGCTGATTGCCCGCCGGGTCCGGGAATGCAGCGTTTACTGTGAGGTCAAGCCCTACACCACCCCCCTGGAGGAGCTAAAGGCCATGAATCCCATTGGCTTTATCTTCACCGGTGGCCCCGGCAGCGTCTACGAGGAGAAGGCACCCCACTATGACCCGGAAATCTTCCGGCTGGGTGTCCCGGTGCTGGGCATCTGCTACGGCTGCCAACTGATGGCCCACACCCTGGGGGGCCAGGTAACGGCGGCCCAGGCGGACACTGCCCGGGAGTACGGGAAAACAAAAACCTATTATGACACCTCCTGCAAGCTGTTCAAGGGCCTCCCGGAGGAGGGCATTTCCTGGATGAGCCATGGGGACTATATGGCAAAGGTCCCCCAGGGCTTCCGGCTGGTGGCCCATACGGAGGCCTGCCCCAATGTGGCCATCTGCGATGAGGCTCGGGGCTTTTACGGGGTGCAGTATCATCCCGAGGTAAACCACACGGAGAACGGTGTCAGGATGATTCGCAATTTCCTCTATGAGGTCTGCGGGGCCAAGGGCGACTGGACCATGGGGGATTACTGCAAAACCGCCATTGCCTCCATTCGGGAGCAGGTAGGCGGCGGCCAGGTGCTACTGGCCCTTTCCGGCGGAGTGGACTCCTCTGTGGCGGCGGCTCTCCTGGCGGAGGCGGTGGGCAGTCAGCTTACCTGCGTGTTTGTAGATCACGGTCTGATGCGCAAAAACGAGGGGGACGAGGTGGAGGCTGCCTTTGGGAAATGGAACATTAACTTTATCCGGGTGGATGCGGAGCGGCGTTTCCTTTCCAAGCTGGCCGGTGTCACCGAGCCGGAGCACAAGCGGAAAATCATCGGTGAGGAGTTTATCCGGGTTTTTGAGGAGGAGGGCAAGAAGATCGGCTCCGTGGACTATCTGGTTCAGGGAACCATCTATCCCGATGTAATCGAGTCCGGCACCGGGGACGCTGCGGTGATCAAGAGCCACCACAACGTGGGCGGCCTGCCGAACTATGTGGACTTTAAGGAAATCATCGAGCCGCTGCGGATGCTGTTCAAGGACGAGGTGCGCCAGCTGGGCCGGGAGCTGGGCCTTCCCGACTACCTGGTGCGGCGGCAGCCCTTCCCGGGTCCGGGCCTGGCCATTCGCATCATCGGGGACATCACCAAGGAGAAGGCCGACACCCTCCGGGATGCAGATGCCATTTTCCGGGAGGAAATCGCCAACGCCGGGCTGGACACCCAGATCAGCCAGTACTTTGCGGTGCTGACCAATATGCGCTCTGTGGGGGTGATGGGCGATGGCAGAACCTACGACTATACCCTGGCCCTGCGAGGTGTCACCACCTCCGACTTTATGACCGCTGACTGGGCCCGTATTCCCTACGAGGTGCTGGACAAAATCAGCGTCAGAATCGTCAATGAAGTCAAGGGCATCAACCGGATTGTGTATGATATTACGTCTAAGCCACCGGCAACGATTGAGTTTGAATGATTGCATCCCAGAAAAAGTCCAGTAAGACCAAGGTTTTTTCGCCATGAGTGCCCGCTGTGGCAACAAAATGGCAACATTATTTGAATTATTGCGATAACAAAAAGCGCTATCTGATTTGAAGCTAAGTCAGATAGCGCTTTTTTCTATTGTTTTTTAGTCAGCTTTCAGCCGGTCTTTGAAAGCCTCCACCATTGCGTCGCTGAGCTGCTGAGACGGGACTTGCACATAGCCAGAGGTCTCATCGTATTTCGGGTAGTTATAACGCCACTTATCGTAGTCCTCCCGGTTGATTTCGCCATTGCGGAGCCTTTCCGCCTGCTCAGCCCACGCAGTGAGCATTTCGGATAGCTCGGCAGCGTCCTTCCCCTTGCGGGGATCGACACGCAGAGAAACGCCGTTTTCGCCGGTTTCCACCGTCAACCCGTAGCGATCCTCTAAGGTAAACAGGGTGTGCATCAGGCCGAGATAGCTGTCAATGTCCGGCACGGACAGAGCCAGTGGCGAGACACCCAGCGCATCGGCAAGGCTCTCCGTCAGCTCCGCCTTGGGCGTTCTGCTGCCGGACTCATACTGCGCCATACGGATGTCGGCAGTCTTTTCCGGGAAACCGACTACCTGCCCCAAGTATTTTTGCGTCATTCCCCGCAAATTGCGGAAGAACCGAATTCTCTCACCGATTGCCATAGCGATTACGCTCCTCATTTTGATTCTGTGCAATCAGTATAGCATATAGATTTAAGCCGTGTCAAGATAGCAAAAGCAAAAAAGTTAAATATTTTTCTGTAAGCCCCCTTGACAATAGCAAATTCGTTTAGTATAATGACTATAGCAAATAGCGTTAAGTTGTTTGCAGACAACAGAATATCCGTCGTGCGTCACGGTAATGGCGTACCCGCTCGGGCAAATCGGAATGCGGCCAGAAAGTTCTCCGACA
>CAVJIP010000096.1:0-2888 GCA_963649625.1 Bacteroidaceae bacterium
CCGGCGCCTGCGGACGGCTGATGTGCTGCCTGAAATATGAGCAGGACGCCTATGAATCTCTCATTAAGTCCAGCCCGAAAGCCGAGTCCCTGGTAAACACCTGTGACGGAATCGGTACCGTGACCGACACCAACCTGCTCAAGCAAACGGTAAAGGTGCGCTTAGAGCAGGATCCAAGTACAGTAAAATGCTATAACAACTGCGACATCTGCGTACTGCGAAACGGCAAGGCCCGGAAAAACGATCCTCCCATTCCCACGGATCTTCCTCCTCTTCCCAAGCCGGAGCCTCAGCAGCCTGAGATAGAAGAAATCACCATGTTTGACGAGACGACCCTCTCCAACTATGTGGCCGATGAGCCCCGGGAAAAGCCGGAGCGCAAACGGACGGAGCGTACCCCGGAGCGGCCCAAGAAAAGCTACAGCCGCCCGCCTCGGCAGGATCGCAAGGTAAAAAATCAGGAGGAAAAGCCCCGGAAGCAAAAGCCTGTAAGCAGCGCACCCCAGGAGGGGCAAAAGTCCTCCTCCGGCAAGGCAAAATCCAATAACGGAGGCCGCCGCCGGTATTATCGGGGCGGAAAAAAGCCTTCCGGCGGAACCGGAGGCTCCGGCAATACCGGCGGTCAGAATGGGTAAAAAGAGCTTATGAATCCTATTTCCATTTCCACAAAATGAAAGGTCGAATGCAATGTGGAGGAAGAAAACAAGCAAACCTTCCGGGGAGAGCTGGCGCTGCTGGTGGCCGTGGTCATCAACAGCTTTGGGGTTGTCCTGATGCTATATTCCGGTACGGGCATCTCTGCAATTTCCAGCGTTCCCTTTGCCTTCTCTGAGGTTCTGCCCCGGCTGTCCCTGGGCACCTGGACCTATCTGTTTCAGGGGCTGCTGATTCTAAGTCTGATGGTACTGCGGAAAAAGTTTGTGCCTACCTATCTTTGCAGCTTTGTGGTGGGCTTTGTGTTTAGTGAGCTGTTGGACGTTCACGAGGCCTGGATTTCGGTTCTGCCCACGGCCTTGCCCTGGAGGGTGGTCTACTTTATTGTCAGCTATCTGCTCATCAGCCTGGGCATTGCCCTCTCCAATCGGTGTAAACTGCCCATTGTCCCTACGGATTTGTTTCCCCGGGAGCTGTCCCAAATCACAGGCATTCCCTACGCCCGCATCAAGATTGCCTTTGATGTGCTCTGTCTGGCTGTCACCGGTCTATTGACCTTTGTCTTTTTGGGACACCTGGACGGCCTCGGCATCGGCACCATCCTGGCCGCCTTTACCATGGGCAAGATGGTTGCCCTGTGCGGTGCCCTTCTGGACAGGAGCTTTCACTTTGAAACGGCTCCTGCCCTGTCCCGGCTTCGGGGGGCGGATCCAGGCAAGGTCTGAGTTTTGCACCGTGTGCTCTGCCGTAAAATAACCCGACTTAAACAGCGGGAGAAATCACAAAATTCTGTGATTTCTCCCGCTTGCTCTGTATTTTATTGCTTAAACCTACGGCTTTCCGCCACCGCCAGCTCATCGCAGCGGTTATTATAGGGATTGTCTCCGTGGCCCTTTACCCAGTGAAAGCGCACCTGATGGACACTTAGCAGCTCCAGCAGCTGCTGCCACAAATCCGGATTCATAGCCTTTTCCGTTTTATTGCGCATCCAGCCGTTGGCCTGCCACTTCTTGGCCCAGCCCTTTTCTATGGCGTTTACCACATACTGGCTGTCCGTATAGAGCTGCACCGAGCAGGGACGCTTCAGGGCCTTGAGGGCTGTGATTACCCCCATCAGCTCCATCCGGTTGTTGGTGGTATTGGCCTCTCCCCCGGACAGCTCCTTTTTATGCTGGCCGTATAGCAGAATTGCCCCATAGCCCCCCGGCCCGGGATTTCCCGAGCAGGCCCCGTCCGTGTAAATAATGACATCCATGAATTATTCTCCGACGTTTTCGGCGGTGGAGTCCTCTTCCTCTGCGGCCACCTTCTCCACGGAAATGACCTTACTGCCGGCCTCTACCCGCATGACAATCACACCCTGGGTGCCCCGCTTATAGACGTTGATGTTTTTCGCCGCCATACGAATGATCGTACCATCGCTGGAAATAATCATCACATCGTCGGACTCTGTAACCATACGAACTCCGGCCACCAGACCGGTCTTTTGGGTAATACAATAGTTTTTCAGGCCCTTACCGCCCCGCTTCTGAGGTTGACGGTCTCCGCCCTCCTCTCCGGAACGCATATATTCCTCCACGGCGGTACGCTTACCATAGCCGTTTTCCGTTACGGTCAGCAGACAGGCACCCTCTCTGGCGATTTCTGCGCCTACCACATAGTCGCCCTCGTCCAGCTTCATACCGCGAACCCCGGCAGCGTCACGGCCCATGGGGCGAACATCCGTTTCATGGAAGCAGATCGCCATGCCGTTGTGGGAACCAAGGATGATGCTGTCATTTCCGTCTGTAATGGACACGGAAATCAGCTCATCTCCTTCCTCCAGAGACAGGGCCCGGATACCGGCCTTTCTGGCGGTATTGATTTCCGTCAGCTTTAGCCTCTTTACGGTGCCGTTTCGAGTGACCATCATCAGATAGCGATTTTCCTGGAACTCCCGCAGCAGCAACATTGCCGTGACCTTTTCTCCCTCCTCCAGAGGCAGAATATTGACAATATTGGTGCCTCTGGCCGTCCGGCTGGCCTCCGGAATCATATAGCCCTTCTTCCGATGTACCTTGCCAATATTGGTAAAGAACAGAAGATAGTCATGGGTGGAGGCGATAAACAGATTTTTTACAAAGTCCTCATCCTTCAGGCTCTGACCGTTAATGCCCCGGCCACCCCGGCGCTGGGTCTTATAAGTGTCCACCGGCAGACGCTTAATATAGCCCGCCTCGCTCATGGTATAGCAG
>CAVJIP010000097.1:0-10711 GCA_963649625.1 Bacteroidaceae bacterium
ATCGAGGCTGACTTCTCATCTTTTATTTGGTTCACATCATTTTAGCACATACAGTTTGGAAATTTCTCTGGGGATTTTATGACAAACCAGTCCCCTGCGGAGGGCATAACAGGCCGCTCCGCAGGGGAAAGGGGCTTTTGGCGACACCGCATCATTCGGCAAGAAGATTTGGAAAGGAATTTTGCCTCACAAATTTGCTGTGGAAATGCAGGCATACTTTGTGTATTTCAAGTTTTTGCAGCGGATTTGTGGGGGGAAGTCCCGCCAAAGACCTATGGCGCAATTGTGTGGTATTGCCTTTTATTTGGGCACGACGTTTTCCTGGCCCAGCTGCTCCCGCAGCTCCGCAAGCAGCAGGGGATCCATCAGGCACCGGGTGCCCACCCGCTGGCGGGTGTCCGCATAGAACAGCACCGTCTGGGTCTGGCCGGGGAACATCCGCAAAATGGCCCGAATCCGCTTGTCCTGGCGGCTGCCCAGGGTATCCAGCCGCAGATACAGGGTCTTGATCTGAGGCTCCCGGGGCACCGGCTGGGCCTCCGGAACGTCCACGCCCACATCCTCCAGGGGAATGGCGCTGTCCACCAGCAGTTGGGGCTCCTTCTCGTCCCGGACGGAGATTTTCCCCTTTGCCAGCACCGCCTGGTTTTCCGCCAGACAGCCTCCGTACTGTCCCAGCACCCGGGAAAAGCACAGAAGCTCCATAGAGCCGGTATCGTCCTCCAGGGTCACATAGGCCATCAGGGAGTTATTTCGGGTGGTCTTGCTTTTTACCTTGGTGACGATTCCCGCCAGGGCCACCAGCTGGCCGTCCTGAAAGGCTCCCGTCTCCGTCTCCCCAAAGGTCCCCAGTACGGCGGCAATGGTTACGGCCCCGGCCTGCCGCACCTTGTCCCGGTAGTCGTCCATGGGATGGCCGGAGAGATACAGGCCGGTGGTCTCCTTCTCCATGTCCATTTTTTCCCGGGGAGACAGCTCCGGAATCTTGGGCATAGGCACGTTGGTCTGAGGGGCATAGCTCTGCTCCGGCATATCAAAAAGTCCCAGCTGTCCCTCCAGGTTCCTCTTTTTGCTGTCTGCCACTGCGCTCATAATCGGCTCATAGACCCGAAGCAGCTGGCTGCGGAAGGCCCCGAAGCAGTCCATGGCCCCGCATTTGATCAGGTTTTCCACCGTCCGCTTATTCAGGTCCGCATCTGCCAACCGCCGACAGAAGTCCTCCAGGGACTGATAGGGGCCGTTTTTCTCCCGCTCCTCCATGAGCTTTTTCACAAAGCCCATGCCGATACTCTTGATAGCGGCCAGACCAAAGCGAATGCCCGCCTCACAGACGGTAAACTGATCCTCCGAGGTGTTGACATCCGGGGGCAGCAGGGCAATGTTCAGCTCCCTGCACTCGGCAATATATTCGGAGATCTTGGTGGTATTGTCCAGCACCGAGGTCATAAGGGCGGCCATGTACTCTCTGGGATAGTGGCATTTCAGATAGGCCGTCTGGTAGGCCACCAGGGCATAACACACCGCATGGGACTTGTTAAAGGCGTAGGAGGCAAAGTCCAGCATCTGGTCGTAGATGGCGTTGGCCGTGGCCTCCGGCACGCCGTTTTTCAGGGCTCCGCAGATGCTCCGCTCCGGGTCGCCGTGGACGAAGGTCTGCCGCTCCGCCTCAATGACCGCCTGCTTTTTCTTGGACATGGCCCGGCGAATATTGTCCGCCTGGGGAAGGCTATAGCCGCCCAGGCTTTGGAATATCTCAATGACCTGCTCCTGATACACAATGACCCCGTAGGTAACGGCCAAAATCGGCTCCAGGGAGGGGTGGGCATAGCGCACTCCCTCGGGGTTGTGCTTGTTGGCAATAAAGGTGGGGATGGCATCCATGGGCCCGGGCCGATACAGGGCCACAATGGCGGTCAGATCCTCCACGCTCTGGGGCTGAAGCCCTACGCAGACCCCGGTCATGCCGGTGGACTCCATCTGGAACACCCCGGAGGTTCGTCCTGCGGAGAGCATCTCATAGGTGCCCTTGTCTCCGTCCGCAATTTTGTGAATGTCAAACTCCGGCTCCCACCCATGGATGAGCTTCTCCGCATCGTCAATCACCGTCAGGTTCCGCAGACCCAGAAAGTCCATTTTCAGCAGGCCCAGCTCCTCCACGGTGGTCATGGTATACTGGATCACCACCGTGTCGTCATTTCGGGACAGGGGCACATAGTGGTATACCGGCTCCTTGGTAATAACCACCGCCGCCGCATGGGTGGAGGTGTTCCGGGGCATTCCCTCCACCTCCATAGCCGTGTCAATGAGCCGCTTGACCTTGGGCTCGGCATCATATCGGGCCTTGAGCTGTGGGGAGAGCTTTAAGGCCTCCTCCAGGGTGATGTTCAGAGTCCCCGGCACCAGCCGGGCCACCTGATCCACCTCTCCGTAGCTCATATCCAGGGCCCGGCCCACATCCCGGACGGCTCCCTTGGCCTTCATGGTGCCAAAGGTGACGATCTGGGCCACGTTGTCCTTGCCGTACTTCTCCGTCACATAGTCAATGACCTCCTGGCGCCGGTTGACGCAGAAGTCAATGTCAATATCCGGCATGGTCACACGGCCGGGATTCAAAAACCGTTCAAAATACAGGCCGTATTTCAGAGGATCCACGTCCGTAATGTCCATGCAGTAGGAGACCATGCTCCCTGCTGCGCTGCCTCGTCCCGGCCCCACCGGGATCCCGCTGCGTTTGGCGAAGCCCACATAGTCCGCCACGATCAGGAAATAGTTCACAAAACCCATCTGCCGAATCATTTCCATCTCATAGCGCAGCTGCTTTTTCTCCTTTTCCCCGCCCTCCGGGTACCGGCGGGCAAAGCCCTCCCAGCAGAGGGCCTCAAAATACTGGTCGTTGGTGAAGCCCTCCGGGGGGAAGAAGTCCGGCAGGTGATAGTGTCCGAAAGCAAAGTCCACCCGGCACCGTTCTGCGATTCGGGCGGTGTTTTCCAAGGCCTCCCTGTCCTCCGGGAACAGCTGGGCCATCTCCTCCTCGCTTTTGATGTAGAACTCCTGGGTCTCAAAGCTCATCCGATCCGGGTTGTCTACGGTTTTTTGGGTCTGGATGCACAGCAGCACGTCCTGCATCCCTGCATCGGCCTTGGTAATATAGTGGGCATCATTGGTGACGACCATGGGAAGCCCTGTGTCCCGGGCAATTCGCCGCAGGCCCCGGTTGACCGTGGGCTGCTGGGCATAGCCGTGATCCTGCATTTCCAGATAAAAATGCTCCGGCCCGAAAATTTCCGCCATTCTCCGGGCCGCCGCCACGGCCCCGTCATAGTCGCCGGAGAGGATTTTTCTGGGCAGCTCTCCGGCCAGGCAGGCAGACAGGGCGATCAGGCCCTCATGGTACTGCTCCAAAAGGTCATAGTCCACCCGGGGCTTGCCGTAAAATCCGTCCAAAAAGCCCTGGGACACCATGTAGCAAAGATTCTGATAGCCGGTGACGTTTTCACACAGCAGCACCAGATGATAGCGTTCGTTGTCAATGCCATGCACCCGGTCATGGCGGCTTCTGGGGGCCACATAGACCTCACAGCCAATGATGGGCTGAATCCCCGCCGCCTTGGCCGCCTTGTAGAAGTCAATGACTCCGTACATGGCACCGTGATCCGTAATGGCCACTGCGGTCTGTCCCAGCTCCTTCACCCGGCTCATGAGCTTGCCGATGCGGCAGGCCCCATCCAGGAGACTGTATTCCGTATGCACATGCAGATGGACAAAGGCCACTTGACTTCCTCCCTTTCCTGTCTATGGGTTTTTCTTTTCCGCCCGCCGGCGCATCCAACGCTCCGCCGCCCGCAGGGTCTGCTTGTCGTTTTCAAAGGTCAGGGCCCGGAGGGCCTGGGAATAGGGCAGCACCAGCACCTTGAGAAATTCCTCCGGGTTCCGGTGGGCCTCCTGTCGCCGGAACTCCGCCAGAAAGTAGACCACCCGCTTCTGGTTGCCGTTGGGCAACCGGTACAGTACCCTCCGGCGAAACCCGGGAATCAGCTTGGCCGTGACGCAGGTCTCCTCCCGAACCTCCCGGAGGGCCGTTTCCCGCTCACTTTCTCCCAGCTCCATATGTCCCTTGGGCAGACCGACATAGCCGCCCTTTACCAACACATAATACCGGGTTCCGTCCTGTTCCGTGGTCAGAACCGCACCGCAGGATCGTTCCAGCATTTCCCTTCCTTCCCTTCTCACTGCCGGCTTCGCTGAATCAGGCTTTGCATCCGATGGCTCAGGGCCGGCTTGCTCACCGGCGGCTCCACCAGGGCCGCCAGCTCTGCCAGCGTGGCCTCGGGATTTTCCTCCCGCAGCCGGGCGGTTTCCCGGAGCTTTTCCGGCAGCTGCTCCAAAAGCCCCCGCTCCCGCAGACTGCGAATGGCCGCCAGCTGCTGCTGGGCCGCATCCACCGCCTTGGTAAGGTTGGCCGTGTCGCAGTTTACCCGCCGGTTGACCCCGTTTCGCAGCTCCTTCTCCATTTTCGCCTGAATGATCTTCATGGCGCAAAGGGGTGCGCCGATCATGGTGAGGAAATCCACGATCTGGTCGCTTTGCTTAAAATAGAGCACGTTGCTGCCGGCCCGGTGAGTGTTCTTGGGCTCAAAGCCCAGCTCCTGCAGGACACTCCTGGTCTCATCGCTGACCTTCAAATGCCCTGTCACCAGCTCCAGATGATACCGCTTGTCCGGGTCCGTGACGCTGCCGCCGGCCAGAAAGGCCCCCCGAATAAAGCTCTGCATACAGCAGGTATCCTCCAGCACCGCCAGATTGATATGCAGGGCCATGGCTGCGTGCTCCTGGCCAAAGCTCTCAAAAATCACCTGGAGCTTTTCCGGGTCGTCTATCACAAAGGTGTGCTTTCCCGGCTGCTCCAGCGAGGGGAATTGGTCAAAGTCCACCCCGAAGCTCCGGCGGAACAGCCGGGGCAGCCGCTCCGCAAAATCCCGGTTCTCCGTCACAATCCGAATCTCCTGTCGGGAGCAGGTGTTGCAGTAGAGCAGAATCCCATAGCACTCCGCCGTCCGGCAGCATTTTTTCTCCGGGAGCTCCCGGCAAAGCTCCTGCCGCACCTCTGACGCAAATGACATCTTTATCCTCTCCTGCCTTTTCCCTGGCTGTACCACAGCTCCATAATCGCCTCGGCCAGCAGGGCCGGGTCATGGCGGGCATAGGCGCTGCTTTCGGACAACAGGGGTGCCGTAAACAGACGCACTCCCTGGGCCTCCACCGCCTCCCGGTCTACCGTCATCACCTCTGCCCCCTCCCGGAGGTATTCCTCCCGGAGATGCTCCGGCACCGGGCCGGAGTTGGCAAGGCAACCGTCCACCACTCCGGGGGCGCTGTGCCTGGTCAGCTCCCGGAGATGGTCCCCCGCAGTGTAGCCCTCGGTCTCCCCGTCCTGGGTCATCAGGTTCATCACCAGGAGCTTATAGGCCCGGGAGGCCAGCACCGCCTCTGTCACTCCCTTGACCAGAAAGTTTGGGATAATGCTGGTATAAAGGCTTCCCGGGCCGATCAGAATCAAATCCGCCTGGGCAATGGCCTCCAGGCTCTCCGGAAAGGCCTCCGGGTGCTCCGGGGTCAGCACCACCCGACAGATGCGTTTTCTGGTTTCCTTTTTGTGGTAGAAGATTGCACTCTCCCCCAAAATCGAGGAGCCGTCCTCAAACTGGGCCTGGAGATGGATGTTTTCCTCCGTCACCGGCAGCACCCGGCCGGTAATGGCCAGCACCTGTCCCATCCGCCGCACCGCCTCGGCAAAGGAGCCGCAGATTCCGTTCAGGGCCGCCAGCAGAAGATTTCCGAAATTCTGTCCGGTCAGGGAGCCCTCGGCAAACCGGTAGTTCATCAGCTGCTCCATCACCGGCTCCGTATTGGCCAGGGCCAGCACGCAGTCCCGGGCATCTCCCGGGGGCAGCATCCCCAGATCCTGGCGGAGCATTCCGCTGCCGCCGCCATCGTCCGCCGTGGTCACAATGGCCGTAATATTCCGGGAGTATCGCTTCAGGCCCCGCAGCATGGTGGAAAGGCCGTGTCCGCCGCCAATGGCCACAATGCGGGGTTCCCGGGTGTAGAGCCGAATCTCCTCCCCGGCTCCCCCTGTCCAGGGCTTATCCACGGCCCACATCCCGGTGATTCACCACCGTGGGATAGCCCCGCTTGGCGGCGTACTCGCCCAGCTCCTTGGCCACCGCCACAGAGCGGTGACGGCCCCCGGTACAGCCTACGGCCACGGTAAGGGAGGTCTTTCCCTCCTCAAAATACAGGGGCAGGGAGAAGGCCAGAAGATCCTCCAGCTTGGAAAAATAGTCCTTGGTCTGCTGGTAGGAGAACACGAAATCCCGCACCTCCGGCATCAGGCCGGTTTTTTGCCGCAGCTCCGCAATGTAGTAGGGGTTGGGCAGGAACCGCACGTCAAACACCAGATCCGCATCCATGGGCAGACCGTATTTGAAGCCAAAGGAGATGATGTTCACCACCATGGCCCGCTGGGGCTTGTCCCCCTCAAACAGCCGAATCAGCTCGCTGCGAAGCTGTCCGGTGGACAAGGATGTGGTATCCAGAATAAAATTCGCCCGGGCCCGCACCTGAGACAGCAGCTGCCGCTCCTTCTGGACGGCCTCCGGCAGGGGCGTACCGTCCCGGCTCAGAGGATGAGAGCGCCGGGTCTCCTTGTACCGCTTGATAATGGTGTCCGCCTCCGCCTCCACAAACACAATGGAATACTGGCAGCCCATGGCATCCAGAGCATCCAGGCTACTGAGAAGCCCTTCAAAATTCTGCCCCGCCCGTACATCGCTGACCAGAGCCACCCGCTCAAACCGTCCGGTGGTGGCCAGACAGATCCCCGCAAACTGCTGAATCAGCTCCGGGGGCAGATTGTCCACACAGTAATAGCCCAAATCCTCCAGCACCGAGGCCGTTTTACTTTTCCCGGCCCCGGACTGCCCGGTAACGATCAAAAATCGCATCCGTGCTTCACCTCCATTACTCGAACCTCCGGCTCCAGCCGGATTCCGCTGCTGGCGTATACCTCCTGCTCCACCTGGGCCATCAGCTCCAGCACGTCCTGACAGGTGGCCTTGCTCCGATTGATAATAAAGCCCCCGTGCTTTTCGCTGACCTGGGCTCCCCCCAGGCTGCGGCCCTTTAGTCCCGCCTGTTCAATCAATGCCGCCGCATAGCCCTCCCGGGGCCGCTTAAAGGTACTGCCTGCGGAGGGGTATTCCAGAGGCTGGGAGGCCCGGCGGCGGCGCATCAGCTCCCCCATACGGGCACGAATGGCCTCCCGCTCTCCCTTTTGGAGCTGAACCTGCACCCGCAGGATCAGGCACTCCTCCTCCATAAACCGGCTGTGGCGATAGCCCAGCTCCAGCTCCGAAGTCGGCAGAGCCCTGGTGGTGCCGTCCGCATCCATCACCGTTACCTCCGTCACCACCTGCTTCATTTCCCCGCCGTAGGCCCCTGCGTTCATATAGACGCCGCCTCCCACCGTGCCGGGAATCCCATGGGCAAACTCCAGCCCCGTAAAGCCCCGCTCCATGGCAAAGGTGGCCAGCCGGGCCATGGTAACGCCGCACTCCGCCTCCAGAAGCCCCTCCTCCAGCTCCCGAAGGGCCGTCAGCCCGGTTCTGGTTTCAATCATCAAGGTGTCCAGCCCCTGGTCAGGGGCCAGCACATTGGTTCCCGCCCCCAGCACCATGGGCTTTACGTCGTATCGGCGGCTCAGCTGAAGCACCTGCCTTAGCTGCTCCTCCGTCTCGGGAAACACCATTACAGACACCGGGCCGCCGATTTGAAAGGAGGTGTGGCGGCACAGCGGCTCTCCCTGCTTCAGCGGCACACCGGCCAGCTGCAGCTTGGTAATCAGTTCACGCAAATGTTCCATAGCAAGCTCCTGTTTTATGTGGGTAGATTACTTATACATTATCTCACAAATCCCCCTGAATGTCACGAACTTCCGTTTTCCCTTTCCGGGAAGGCTTCGAAAAATATCTATGCCGGTTTTCCGGGAACTATTTCCGGGGTGCGGCTATCCAAAGGGAGCAAAATCCGCCTGCCGGAACCCGGCAGGCGGATGCATTGTCACTGGTTGTTCAAGTCCAGCTCATAGGTGCAAAGGTAGAACAGGAAGGAGGTCATCTGATAGCGGCTCAGCCGGGTGCTGTAGTTGGCAAACAGCTCGTCCAAATCGCTGTCCCGGGTGGTAATGTTGGATTGGTCGCACCAAATCAGGGCCTGAACCGTCTCCTCGGTCAAGCGGGGGTTCTCCTCCAACCGCTGGGCCAGCTGCTCCTGGTCGGTGATGGTGGTATCCACTCCGGCCATCTGGGCATAGCGGTAGATGATAAGGGCCGCCGTCCGGTAATCCACGCCGTTTTTATAGCTGCTGTAGCGGTCCTCCTCCTGGATCAGCCCCTTCTCCCAGGCCCAGCAAACTGCGTCATAATAGGGATAAACAGAGCCGTTAAAGTCCTCATCCTCATAGCCCTCCGGCAGGGCGGCGTTGGAGGCCTTTGGCCGGGCGGAGATCCGATAGAGCACATCCACAAATTCTCCCAGCTTGGCCATGGCCTTTCCTCCGAAGGTGTCCGGCTCCTCCGGGTCTACATAGCCGTTGCGGTACATATACAGGACGCTGGCCTGATTGAAGATGCTGGTAATGTCGCTGAACACCACCGTATCCTCCAGAGTCTGCTCCTGGGAGGTCTTGCCGAATACATGGGCATAGTAATCGCTGTTGAGAATATCCGAGGAGATCATAAACTTATTGTCCACATACAGCCGGTACATATTCAGGGTCTCCTGGCTGATCTCGGTGCCCTCCTGGGCGGGGGTCACGGTTTCCGTGGCGGCGTCAAAGCGGAAGTCCTTGGTGATAAAGGACTCGTCGGAGAGCACCGCCACATGGATGCCGCTGGACAGCACATCCGTCCCGGCCAGGAGACGGGAATCAAAATCCACCCCGAACAGGTTCAGAAGTGTGGGAAGAATGTCTGCTGTGGAGCAGTATTCGTCCACGCTGATGTTCTCCCGCAGGCCGGGAACATAGCAGATAAAGGCGTTGCGGTACTTTTCAAAGGTGGTATCCAGCTCCTGGCCCGCCAGCTCGTCATATTCCTCCTGGGTCAGACCGTAGGGATAGTGGTCGTTGGTGAGCACAATACAGGTCTTGTCGGCGATGCCGGCCTCCTCCAGCCGCTGGGTCAGATATTCCAGGGCATATTCCAGCTCCAGGTTGCAGGCGATATAAGCCTTCACCGCATCGGAATAGGGAAGATTCTCCACCTTGTCCCGATTCTTGGCGCTCATGGCGTTGTCCCAGGTGTACTGATAGTGGCCGCTGAAGGTCATATAATAGGCGTGGAAGGGGCCGTCGCTGTCGATATAGTCGTCCACGGAGGCCTGCATCATCTCCAGATCCGAGGAGGGCCAGTCCACCTGAATGTCCAGGCCGGAGTCCGCCGCCTTGAAGGTATAGCCCATATTGGCGTGGGTGATGTTCCGGTTATAGAAGTCTCCGATGTAATTGTGATAGGCCCAGGTCTGGTAGCCCTCCTCCTTTAAGGCGTTGCCCAGGCAGAAGGGAACATAGTTGGAGCCGGACACGTCAAAGCTGGAGGAGGTCTTTGTGCGGGACATATCGGGATAAAGGCCCATGCACATGGTGTATTCCCCGTTGGTGGTGACGGACTGGAAGGTTCCGTAGTAGTTGTTGAACAGGATCCCGGTGTTGGCCATTTTATAAAGGGTGGGGGTCATCTCCTCGCTGATAAAGTAGGGGCAGAAGGACTCGGCACAGATGGTGATCAGATTATAGTCCTCCAAAAGGCCGGTGTAGTCGTTTTTTCGGGTGGGCACCAAAGTGGACAGATAGGTGTCCACCTCCTTTAGGGTCTCGTCCTCCGTGGAGGCCGCCAGGGCCTGGAAGTCAATGTCCTCCAGGACGTTATACTCCCGGCTGGAATACTTTTTTGGGGTGGCGGTGGTGCCCAGAGAGGTACTGTTAAACTCCACATCTCCATCACCCACGCCCAGCAGCATATATTTCAGCTCCTGGCCGGTGGTGGCCAGCATTCCTACGTTTTTATAGCTGGTGTCGGTGGAGGTGTTCACATTGTTGAAAATCTCATAGACGGAGAAGGTCTCTCCCCGGCCTGTGAGCATCAGTCCAAAGGTCAGGCAGGTCACTGCCCCCAGAACTCCCAAGGAGGCCAGCTCCTGCCGCCAGCCCAGGCGATGCCGGGGGGCTTTCCGCAGCACCAGCACCAGGATAATGGTCAAAACCGGCACCAGCAGCAGCCCGATGGGCAGAATGTTCTGCCCGATACCATAGAGGATCTGGCGGCCAAAGTTCGTCACAACACCGTCTCCCATCTGTACCTGACTGATGGGCATAAAGTTGCCGAAGATGGCATGATAAACCAGCTGAACCTCCGCAAAAAGCACCTGGGCCACAATCTGCGCCACCGCCAGCACCCCTCCCGGGAGCTTTGGCAGTGCAGCCGTAGCCAGGGAGCAGAACACACCCACCATCACGGCGAACAGGATGGGATAGAGGATCCGGCTGTCCAGGCTTCCGTAGACGCACAGGTGCAGGCAGACCTCCGTATAAACGCTGATAAAGCAGAACAGCAGCAGGCTCACCCGCCATTCCCGCCACAGGGCTCTGCGAAGG
>CAVJIP010000098.1:0-8237 GCA_963649625.1 Bacteroidaceae bacterium
ACCAAGGGGAGCCCGAACCAAAGCGGACTTTGCGACGACGTGGGGAAGGTGGTGCAGCTTTGCCGTGACGGATGAGGAAAAAGGGCAAGAGGTCAGAGAAACCCGGGGGGACGGCTATGTCTTCCCGCAAAGGATAAAAGTCGTGAAAATCCAGAATTTCATGGAATCTTCACGACTTTTTTATCTTATTTTCCAGCGGTGCTTTTTGGATACCCATGTCAATCGACCAACAGGGCTTACCCGGAAAACTGTTTTGAAGCCTTAAAAACTGCACTAAGCACAGTCAGGTTTCAGCAGTATTTCAGCAGTGCGCTAAAGTCGCTGCACTGGGCGCCGAAATAGTGCTTGTAGAAGGACTGGGCATCCTCCAGCATGGACTTGGCCCGCTTGACATTTTTCGGCACCCCGTCCCCCCGGATCATCTGTCGGGCAGAGACGCAGATGGACTGAACAAACAGGGCGAACACCCCGTCCAGATAGTCCGTGAAGCCGCTGCCGCATTTGTTGATAAAGAACAGATCCAGCAGATTCATGGTCATCACTGCACAGCCCGTGCTCCATTTCAGAGCAGCCTCCTTGTCGGAGTCCGGGCCGTGACCCTCATAGGCCTCCCGGCCCTTGTAATAGGCGCAGGCCAGGTTGAACATGGCCTTCCAGGAGCCCCGCTCCGCAGCCTGCTGGAGCAGGGCAAAATACTGGTCATAATCCAGCAAGCCAAACTCATCGGTGCGGTGAACGTCCGCCAGCATATGCATGGCATCGGGATCTCCCGCCTCCCCGGCCTTGGCAAACAGCTGACAGGCCCGCTCCGCATCCACCTTCAGGCCGTCCAGACCAAAGAGATACCGCTCTCCCAGCTCCTCCATGGCCCCGGGATTCTCCGCCTGGGCCTCAGCCTGGAGGGTCTGGATGTCCAGAGTGGTGTAGGATTCATAGGTGTAGGAAGCAGAGCGGAGATTGGACTCCTTCTTCTTCCAGGTGAGATAGGTTTCAAAATATTCCTTTGCGCTGATCATAGGTTTCCTCCTGTATTCCATGCCCGTAGGCTATTTGTGCTGAAAAGGGTGATACATGACGTTCGTCTCCTGCTCCCGGTAGCCGTGCCACATTTCCCCCAGTGCGTCAATGGGCAGATTTTCCTCCTTCATGGTGTGCCAGCCCCAGTCGTAGACCGCATCCAGCAGGGGAATCAGGGACTTTCCCCGCTCGGTGAGCCGGTACTCCGTTCTGGGAGGGGTTTCCGGAATGACCGTGCGCACCACCAGGCCGTCCTGCTCCAGAGCCTTGAGATTCTGGGTCAGCACCTTTTGGGTAATGGGGAGCTGCTTACAAAACCGGGAGAAGTTTGTGACCTCATCGGTGTCCATGGCCTGGAGAATAAAGGGCTTCCAGCGGCAGAACACCACACGCATCACATAGTTGTAGGGGTCCCGCTTAATGTCAAACACCAGGCCCTTTTGCTCCGTCTCCATTCCTGCTTCACCTCCCGAAGGCTTTTCTTAAATATTTTAGCATAGTTTGGTTTTTCGGGCAAGAGGGAAGTGTCGCCCCCAGGGCAAAAGCATTTACTTTTTGCCTGAAACTGGAAATATCATTTATTGCCTCTATGGAGCTTTAAGTTGTTCTAGCCGCTCTAGTAGTTATTTCCGCATCGCCAATTAGTTGACATCATATCGCACGGACGAGAAAGTAACTGCTCCTGACGGTGAACTGCCGCCCTTGACATCCCTCCTGTCTGACGCTATGTTGTAGAAAAGGCGGCATCGAACCTAAGCCGATGCCGCCTTGCAGAATATGTCCCTTTACGCTGAGGGGTAGAGGTCAAAATTGGGGGGAGACCCGAACTGGCAGCGCATTCTTCTTGTGACTTATACGCAGCCGAGTTAAGATAGGGAGATAGTATTAGGGCAGCAGGCCCTGAATCAGAATTATCAGAATCAGAACCGGCAGGACAAACTGGAAGTAGGGCTTCAGCCAGGGCTTGAGCTTCAGGCCATGGCCGGTGTTGGCCTCGGCGAAATAGTTCTCTGCGCCCCAGCCCCACTTGGTCACACAGAACAGCAGGTAAATCAGGGAGCCGATGGGCAGCAGCAGATTGCTCACTAGGAAGTCCTCGCTGTCCAGCACATCCCGGGCCCCGATAATGTGCAGGTCACTCCACAGGTTGTAGCCCAGCACGCAGGGCATGGAGGCGATGAGAATTATGACGCAGTTAATAAGGGCCGCCTTCCTCCGGCTCCAGCCGAACATATCCATGCAGAAGGACATGATGTTTTCAAACACGGCGATCACCGTGGAGAAGCTGGCAAAGGTCATAAATACAAAGAACAGCGCACCCCAGACCCGTCCGCCAGTCATATTCACAAACACATTGGGCAGGGTCTGGAAAATCAGGCTGGGGCCGGCGCCTGCCTCCACCCCATAGCTAAAGCAGGCGGGGAAGATAATCAGGCCGCTGAGCACCGCCACAAAGGTGTCCAGGGCGCAGATGCGAATGCCCTCGCCGGCCAGGGTGTGATCCTTGCTCATATAGCTTCCGAAAATTTCCATGGCAGCCACGCCCAGGCTCAGGGTAAAGAAGGACTGATTCATGGCGGCGGCAATGGCACTGCCCAGACCCACCTGCCGAACCGTCTCCAGGTTGGGCACCAGATAGAACTTCAGGCCCTCGGCGGCCCCGGACAGGGTGAGGCTGTGGACAGCCAGCACCACGATCAGCACCAGCAGGGCAATCATCATGTATTTGCTGATTTTCTCCAAACCGTTCTGGAGGCCCCGGCTGCACACCAAAAAGCCCAGCACCACGGTCAGCACCATGTAGATTCCCATTTCCACCGGGTCAGAGAGCATCTGGCCGAACACGGCCTCGGCGGCGGCGGTGTCCATGCCCTGCTGGAAGTCTCCCGCCGCAAATTTCACAAAGTAATCCAGCATCCAGCCGGACACGGTGGTATAGTACATCATCAGCACATAGCAGCCCAGAATGGCAAACCAGCCGTGAATGTGCCACTTGCTTTTGGGCTTTTCCAGGGCCTTATAGGCCAGGACGGCACTTTTGCGGCTGGCACGTCCCACGGCCAGCTCCATGGTCAGCACCGGCATACCCATGATGACCAAGAAAATCAGGTATAGCAGCACAAACACGCCGCCGCCGTTTTGCCCCACTACATAGGGGAATCGCCAGACGTTTCCGATGCCGATGGCGCAGCCTGCACTGACCAGCAGGAAGCCCAGCCGGGACTGAAATGATTCTCGCTTCATAGACCTTCTCCTTCAATTTTTACTTTTCCAACGGCGAAAAAACTGCCGCAAGCGGAAACACTTGCGGCAGCGGGCAGAGCAGCCGGGAAGGGCAAATGCCCCAAAACCACCGTCAGGAATATTTTACTACATTCCGTTGCCCTTTGCAAGGTGCAATTCCCGGCATAGCTTCTTATTCCTGGGCCTCCGGCTTGTCCCCAGCCTTACGCTCCGCCTTGGCCCGCTTGGCGGCCTCCTTTTCCTTCTCCTTCCGGGCCTTGGGGTCCTCCTGGGGGTTTTTCTCCCGAATCACCGCCAAAAGCTGCTCACAGGCGTTTTTTGCGGCGCAGGAGGCCAGGGCCAGGCGCATGGCCTGCACCGCCAGCTCCTCCTCGGTCAAATTAGGGTCGATCTCCTGAGCCGTCGCCCCATAGGCCTGGTCGATGCCCTGGAGGAGCCGCTCGTAGAACACCGATTCCTGCCCCTCCTGAATCTCCATATCCAGCAGCAGCTTCATGTCCTTTACCGTTAGAACGTTTTTCAGAAGGCCAATGGCGGTCAGATAAATCAGATGCTCCCGCCGGTAGCGTTTGCCGCAGGCCCGGGGCAGCAGGTCGTCCTTTACATAGTTGTTGATCATGGCGGAGGTCATGGCAGGCACCTTGCCGCCTACGCTTTGTCGGGGCAGGTAGGACACCACCTGATCCATATACAGGTCAATGTCCGGCAGAGCGTCCCAGCCCGAAGGCCGATCCTGGGCCAGCCTTGTTTTGATTTCCAATATTTCTTCCATTGTGCCTTCTCCTTCTGTATGGGTGGGATTACATATCGGATATTATAGCACATGATTTTCAAAATGTGAAGGGAGGGAGCAAATTTCCTTCCTCCAGGCCCCGGTGAAGCAGGGTGCGATGCTCCAGCACCATATAACCGTGGGCACTGCCCTCCTTGGGAATGGAGACGGAGCCGGGGTTGATATAGTAGTGGGTTCCCTCCCGGCGGATGGCCGGGATATGGGTGTGGCCGCAGAGGAGCAGGCTCTCCGGCGGCAGGGGAATATCCAGACCCTTATGGCCGTGGGTAGCGTAAATGGTCAGCCCGTCCACCAGCAGCAGCCCATACTCCGCCAGCACCGGGAACTCCAGCACCATCTGATCCACCTCTGCGTCACAGTTTCCCCGGACGCAGAGCAGCTGCTCCCGCCGGGGATTGAGCAGGGAGATCACCTGCTTGGGGGCGTACTCTCGGGGCAAATCGTTCCGGGGGCCGTGGTAGAGAATGTCCCCCAGCAGCAGGAGCCTGTCCGGCATTTCCCGATCCATGGCCTCCAGAAGCAGGCGGGTATAGTAGGCCGACCCGTGCAGGTCAGAGGCGATCATCAGCTTCATGCCCCGGCCTCCTCTTCCAGAGCCTCCGCCCGGAGGAGCCAGCCTCTGGCCGAGGCGTCGCTGGGCATCCGCCAGTCTCCCCGGGGGCTCAGGCACACCGAGCCCACCTTCACCCCGTCCGGCAGACAGCTCCGCTTAAACTGCTGGGCCACAAACCGGCGATAGAAGGTTTTGAGCCACTTGAGAATGGTCTGTCGGTCAAAGTCCTCCCGGAAGGCCCGCCGGGCCAGGGTGTAGATTTTCTCCGGGGAAAAGCCAAACCGCAGAACATAGTACAGGAAAAAGTCGTGAAGGGCATAGGGACCCACAATGTTCTCGGTCTGCTGGGCAATCTGCCCGTTTTCGTCCGGAGGCAGCAGCTCCGGGCTGATGGGAGTGTCCAGCACGTCCCGGAGCACCTGGGTGCTTTCCGGGAACATATTGTATTCCACCAGGGAATCAATCATCCAGCGAATCAGGGTTTTGGGAATGGAGGCGTTGACCCCGTACATACTCATGTGGTCGGCGTTGTAGGTACACCAGCCCAGGGCCAGCTCACTTAAGTCCCCGGTGCCCACCACCAGACCGCCGATTTTTCCTGCGTAGTCCATGAGCACCTGGGTGCGCTCCCGGGCCTGGGTGTTTTCATAGGTCAGGTCGGTGGTTTTTTCGTCCTGGCCAATGTCTCGGAAATGCTGCTTTACGGCGGCGGCAATGGGAATGGTCAGGGAGGTGATGCCCAGGGTTTTCATCAGCTCCAGGGAATTGTGATAGGTTCGGTCTGTGGTGCCGAAGCAGGGCATGGTGATTCCCACCACATGGGTCTTAGGCCGCCCCAGCTGGGCCATGGCCTGGGTGGCCACCAGCAGGGCCAGGGTGGAATCCAGCCCCCCGGACACGCCGATCACCGCCTTTCCTCCCGTGACCTCCAGCCGCTTTTTCAGCCCCGCCACCTGCATTTCAAAGATGTCCCGGCAGCGCTGCTGACGATCCTGTCGGCCGGATGGCACAAAGGGCAGCTTTTCCAGGGGGTACAGGCTGCCGTCGCTGTCGGGGGCGGACTGGAGGGGAATACGGGTGCCCGGCTCCTGCCGTCCGTAGACCCGGGCACTGTCGGCAAAGCTGCGGTTTTTCCGGCGATCCGCCCGAAGCCGCCCCAAGTCCAAATCCATGGTCAGTACATAGTCCGTATCCAGAAGCCGCTGGTTTTCCGCCAGCAGGGTGCCGTTTTCCGCAATCAGGCTGTGGCCGGAAAAGACCAGATCCTGGGTGGATTCTCCCGTCCCGGCGGAGCAGTACACATAGCCGCACAGGCACCGGGCCGACTGCTGGGCAATCAGGCTCCGCCGGTAGGCCCGCTTGGCAATGACCTCGTTGCTGGCGGACAGATTTACGATCAGCTCCGCCCCGCCCAGGGCCAGAAAGGTGCTGGGGGGCAGGGGAGTCCACAGATCCTCACAAAGCTCCACCCCGAAGGCGGTGCCGTCCGCCAGGGTGAAAATCAGGTCACGGCCAACGGGAACGCCGTCTCCCTGGGTCACGCCTGCCGCCAGCAAATCCTCCGAGGTGGAAAACCACCGCTTTTCGTAGTATTCCCCATAGTTGGGCAAAAAGGTCTTGGGGACAATACCCTTGAGTTCTCCGCAGTTTAGCACCGCCCCGCAGTTATAAAGGGCCCCATGAATTTCTATGGGCAGGCCCACCACCGCCGTCAGCAGCAGCTCTCCCGTCAGGCTGGCCAGCTCCCCCAGGGCCCTGCGGCAGTCCTCCAGCAGGGACTGCTGAAAGAACAGGTCTTGACAGGTATAGCCGGTCAGGCACAGCTCCGGAAACACCACCAGGGTGCTGCCTGCCCTTGCGGCCTGTCGGAGCTGTGCCTTGATTTTTTCCAGGTTGCCCCAAACGTCTGCCACCGTGACCGTGGGGACGCAGCAGGAAACACGGATATAGTCCAGCATTTTGCTTCACCTCATTGCACTTAATGCCTTCATTTTACCCGGAATTTTGGGGCACGTCAACAAAAATCCGCTGGGGCCGGAGGGGGAGGGCTTTTTCGCTAGCTGTGCCCCTCCAGGCGAATGGGGGATACCGCATAAACTCTTTTTTCAAAGAAATTCCCGGCATCCGAAAACCGAATGCCGGGAGGGGTATTTTAGGCTTCTTTCCCCCGGAAGGGGAATTGGTTTAATTCTGGGCTGTGGGAATCAGAGACAAACTCTGCTCCGTGCCCTCCCGGTAAACCCGCATTTCGCCCAGCTGGGTGGGATCCAGGGCAACCCAGGGAATGACGTATTCCGTCACCCCGTCGTGGGTCCAGCCTACGGAGCCGAAATCCGGCACCTTCTCGCCGTTTTTCAGGTAAAAGGCCACGGCGATGTTCTCACCGCTCTCCTGGGCAGAGGCCACCTGCTCCGGGGCCGAAAGGGTCAGCGACTCCGGCAGCACCAGGCTGCACCCGGTGGAGGTGATTAGAACGCTTATGTCGGAGCAGCCCGCCGCCGCCTCCAGCTGGGCCATGTCTACGGTATATTCCGGCTCCGGCTCCAGCTTGGGAATGGAAACGGTAAACTGCCAGCTTCCCTCAATGGCGGCCACCTTTTCCACCATCCCGTTGTCATCTGCCTGGCCGGTGGTCACATAGAGACTGCGAAGCTCCAGCTCTATGGCAGTGTCTCCGTCACAGATGATCTGGTCGTCAGGCAGTGCCGTCCAGGTGTTGCATTCCAGCATTCCCAGGTCGTCAGCGGTGGAGCGTTGTCCCGCCACGCTGCCGTAGGAGGGGTTCACCCAGCTGTAGCTCCAAAACCAGGGCTGAAGCCCATAGTCCTCCAGGGAATAGGAGAATTTATCCCCGTCCTCCGTCTGGTAGCTCAGGCCGAAGGTTACGCTGTGGTTGCTGACCGTCATGGACTCCAGGGTGACGGTCAGCCCCTGGTCTGTGGCACTTTGGGCCAGGGTGACGGTTCGTCCCTCCAAATAGGCCCGCTGCTCCGGGGGCATGGAGGTGCCGGCCTCCGTCGCCTGCAATTCCGCCGTCTCCCACTGCGCCTGCATAAGCCGGGTGCTTTTGCTGTAGGCGACCACCGCCGCCACCGTGACGCTCAGGGCCACCGTCAGGGCCGCCGCCATAGCCCCAAGCCGCAGCAGCCGCCGTTTGGGCCGGATGTTCTGCCGGGGCAGTCTCTCCCGGGCCAGCTTCAGAATCCGCTCCTGATTGGGGGCCTCCGCCCTCGGGGCTGTGGGTACATAATGATCCATCAAATTATTTAGCTTCATGGAATAAACCTCCCTCTGTGAAAAGCTCCCGCAGTCGTTTTTTTCCTCGGAACAGGTGGCTTTCCACGGCCCGAACCGTCAGCCCCAGCTCCTGGGCAATATCCTTTACCCGCTCCTCCTGATAGTACCGGCGGAGGAATATGGTGCGGCAGGGCTCACCCAGGCTGTCCACCGCCTCCGTGACCACCTGGGTCAGGAGCACCTCATCCAGCTTCCGGGACAGCGCATAATCCTCCGTCAGCTCCTGCTGCAGAGAAAGCTCCCCACACCCTTCCGCTTTTCTCCGCCGATCCAGGGCGGCGTTCCGGGTGATGGCGCTGAGATAGCCTTTTAGCCCTTCCGGCTCCCGGAGCC
>CAVJIP010000099.1:0-3698 GCA_963649625.1 Bacteroidaceae bacterium
TTCATGTTTCTCGTTGTTTAATTTACAAGGTACACTCCGCAAAGCGGAACTCATTGAGTATATCATGCCACCGCCGGATTGTCAAGAACTTTTTCAAATTCCTTCGACTTTCGACCCGGCCCTTCGGCCTGACAGCCTGATTATTCTAGCACAGCCTTTAACCCTTGTCAAGAACTTTTTTCTTGATTTGGAAGGTTTCTGAAAAGTAAGCCCGGCTTTCGGGCCGGTTTTTCAAGTGCTCAGATGTTATATTCCAAACCGGGCTTTTTGTCAACTGTTTTTTGCGGGTTTTTCGACATTTTCCCCATCCCCTACCCATAGTATCCAAACCATGCATAAGACGCAAAATATGGTTGGAAGTCCCGGAATTTCCTGCCAGGTGCCTTGCCGCCAGGCCCATTCCAGCAGGAAGGCCCCAAGGCACACCCCCGCCATTGGCCACCTGGCCGGGACATGGGGCACAAGGCCCTCCAGCCCCTGGCCTATCGGCTCCGCCACCGTCAGCAGCAGGCAGAAGGCCCCCATCAGCACCGCCGCCGCCACAAGGGCCTCCAGCCGCTGCTGGCTCCCCAGGAGCCGAAGGGTCTGCACCGCCCGGTATAGAGGATATTTCTCCGCCTGGGCAAGGCCCCGGCCTAGGGTTCCCAGCACCATCCAGCTCAGGCCCAGGGCCGTCAGCCCGCTGCCCCCGTACCAGCACCAGGCCCGTTTGTCCATTTTCCCCCGCAGAGGCCACCAGGGGGCCGTCCCCAGCAGGGCGAAGCAGCAGCTCTGCCAGGACATCTCCACCCCTCCACCGTCCCTCCAGGAAATGTTTTTCAGACCCAGCAGGAGAATAATTCCAAACAGCAACGCCAAACACAGCCCCAGGACATTTGCCACCGCCGTCCGCTGCGCCGGCCCGCTATACATCGCCCGCCAAAGAAGCAGCAGCAGCCCTATAGACACCGCCGGGAAGGTGGAATCCTCCGGGAAGGCCCCCTCCGCCAGATGCAGCACCACCGCCAGCAGTACAGCGCCTCCAAACACCGCCACCAGGGCCCTTCTCTTAGACCCTCCGGCAGAGGGCCGCCGGAGCAAAAGCATCAGCACCGTCCCTAAAATCCAGCCTGTCAGCACCGCCGGCCAGGAGGCTCCCGCCATTACCGTGGCCGCCAGGGTCGCCGCCCCGCCGAAGGCTCTCTTTCTCCGTTCCATGCACTTCCTCCTGCTCAATTTGGGGCAGCTCCAGGGGCCTGCCCAGGATTTTCCCGTTTTGCAGCCAGGCCAGATTCTCCATCCGGGGACTGCGCCGCTCCCGGGCCGCCAGCACCCGGTTTAGCCGGGACATGTCCCCCAGCTCCTCCGCCGCTCCGGGCCAGCGATACACATTGGCACCCACCGACAGCTTCTCCGGCAGCTTCAAAGGGTCCCAGCGTTCCTCCGCCCCATCGCAGAATATAATCCGCTGCACCTGGGGCAAAAACAGCTGTCCCGGCACGGCAGCCCGGAGATTCTCCACCGCCTGCTCTCCGGTTGCACCGTGGCCTGTATATCCCTCGGCGGAAAGCCACAGCTCCCGGTTTTTTACCTCAATGGCCAGGGTTTCCACCACCGCCAGCTCCCCGGTGTCCCACCGCGGGAAGGGCCAGAGGCTCCATAGTTCCATGGCCAGCAGGGCCGCCGCCCCCAATATCCATTTTCTCATGGCCTCACCTCTGGTTTCTCCGATTGACCGGGCTGAGCCGGTCGGCTCTCCACTTCTCCCTGACCAGCCGGGGACGAAGCAGCGGGCTTTCCTTTGCCTCCAGATAGGGGATGCCCAGGCTGCTCAGGTCGCTGAGATGGATCAGCAGCAGCAGGAACACCATGGTTCCTCCGGCCAGCCCCGCCAGTACCCCACCAAGGGCAATGGCAAACCGCCACACCCGAATGGCGTCCGCAAAGTCCCGCTCCGGCAGTGTAAAGCCGCAGACCCCCGCCGCCGCCACCACGATCAGGGCCGCCGGGGAGATCAGGCTGGCCTCCACCGCCGCCGAGCCCACCACCAGCCCGCCGATAATGGACACCGCCTGGCCCAGATTTTGGGGCAGATGGAGCCCTGCCTCCTGGAGCAGCTCAAAGGCGATCAGCAGCACCAGCACCTCGCCCCCGGTGGACAGAGGCACCGACTGCCTGCTTTCCACAATGGCCCGGAGCAGCACCAGGGGAATCATCTCCTGATGATACAGACTCACCGCCGCAAATAGCCCCGGCATCAGCAGGGCCGCCGCCAAACTGATGCCCCGCAGCAGGCGAATCGCCGAGGCCACCACATAGTTTCCTCCCCTGTCCTCCGGGGACTCTAAAAAGTCCGTCAGGGTGCAGGGCAGCAAATACCCCAGAGGCAGCCCGTCCACCAGCACCCCCACCCGGCCCGCCAATAGGCCCCAGGCGAAGCGATCCGCCCGCTCCGTAAAGATCAGCAGGGGAAAGGCGGTTTTTCGTCCCCCGGTGAGATACTCCTCCAACGCCGCCGGGGTCAGCACACCGTCTATGTCGATTTCCGTCAGCCGCCGGGACACCGCCTCCACCAGGGACGGATCTGTGATACCCGCCACATGGCAAATTGTCACATTGGTAAGGCTCCGCCTGCCCACCACCTGCTCCTCCAGCCGCAGCTCCGGGGTGCGCAGATGCCGCCGCACCAGGCTGGTGTTGGTTCGCACCGTCTCCGTAAAGGCATCCTTGGCCCCCTTGATGGTGTTTTCCACCTCCGGGGCGGAGATGGAGCGCTTTTCCCCGGTTTTCACCTCAAAGACCGCCCCGTCTCCCGCTCCGAACAACACCAGACAGAAGCCGTTGACCAGCTTTTCCACGGCCTCGTCCATATGGGAGACCCGGCTGCCCACGGCGTTGTACACCGCCAGCTCCACCGCCGTCTCTCCGTCCAGCCTTTCTCCCGCCTCCATCAGGGGCTTGACCACAAAATCCGAGATTTCCGACCCGGACACCAATCCGTCAATGGAATAGACCCAGACGGTCTGTCCCCGGGGCACCACCTTGCGTGGGGTAAAGTCCGCCGCTCCCCGGAAAACGGCCATGATATTTTCATGGGTCAGGGGTACCGGGTACATGAGCCGGGGTCGGGGATGGGGCCTATGCTCCATGGAAATCACCTCCGTCCCAGTATGCCCTTTCCGGGGGAGATTATACAAAAAGCCCGCATTGACACCTGCCCATCCTTTCTATATAATAGAGTACAAGAATTTTCCATCCAGGAGGTACGCCATTGAACACCTTTTCTCTCCGGGAAAAACGCCTGACGGCCCTGATCGTCCTGACGCTAGGCTTTATTTGGGGCAACTCCCTGATGCCCGGCACTCTCTCGGGCCGCTTCAGCGACTGGGTGGGCCATATCCTTGGCTCCCTGCTGGGCGGCACTCTGGACACCACCAGCGGCCACGGGGTTCTGCGAAAGCTGGCCCACGGCACGGAATACCTGGTGCTGAGCCTGGAAGTGACCACCCTGCTCCGGCTCTGGCGCCGCCGGCCTTGGAGCCTGCCGCTGCTTTTGGGCACCTGGGCAGCTCTGGCGGATGAGACCATCCAGCTGTTTGTGGAGGGACGCTCCGGCCAGGTGCGGGACGTTTGGATTGACCTGGGCGGCTTTTGCACCGGAATGCTGCTCTGTCTGGCCCTGTCCGCCTGGCGGGGTTCCCGAAGTCCCTCATCATAGG
>CAVJIP010000100.1:0-4765 GCA_963649625.1 Bacteroidaceae bacterium
GGTCAATGCCAAACCCAATCATCAGGTTGGGCACGACCTCCTCCTCCAGCTCCGTCTCCCGGATGATGGCAATGGCCCGGTCAATGTCCAGCAAAATCTTCTGGAGGCCCTGGAGCAGATGGAGCTTGTCCTTCTTTTTTCCCAGAGTGTGGTAAATTCGGCGGCGGACGCACTCCGTACGCCAGGCCGTCCACTCCTCCAGAATCTCTCCCACCCCCATGACCTTGGGAAAGCCCCCAATGAGAATATTGAAATTGCAGGGAAAGCTGTCCTGAAGGGTGGTCATACGCATGAGCTTCGCCATCAGCTTATCCGGGTCTGCGCCCCGCTTGAGGTCGATGGTGAGTTTCAGGCCATTTAGATCCGTCTCATCCCGCATATCGTTGATCTCTTTGATCTTTCCGGCCTTAATCAGCTCGGAGACCTTGTCAATAATGGCCTCGGTGGTGGTGGTATAGGGAATCTCATAGATTTCCACCAGATTTCCTTCCTTGACATAGCGCCACTTTCCCCGAACCCGGACGCTGCCCCGGCCCGTTTCGTAGATGCTGCTGATGTCCTGCTCCTTGTAAATCAGCTCACCGCCGGAGGGGAAGTCCGGAGCCAGCAGATATTCCTTCAAATCGCAGTCCGGATTTTTGATGCGGGCCACGGCGGCATTGCACACCTCCCGGAGATTAAAGCCGCAGATATTGCTGGCCATGCCCACGGCAATGCCGTTGTTGGCGGAAACCAGCACATTGGGAAAGGTGGTGGGCAGCAGAGACGGCTCCTTCATTGTGCTGTCGTAGTTGTCCACAAAATCCACCGTGTCGCTGTCAATGTCCCGGAACAGCTCCTGGCAGAAGCTGTCCAGCTTTGCCTCGGTATACCGGGAGGCCGCATAGGCCATGTCTCTGGAGTAGGCCTTGCCAAAGTTGCCCTTGGAGTCCACAAAGGGATGGAGCAGCGCCTCATAGCCCCGGCTCAGCCGCACCATAGTCTCATAGATTGCGGAATCCCCGTGGGGATTTAAGCGCATGGTCTGGCCCACAATATTGGCGGATTTGGTTCTCCCGCCGGTGAGCAGGCCCATCTTGTACATGGTGTACAGGAGCTTTCGATGGGAGGGCTTAAAGCCGTCGATCTCCGGAATGGCCCGGGAGACAATGACGCTCATGGCATAGGGCATATAGTTGACCTCCAGGGTCCTGGTGATGGGCTGCTCCAGCACCTCCGCCTTTAGCCCCAGCACGTTGGCGTTGTCCTGGTGTTCGTTGGTTTCCGTCTTTTTCTTCTTTGCCACAGGGCTTCACCTCCTCAGGATACATCCACCATTTCCATATATTTATAGCCGTTTTCGGAGATATGCTCCTTCCGGCCGGAGAGGTTGTCTCCCAGCAGCAGGTCAAACATCTCCTGGGTGGCCTCCACGTCCTCGGGCATGACCTTGATAAGCCGGCGGGAGGCCGGATTCATGGTGGTCATCCACATCATCTCCGGCTCGTTTTCGCCCAGGCCCTTAGACCGGGAGATGGTGTACTTTTTCCCCTCCAGCTTTCCGGTGATCTCCGCCTTTTCCGTCTCGGAGTAGGCAAACCAGGTTTTGTCCCTGCAGTTGATTTCAAAGAGCGGGGACTCGGCAATGTATACATAGCCTTGCTGAATCAGAGTGGGCACCAGCCGGTAGAGCATGGTGAGAATCAGCGTCCGAATCTGAAAGCCGTCCACATCCGCATCGGTGCAGATAATGACCTTGTTCCAGCGAAGAGCCGCCAAATCAAAGGAGGTCAAGTCCTTGGCCTTTTTGCCGCCGGTGATCTCCACCCCGCAGCCCAGAACCTTAATAAGATCGGTGATCACATCGCTTTTGAAGATTCTGGCATAATCCGCCTTCAGGCAGTTGAGAATTTTTCCCCGAACCGGCATGATTCCCTGGAACTCTGCGTCACGGCTGAGCTTGACGCTGCCCAGGGCGGAATCGCCCTCCACAATGTAAAGCTCCCGCTTTTCCGCATCCTTGCTCCGGCAGTCCACGAACTTTTGTACCCGGTTGGAAATATCCATGCTGCCGGTAAGCTTTTTCTTAATGTTGAGTCGGGCCTTTTCCGCCGTCTCCCGGGAACGCTTGTTCACCAGCACCTGATCGGCAATGCGATCTGCCTCCTGCTTATTTTCGATGAAGTAAATTTGCAGCCGGGACTTGAAGAACTCCGTCATGGCCTCCTGGATAAACTTGTTATTGATGGCCTTTTTGGTTTGGTTCTCATAGCTGGTCTGGGTGGAGAAGCAGTTTGTCACCAGCACCAGGCAGTCCGCCACATCCTGAAAGGTGATTTTGCTTTCATTTTTGGAGTATTTCCCCGCCTGCTTAATATAGGCGTCAATGGCGTAGACAAAGCCGGTTTTGGCCGCCTTCTCCGGCGCACCCCCATGCTCCAGCCAGGAGGAGTTGTGATAATACTCGATTCGGCTGACCGCATTGGAAAAGCAGACGGCGGCGGAAATCTTCACCTTGTACTCCGGCTTGTCCGCCCGATCTCGGCCCTTTCGCTCCGCCTCCCAGAACTGGGGCATGGTCAGGGCGTTTTCCTCCGTCAGCTCCGTCACATAGTCCAGAATGCCGTTTTGATAGCAGAACTCCTGCTCCTCAAATTTCCCCTTTTCCGTCTCATTCCGCAGCAGGAAGGACACCCCTGCATTCACCACCGCCTGCCGCTTGAGAATGTCCTGATAATACTCCAGCGGCACGTTGATGTCCGTGAACACCTCCAGATCCGGCAGCCAGTGGAAGCAGGAGCCGGTCTGTTTTCTGTCCGGCTTTTCCGCCTTGAGTCCGCCGATGTTCTCCCCCTTTTCAAAGTGGAGCACATATTTTTTCCCGTCCCGGCGAATCACCGCATCGAAGAAGGAAGAAGCGTACTGGGTGGCGCAGGCACCCAGGCCGTTCAGGCCCAAGGAATACTCGTAGCTCTCCCCCTCATTGTTGGCATATTTGCCTCCGGCATAAAGCTCGCAGAATACCAGCTCCCAGTTATACCGCTGCTCCCCCTCGTTCCAGTCCACGGGGCAGCCCCGGCCAAAGTCCTCCACCTGGACGGAATGATCCAGATAGCGGGTCACAATAATGCGCTTGCCGTGTCCCTCTCTGGCCTCATCAATGGCGTTGGAGAGAATTTCAAACACGGCGTGCTCACAGCCCTCCAGTCCGTCGGAGCCAAAAATAACTGCGGGGCGCGACCTTACACGCTCCGCTCCCTTTAACGAGGTAATGCTTTCATTGCCATAGGTTTCGCGTTTTTTCATGGAGTTCCCTCACATCATTCAAAATTCACCATGCAGTTTGATTATATTATACCGCAGAAGCATTGAAAAGTCAACCGATTGGGCCGCCGAGACAAAGGGGCCGCAGGCGAGCTTGCCTGCGGCCCGGGGGGTCACATCTCCGTTTCAAAGGCCGTTGCCGTTTCCCCCAGCAGCTGGGTAATGGGCAGATGTTGAGGACAGATTCTCTCACACTGCTTACATCCCACACAGTCCGAGGCCCTGCCATGATCCTTCGTGTTTACCCTGTAATAGAAGTCACTGCTCCAGTCCTGATACCGCCGCTTGGTGTTCAGGCAGGCAAACAGATCGGGAATC
The DNA here is from genome assembly GCA_963649625.1 of Bacteroidaceae bacterium. Classification (GTDB taxonomy): domain Bacteria; phylum Bacillota; class Clostridia; order Oscillospirales; family Oscillospiraceae; genus HGM13006. The sequence continues at coordinate 3,622 of CAVJIP010000100.1, forward strand.
AAAATATGTCTGGGACATCCGGGGACACAGTACCGGCAGGCGGTACAGGCCACGGTATTCTGGGCCTGTAGAATTGTCCGTACCTGCTCTATCGCCTCCAGCTCTCTATCGTCAAGGGGCCGGAAATCCTCCATATAGCCTACGTTGTCCTCCAGCTGCTCTATGGTGCTCATGCCGCTGAGCACCATTTTGATGCCCGGAAAGGAGGCGGCGTAGCGAATGGCATAGCTGGCGGTGCTGCCCCCGCCCAGGGCGGCAAATATCTCTGCCGCCGCCTCAGGCAGGTCGCTAAGGCCGCCGCCCTTTACCGGCTCCATCACCAAAATGGGCTTTTGAAATCTCCGGCACACATCATAGACGGCCTTGCTTTCAATACTGGGGTTGTCGTAGTCCAGATAGTTAAACTGAATCTGCACCACCTCAATGTCCGGCTGCTCCGAAAGGATTTTCTCCAGCACAGCGGCCTTGTCATGAAAGGAAATCCCCATGTGCCGGAGCTTTCCCTCCCCCTTCATTCTGCGTACCGCTCCAAAGGCGTTGCAGGAGAGGAATTTCTGATACACCTCTGCGGACAGGGCGTGCATCAGGTAGTAGTCAAAATACCCTGCGCCGGTGGCCTCCAGCTGGGTGTCCATTAGCTTGTAGATGTCCGCCTCCGACTGAAAGCAGCTCCCCGAGAGCTTGTCCGTCAGCAGAAAGGCATCTCTGGGATACCGCTTCACCAGGCCCTCCCGAATGGCCGTTTCGCTTTTTCCTCCCAGATAGACATGGGCCGTGTCAAAATAGCAAAAGCCTGCGGCTAAGTACCGGTCAATCATTCGGTTAAACTGGGCCTGATCCACCTGGCCCTCGGACCCACCGAGCATGGGCAAACGCATACAGCCAAAGCCCAGCCTCTTCATGGTCTTTCCTCCTCCCGTTCCAGAGGGATGTCTCCCAGATTCACGCACTGGCGGGTACGCAGCTTTTCAAAGAGCTTCACCTGATAGCCCTTCTCTTGGATGGACAGGTCAAACAGGCCCACCGGCAGGTCATTGAACCAGAAATCTCCGTATTCATCGGTTCTGGTCTCCCAGCGTTTTCCGCCGGAGTTCAGCAGACATCGGGCCCCGATGACCACCTCTTTTTCCACCGGGTCATAGAC
>CAVJIP010000100.1:4775-11329 GCA_963649625.1 Bacteroidaceae bacterium
GTCATAGACCGTTCCGGCAATAAACCGGCCGGGAATATTCCGATAATACACCCGCGGCCCCGCTCCCGTTTCCGGCTTCAGCACGGACGCCCCCTCAATCAGGTCTTGCAGCTCCTCCTCGTCCCCGAACCGCAGGGCATCGGTGGGGCAGGCCTCCACACACCGGGGCAGCTTGGCTCCGTGATCCAGCAGATGGGCACAGCCGGTGCATTTTTGGGCGATGTGCTCCTTTTCGTTCAGGAACACCGCCTCATAGGGGCAGGCCCCTGCGCATTTTCCGCAGCCGGTACATTTGGCCGGGTCAATAAGAATCAGTCCGTCCTCCCGGCGATAGATGGCGCCCTCGCTACAGGCCGCCATACAGGCTGCATTGCGGCAGTGGTTACACAGCCGGGAGATATAGTGGATGCGCACCTTGGGAATCGTCCCCTGGACGTGATCCGTCACCCGGCACCAAAACTGCCCCGTCAGGGGCTGGGGCCTGGCGTAGGGCATCCAGTCATTATTTGCGTGCTCGTCCTTGCAGGCCAGCTGACAGTTATAGCAGCCGGAGCATTTGGCCACGTCAATCACAAACGCCTTTCCCATCACATTGCCTCCTCCTGATTCTCCAGCAGCCAGCCCTGGAGACACACCCCCGCATCCGGGTCGATATGCCGGGCGAAGGCCTCCGGGTAGTCCCGCTTCCACTGGTTCATTTCCTCCTCCGTCACCTTCTCCACCTCCACCAGGAATCCGGAGACGGCCATGCCGGTGGCGTTTTTTGAGGTGGTAGAGGTGGGGGTGATGGTGTTGATGTCTCCGCCCCGATCCAGCCAGCCGGGAATAATGGGATCCAGCCGGGAGCCGTGGTCTACATAGCAGGTTTGGGGAATCAGCCGTTCGGTCACATAGGCTCCGCAGAGCACCACTCCCCGCTCGTTGAATACCTTTACAATGTCCCCATGGCGGATTCCCCGCTTCTCCGCCTCGGAGGTATGCAGCCACACCGGCTCATACTGGTAGCCGTCCTTCCCCCGAATCTTCATGGTCTCCACCTCACGGTTCCACACAATGTCGTCGCACTGGGCGTGCATCCGCCAGCGGCCGTGATTGGACATACACAGCAGGGGATATTTTTTCGCCCGCTCCGAGCTAAGTCGCTCATCGTGGCTCTCGCTTTTTTCCACCCAATGGGGCACCGGGGGCCGCTCCGGGTCGTCCGGGGTGTATTGGGCGATCTCCGTGGAATAGTACTCCAGCTTGCCTGTGGGCGTGCTCAGAGGATTGTTCTCCGGGTCCTTGTAGAAGCCGTACAGGCCGGCGGGGAGCTTCTCCACCTCCTCCTGCTCCTTGCAGGGCACCACGAAGATTTTCCGCTGGCGGAACTCCTCCCAGGTCATATATTCCTCACAGCCGGTGGCCTTATAGAAGAACCGTACCCGCTCCTTTTCGCTGAGATTCCCGGTATAGGCCGCATAGTACTCCGGCCCCAGCTTCTCCGCCACCCTGGCGCAAACATCGAAATCACTGACGGATTCCCCCACCGGCGGGCAGCAGGGCTCCTCCAGGTAAATGGAAGTAAAGCCCCCGGAGGACATATCGTTGCCTAAATCGTTCATTTCGTGCTTTGTGACCACCGGGAAAATAATATCCGCAAAATAGCAGTCGTTTTCCAGCCAGGGATGCTGGGCCACAATGCACTCAATGGAGGGATCCTGAAACGCCTTCATGGTCAGGTTGCCGTCGTTCCAGCAGGTGGTCTGACAGGGGGCATCCGTCCAGATCATATGCACCCGGCTAAGTCCCGGCCTTGGGTACTGCATTTCCTTAAACTGATACTGCTGGGTGGGATAGCGGTAGTTGTCCCCTACCGGCTGCTGGGAGGAGGAGAAGCACTGAAGCCCGCGCCATTCCGCATGGCCCTCCAAAATCGCCTTATGAATACAGCACCGGGGAATAAACTGCTGGGGAGCCGGAAGCTGCCGGAACAGGTCGATCAGCTCCGGGGCCCGCCGCTTTTGGGCCTCATTGAGCTGGAATCGTCCCGCAATATTGATATGAGGCTCCACGTCTCCCTCCACCGGCCGAAGGGCATCGGCAATGGCGGTGATTTTGGGGACAAACTTGCCCTGATAGGGCACAGGATAGTCCTTATTCCAAAGGTTCCATTCAATCATCTTGGCCTGATGGACACCGGGCTTTCCCACGCCCCGCATCCCCAGCAGCATGACCTCCAGTCGGGCCGGCTCCGAGGAGTATGGCCCCCGGATATAGCAGCCGCCGTTTCCATGGATAATGGACGCCGTCTTTTTGGCCCAGTCCCGGGCCAGGGCCTTAATCGTCCACTCCTTTACGCCGCATTTCTCACTGGCCCAGGCGGGGGTTTTGGGCACGCCGTCCTCCCGGCCCAGCACATAGTCCTCAAACTTGTCAAAACCATAGGCATGGCTGGCGATATATTCCTTGTCGTAGGTGTCCTCGGTGATCCAGATATAGGCAATGGCCAACTGCAGGGCCACATCCGTGTTGGGCAAAATGGGAATCCACTTGTCTCCGTGAACCGCCGCCCCATAGTTAAGGTCCGGACAAACGTAGACGCTTTTCAGGCCGATCTCGCTCAGGTAATAGCACAGCCGGGAAGGCATATGGCTCACCACCCCCAGGGGGGTCGTCTCCGGGTCACAGCCCCAGAACAGCAGCAGGTCGGAATGCTTTGCAATGTCCGGGTACAGGTTGACCTGTGGGGCCATCTCTCCCACCGGCTCACAGCCCCAGACGTATTTCGCCCCCCAGAACCAGCCCTCCCAGGAGTCCATATTCCGCATCTGGAGGGTATAGCCCCCCATCAGGCTCAGCAGCCGGTTGGGGCAGCCGTGGCTGGGGGCCACATTCTTGCCCTCTCCGTGCATATCCGCCTGGCAGAGCACGGCCTCCGGCCCATATTTCTCCTTTTGCCGCTTTAGCTCGTCCGCCGCGATCTGCGCCGCCTCGTCCCAGCTGATGCGGACGTACCTGGATTTTCCCCGATTCTGGGGATTCCGCTCCCCCTTGGGATCCCAATCCACTCGCTTCAGGGGATACATCACCCGGTTGGGGGAATAGACCCGGGATTTATACCCCAGTCCAAAGGGGGTGATGGTCACACGCTCCGGGGCCTGAAAGGTCTTTCCCCGGGCCTCAATTTTCCAGGGATTGCAGTATTTATCCGTATATTCCTTGTCGTAAAAATATGGCCGTATCCGGGTGATCTTTCCGTCCTTGGAGTCCACCTGACAGGGGGCCCCACTTTCCGGCCCCATCAGGCTAAAGGACACAATGCTCTGCTGATCCGGCGTGAACTTATCTGACATAAAATCTGCCTCCTTTGCCGGAGATTTACCTACACTTTTTATTATAGCGAATTTCGGCGCAACTTGAAACAAGAAATCTCGGATTCGTCACGCACGCCCAGTTGTGACCCTACAACGGCATCGGGTTTTTCAGTGCCGCCCGGGCCGCCCCATACTCCTCCGGGGTGTTCACGTTTTGAAGGAGCCGCTCCAGAGGAAACTCCTCCAGCTCCTCCTCGGAAATCCACTGCACCCGGATTCGGTCAAGCATCCCCCGGAAGGCCCGCCGTCCCTCTCTGAGGCATTGCTCCACCGCCGAAAGGCAGCTGCGGCGATAGACCCCAAAGGCAGGCTCCGGCCTTCCGTCCCGCCGCTTGATGACGCAGGCATCCGCCTGCCCCAGCCGGTCTATCAGCTTCTGGGCCAGCTCCCCGGTGCCAAAGGGCAGATCGGTAGCGGTCAGAAATACCACGTCCGCATCCGTCTCCCGGAATGCCGTCTCCAGTCCGGCCAGAGGCCCCTGCCCTGGGTGAAGATCCACCAGCTCCCGGGCTCCATACAGGGGGAATTTTCCCTCCTCTCCCACGGAGATATACACCGGAAACCGGGGGGCGTACTCCTGCACCAGCCGGGATAAAAACGTCCCGGCTCCCAGGGACAGCACCGCCTTATCCCGGCCCATTCGTTGAGACTTCCCCCCGGCCAAAATCACGCAGATGGTTTTCAAAGATAAACCACCTTCCCCGTCTGGCTCAGGTCATAGGCCCCCGTGGCGGCAATCTCCTCCCGAAAGCCGGGTCCGGTGAGATATTCCGTCATTAGCCGGAAGGTTGTCTCCTGCTGCCGCTCCCGAGGGAACACCAGGTCATACCACTCGGTTTGCAGGGGCAGAAAATCCACCCCGTCCACCTGACGGGCCGCCATTTCGGCCCCCATGCCAAAGTCGGCCTCTCCCCGGGCCACAGCTCCGGCAATGGACAGATGGTTGTTATATTCCTGCCCTCCGTACCCCGGAACGCTTCGCCGGTCTATCCCATAGGCCTTGAGCTTTTCGTCCAGAAGGATTCGGGTGCCGCTGCCCTTCTCCCGATTGACCAGAGAGATTTTTCCGCTTTCCAGACTTTCAATTCCCGTGATGCCCTTAGGGTTTCCCTTGGCCACATAAAACCCCATGGTTCGCCCCAGCAGCCGAATTACCACCACCGGCATTCCCGGCAGGAGCCGGGTGATAAAGGGGAAATTGTAGGTTCCCGTCTCCTCGTCCCAAAGGTGTGACGTGGCAATGTCCGCCTTCCCCTGATAGAGCTGATGGAGGCTGTTATAGCTGCCGACATAGCTCCGAAGCACAGGAACCGCCCCCGGGAGCATGGACACATGGTTGGCGATAATGTTCAGGCAGCTATCCTGTCCGCAGAGCACGATTCCGCCCGAGGGCGTGTCCGGCGTCTCCCGGCCGCCGCTTGGCCGGATCAGCCGCTTTAGACCGTCCCCGGGAATCCGCACCTGCTTTCCCAGCTTTACCGCCGACAGCTCGCCCCGCTTGACCATTTCATATACCGTTGCCTTTTTCACCTTCAGCAGCTCCGCCGCCTCCTGAGCCGTCAATAGCTCCCGCTCCATGCCGCTCCCCCATTTCTGTTCAATCTTATGTAATAGTACCACACTCTAAAAGGGTTGTACACGGCTTTTTTGCCGGGTGTTACATCCGTATGGGTGTTACCGGCAGATTTTTTATTGTTTTTTGTTCTGTTGCGTTTTGTTTTGTTGTGTATTATAATGAGGGCATGGTACGAAACCACAATGAAAAAGAAAGGATCGAATCCCATGAAGAAAATTGTTTCTCTGCTTCTGGCCGCCCTGATGGTCTGTTCCATGGCTGCCTGCGGCAATGCCGAAAGCACCGCATCCTCCGCACCGGCCGCCTCCGAGACTGCCGCTGCTGTGACCGTCTCCGCCGCCCCTGAGACCCAGGCCCCCGCCGAGACTCCCTCCGCCGTGGAGGAGGCCGACACCCTGGAGGCCACTGAGCTTCAGGTGTTCATCGCCGCTTCTCTGGACAATGCGTTCCAGGACATTGTAAAGCTCTACAACGAGACTCAGCCCAACGTGACCATCACTCTGAACGCCGACTCCTCCGGCACTCTGCTGACCCAGATTGAGGAGGGCTTCACCTGTGACATCTTCTTCTCCGCCGCCACCAAGCAGATGGATGCTCTTGAGGAGGACGGTCTGGTGCTGGAGGGCACTCGGGTAGACCTGCTGAAAAACCAGCTGGCACTAATCACCTATAAGGGCTCCGGCACCGCCGTGACCGGCCTGGAGAATCTCTCCGAGGCCTCCTCCATGGCTCTGGCCGACGGCTCCGTGCCCGCCGGTAAGTACACCCGGAAGGCGCTCCAGGGCCTGGGTGTTCTGGATTCCTCTCTGGATCCCGCCGAGATCACCTCTCAGGAGGTTTCCGATGCTCTGGGCGGCCTGACCATCAACGAAACCTCCAACGTCTCCAAGACCCTGGAGGCCGTGGCCGAGGGCTCCAACGAGGTGGGCACCGTGTACTACTCCGATGCTTATTCCCGGATTGACGACATTGAGATCATCGAGATGGTTTCCAGCGACCTGACCGGCAGCATTGTCTATCCCATGTGCCGGGTGCAGAACACCGAGGCCACCGATGGGGTGACTGCCGCCGCCGATGACTTCTTTGCTTTCCTGCAAACGCCCCAGGTCATGGAGATTTTTGAGACCTATATGTTCCTGAACAACGCAGGCTGATTGCCTCCGGTGCCGTATAAAACCAAACAAAGGGGATGGTGCCATGCCATCCCCTTTGCTGTGATGAGGTGACAGATTTGGATAATCTCATGGACGTGCTGAAAAACCTGGACTGGTCTCCCCTGCTGATCTCCCTGAAAACCGGGGTGGTGGCTACGGTGATCTGTTTCTTTTTGGGGCTGTTTGCCGCCAGAAAGGTGCTGAAGCTAAGCGGTCGGGCCAGAGCGGTGGTGGATGGTATTCTCACCCTTCCCATGGTGCTCCCCCCTACGGTGGCGGGCTTCTTCCTGCTGCTGATTTTCTCCCTGCGCCGTCCCTTCGGCGGCTTTCTCTATCAGCAAATGGGCATTAAGGTGGTACAGACCTGGCTGGGCTGCATTTTTGCCGCCTCTGTGATTGCCTTTCCCCTGATGTACCGAAACGCCCGGGCCGCCTTTGAGCAGGTGGATGTAAACCTGATCTATGCAGGAC
>CAVJIP010000101.1:0-2281 GCA_963649625.1 Bacteroidaceae bacterium
TGCACAGGCCCAGCACACAGGCTCTGGGAATAAAGCTGGCCTTGCAGGCCAGGTCAATGGCCTCTGCATCACAGTAGCCATGCTCCAGCAGGTAAAACACCTCCTGGTTCAGGCACTGCTGCAGGCGGTTGACAATATAGCCCCGGATAAACTTCTTCATAAGCACGGCAGTCTTGCCGCACTTTTTCAGCAGAGCCATGGCAATATCCGCATACTCCTGGGGAGCCTGCTCGCTTTTTACCACCTCCACCAGAGGAATCAGCTGGGGCGGGGCATACCAATGGCAGATAATCTGCTGGGGCAGCAGCTTCTCCGGGATGATTTCAAAAATATTCAGGGCAGAGGTGTTGGAGGCGATAATCACATCCTCCGGCACACAGGCCGCCAGGGTCTCATACAGTTCCGCCTTGGCCTCCCGATTTTCCACAATGGTCTCCTGAATAAAGTCTGCGTCCTTTACGGCCTCCTCCACGGTCATGGCGAAGCGAACACGGTTATAGATGGTCTCTATATCCTGGGCCTTAATTTCGCCTTCCTCCGCAAAGGTCTCCAGCTGTGTACGCAGGGCGGTCTTGGCCTTTTCCCGGGTCTCTTCCGACCTGGTCCACATGGTGACGGTATAGCCGCCCATGGCATAGGTCTGGGCAATGCCGGGGCCCATGGTTCCGGCACCCAGCACGGAAATCTTCTGGATGTCCTCCAGGGTTTTCATCATAAAACGCTTCTTTCGCTCTTTTTTAGGGATTCCAGACATACAAGCCGGTTTGTGTCCCGGCCTGTATGCCGGAGTCTATGTAAGGGGGTACCTTACTGCAATATTCCTTTATTGTTGTGCCCGGCCTTGATTAGAAGGAGCCCTCCTCCCAGGCAACCAGCCGGACAAAGCCACCGTCCGCCATCTCGCAGCGGAAGGGGAAGGCGGCAATGGTCATCCGCTTACCCGTCACCAGGTCAATATCGCCGCCGGCGTTTTCCACGGTGCAGACGCCGTGCTGCATATAGATGCGGTGGCAGGGCTCATAGTCCGGGAAGGTCACAGTGGGATCCAGGCCGGTGGCCTTCCGATAGGCCTTGTCCAGCCAGGGCATCTGCTCGGACAGCGGGTCATGCCACATGGGAGCGTCGGTAGCACCCCAGGTGCCGGAAATGCCCTTGATGTGCTTCTCCTCGGTGAGATAGTTGGCCAGCTCGGGGCCTTCGCCGGGATAGTAGTTATAATACTTGTCGTTGTTGACTCTCCAGTAGTGATGGAAGCCGGTGTTGATGACCACCCAGTCGTTTTCCCGAACCTCCAAGCCGTCCTTCTTACAGGCCGCCTCAAACTCATCGGGCATAATAATGTGCCAGATGTCGCCCATCCTTGCAGGATCGCCCTCAGCGGCCTGCCACTTCTCCTCGAACTCGTCCTTGAGATAGCGCATATCCACAATAATGCCGGAGCCGATGCAGCGGGCCAGAGGAATCTCCGCCAGGGTATAGCCGTTTCTCTCCCGGTCTACCTCCTCCTCATGGAGCACATGGTTGGGGGCGTCCATATGGGTGCCGGCATGGAGGGTGCCGGTGTAGGTCATGGTTCTCTTGTGGAACCGGCCCAGATACTGTCCCCGGGGGAACTGAAGATCCTGCCGTGCGCCGGGGAAGGGCCACAGGGGGGTGTCCGTGCCCCAGGGCTGGGACAGGTCGTAGATCTTGACCATCTTGGAATCATCCAGATACTGGTGACATTTGTCTTTGGGCATATAAGCCATGATATACTCCTCCTAAAGATTTGTCGCTGCGCTGATTCCCGGACTGTCCGAAAAATCAGGGCTTCTTTCCCCTATACTTTACACCTTGGAACTGTTCTAAGGTCAATAGCCCTTTGCAAATTTCTTATTTTTTTGCTATAATACCCACAGGACGCCGAAGCAGGGCGCCCCGATTCCCGGGAAAGCCGGAAGCCTGAAAGGACGGCGGGCAATTTGAGATATAAAATCGGTGACGTGGCAAAGATTCTGGGCATCTCTCCAGACCTGCTGCGCTATTATGAAAAAAAGGGCGTGGTCAAGCCGGTAAAGGACCAAAACAACGACTATCGCTATTATGAACCCTGGGACATCAACTTTCTCATTGACTGTCTGTGGTATAAGAATTTCGGCTTTGGCATTGAGCAGGTGGCCCGGATCGTCTCCAAAAGCAGCTATGACGACATTATCTCCATGATGGAGGACAAGGACGAGGAGATCGAGGCCGCCATCCGCCGGCAGGAGCTTCTCCTCCATCGGGCCAAGCGGTATCTGGC
>CAVJIP010000102.1:0-18069 GCA_963649625.1 Bacteroidaceae bacterium
AGAAGTACAGCTCCTTCTCACGCTCCCAGTTGTCCAGGTTGGTGATGCCGTGATGGTAGGTGATATAATCCAGGCCGTGCTCCTTGTAGTAGTCCACAATGGTGGAGTCCACAATGGAGATGCCCATGTGCTTCTTCTGGAGCAGCAGAGAGTTACCGGTGTAGGTGGTGTTGTCCATAATGGCCTCGTTGATGAAACGCTTGCCCTCCAGGTTCACCATCAGGTTGGGCTGGCGCATGGTTTCGGACAGGGTCTTGAACACATCGGTGGTGCCGGGGGTGTTATAAGTGACCTCCATGTTGACCTTGGCCTGCTTGGCCCCCAGGGCCCAGAGCATATTCATGCCGTCGCCGTCCAGACCGGGGATACGGAAGGTGAACATATCAACGCCCCACTTCCAGCCCATGTGCTTCTCGATCATGTCCACATTATTGCCGATGCCGCCGGTGGTGACGATGACCGCATTGGCCAGGCACTCGATCTCCTCGCCGTCCTCGCCCACGGCGATAACGCCACGGGCCTGACCCTGGGAGCCCACCAGCAGCTGCTTCACAGGGGTGTTCAGGTTAAACTCCACGCCGATTTCCCGGGCATACTCGGTAACGGTCTTGATCATCACAGAGGCGCAGCGTTCGGTGGGCTTGTTGGAGCCGGGGAGCTTGACCATGTGCTGGGTAGCCTTAGAGTTCTTGAAGTACTTAAATACCCCCAGGAACTCCACGCCCTTGTCCTGCATCCACTTCACGGTGTCGCCGGACATATTAAACCAGCGGCGAACCAGCTTGGCATCGGAGCGCCAATGGGTGTACTCCATAAAGAAGTTAAAGGCATCGTCCTTGGTGTAGTCGTTGGTCATGGTCTCCTTCTGGAGCTGGGACTCCACGGCAAAGAAGGCCATGCCCATGTTGGCTGCGCCGCCGATGGTGCCGGACTTCTCAAACACCACCACGGAGCCGCCGCCGGTGGCGTTCAGGGACTCCTGGGCCTGGGTCGCAGCGCAGAGGCCGGACATACCGCCGCCTACAAGCACCACATCGGCTTCAATATGTTTCATTGTGTAATCCTCCTAAGTTTTTCTAATGTGCTCCTATTATAGTGCAAAACCACGATTTCTACAAGACTTTTTTTACGGAGCCTTTGAGACAATCCTGCCCTCCTGCCGAGGCCGGGCCCCGGTTTTCCGATTTCTCGGAAAGAAGCATTGTACCTGCGGCAAAAATCTGCTATAGTATGAGGGAAATATCGGGTATTACCTTCCGCCTGCTCCACTGGCGGAGGCGAAAGGAGCGCATTATGGAAATTAAAATTCTTTCTCAGGAAAAGGGCATGGCTCAGGTGGCCGTGACCCTACCCGGTGCCGACCTGACCAAGGCGCTGGACAAGGCCTACGAGAGCCACAGCCAGGAGGCGGGCTTCTCCCTCCCCCGGGAGGGGCTGGATGCCAATCCTGACGGGGCCGCCCTGCTCCGGGAGGCCGTCCAGGCCCTGTTCGGCGGGGTCTATGAGGACGTGATGAAGCAAATTGACCTGCCGGCGGCCTCTGACCCTAAGGTGGCCGTGCTCCGGGCCAGCGAGCAGGACGGGGCGGAGTTCACCCTGACCTTTGCTCTGCGGCCTGAGATGAAGCTGGGCCGCTATAAGGGCATCCATGTAAAAATGCCCCGGCTCACCCCCACCCAGGAGGAGGTGCAATCTGCCCTCCAGGCGGCGGAGGCCCAGAATCTGGTCACTTCTGCCGTGGATCGTCCCGCCGCCCTGGGGGACACCACCCTCATCGACTTTGCCGGGTACAAGGACGGGGTGGCCTTTGCCGGAGGCACCGGCACCGACTATCCCCTGACCCTGGGCTCCGGCCGGTTTATCCCCGGCTTTGAGGAGCAGCTGGTGGGGGCCAGGGCCGGAGATCAGGTGGAGGTTCATGTGACCTTCCCGGAGGGCTACCAGGCCCCGGAGCTGGCCGGACAGCCCGCCCTGTTTCAGGTCACGGTGAAGGAGGTACAGGAAAGGAAACTGGCCCCCTTGACGGAAGGCCAAAAGGAACAGGCTCGCACCCAGGCTGCCCAGCAGCGGAAAAACCAGGCAGATCAGGAGATCGAGGATCAGGTGCTGAAAATCGTTCTGGAGGAGGCCCAGGTGGAGCTGCCTGAGGCCATGATCGAAAGCGAGGCCAACATCTGCCTCCAGCAATTCGCCGCAGAGATTGCCGCCAAAAGCATGACCATCGACCAGTTCTGCCAGCAGACAGGCAAAACTCTGGATGGGATGCGCCGGGAGATGTACCCCCTGGCCCGCCGCCGAATCCGGCTCCGGCTGGTACTGTCCGCCATTGCCCAGGCCGAGGGCCTTACCGCCGCCCCGGAGGAGCTGGAGCAGTGCTGGGATCAAATGGCCCAGCAGTACGGAATGCCCAAGGAGCAGCTCCGCCAGTACGCCGGGCCGGAAATGGAGGCAGAGCTGACCGCCGAGATCGTCAGTCAGAAGGCCTACGCCCTCCTGCGGGAGAGCACCATTCTGGATCCAGCGGAATGAAGACCCTGATTGAAAACGGCCTGGTGCTGGACCCGGAAAACCGCATCAGCAGTCGGCTCAACGTGATGCTGGAGGGCGGTCAGGTGGCCGCCCTGACCCGGGAGCGGCCCCAGGGGGATTTTCGGCTCATTGATGCCGCCGGTCAGGTGGTCTGCCCGGGCTTTCTGGACATTCATATGCATGAGGCCCCGGTGGCCGACCTGGAAGATTTGGAGCATTCCATTTTCGGCTGTATGCTGCGGATGGGCGTGACCACCGTACTGGCGGGCAACTGCGGTGAAAACGTCCTGCCCCCGGAGGCGTATTTTCAGCTGGTTTCCCAGGGTCTGCCGGTGAATCTTTGTATGCTGGCCGGACACGGCAGCGCCCGGGAGGCCGCAGGCTTTCGGGATAAGTACGCCACTCTGTCCTCCCAGGAGATTCAGCAGGTGAAGTCCGTCCTTCGGGACTGGCTGGAGGCGGGCTGCTTCGGCATTTCCTACGGTATCCGCTACTACCCCGGCATGAACCGGGAGGAGCTGCTGGAAACCGCCCAGCTCTGCCAGAAGGATCATCTCCTGACCGCCGCCCATGTCCGGGACGATGCAGCTTATATTTTCGATTCCATTGAGGAGTTTCTGGAGGTGGGACGGGTATACGGCCTTCCCATGGAGGTCAGCCATCTTGGCTCTATGGGCGGCTTTGGGCAGATGTCCCAGGTGCTGGCCCAACTGGACGAGGCCCGGCTCCAGGGACTGGACGTAATGGCGGACTGCTATCCCTACAGTGCCTTCAGCACCCAGATTGGGGAGACTACCTACGACCCCGGCTTTCTCCAGCGGTATCACTGCGATTATGATGCCATTGTCCTGTGTGACGGCCCCTACCAGGGCCGACGCTGCACCAGGGAGATTTTTAAGGAGCTTCGCCGGAGTGCCCCGGACACCATCACCGTGGCCCATGTGATGAAGCCCGAGGATGTAGCCATGGCCCTGGGGCATCCGGCGGTGATGCTCTGCACCGACGGCCTGATGCACGCCCGCCAGGGCCACCCCAGAGCCGCAGGCAGCTTTCCCCGGCTGGTCGGGGAGTACGTCCGGGGCGGAAAGCTCTCCCTCTATGAGGCAGTGGAAAAAATGACCGCCATGCCTGCCCGCCGTCTGGGACTGACCCGAAAGGGGAACCTTCGTCCCGGCAGCGACGGAGATCTGGTGATTTTCGACCCCAACACCATCCGGGACAGGGCCACCTTCCAGTCCCCGGATCTGACCCCGGAGGGCATTTCCTATGTGCTTCTGGGCGGTGAAATTGCCTGCGACCACGGAGTCATGTACCAGGACAGGCTGGGCCGGGTGCTCCGCCGGGGACAGTAACTGATGGAAAAGCCGTCAGATTGCGGGCTGCAATCTGACGGCTCAGCTTTTATTTTCCTTCGATGGCGTCCGCCGCCGGGGCAATGGCATCCACCTTGGCGTGCTCCAAAAGCCCCTCGTCCATGGCCTCCGCCAAATGGGGGTCAATGGGCAGCTTGCACAGCACGGGAAGATTCAGCTCCCGGCCCACTGCGTCAATGGTGCTTTTCCCAAACACGGGGATCTCCCTGCCGCAGTCGGGACACTTGAGATAGCTATAGTTTTCCACCAGGCCGATCACCGGAATCTTCATCATCTCCGCCATATTTACGGCCTTTTTCACAATCATGGACACCAGCTCCTGGGGACTGGTCACCACCACAATGCCGTCAATGGGCAGGCTCTGGAACACAGTCAGGGGCACGTCCCCGGTGCCGGGAGGCATATCCACAAACAGGTAGTCCACGTCCTTCCACACCACATCCGTCCAGAACTGCTTGACCACCCCGCCTAAAATCGGGCCCCGCCAAAGCACCGGGTCGGTGTCCTTCTCCAGAAGCAGGTTGATGCTCATTACCTCAATACCCGACTCCGAGGGGATGGGCAGCATTCCCTCCTCACAGCCGGAGGGACGGCCATGGATATTCAGGGCCGTAGGAATGGAGGGGCCGGTAATGTCCGCATCCAGCACCCCCACATGGTAGCCCCGCCGGTTCATTTCCACCGCCAGCATGGATGTGACGGTGGACTTTCCCACGCCGCCCTTTCCGCTGACCACTGCAATGACCTTTTTTACCTCAGAAAGCGGATTGGCCTGGGCCAGCAGGCTCTCTGCCTGGCGGCTGTCACAGGCTTCGCTGCATCCGCTGCAATTTCCGTTACAGGTTTCGCTCATTTCATCTCGTCCTTTCCAGATTTTCCTTCATTATACTGCCCGATTTCCGGGAAGTCAATCCGCTACTCCCTGGGCCGCCGCCTTGATAAAGGCAAAGACCTCCCGGAGGGTATAGTTGACCCGGTAAAACCACTGGTTCGTATTGCCGGACACCGGGCAGCTCTCTATTCTCAGGGTGTCTGCGATATAGGCCGCCCGCCGCTGGTGGAACTCACTGGTGACAAGGGCCACCGGGCGGCGGGTTCCTCCACGGGCCTCTATCAGCTCCCGGCTAAACAGGAGATTTTCCCGAGTGGTGGTGCTTTGCTCCTCCAGAAGCAGCCGCTCCGCCGGGGCCCCCATGGACACCAACGTGTCATACATACACCTGGCCTCGGAGACAGGCTCATCGCCTCCCTGGCCCCCGGAGAGAATCACCGTCACCTGAGGGTTCCGCTCCATCAGCTCCAGCGCCGCCTGGAGCCGCTGGCCCATGATTCGGGAGGCCCTGCCGTCCTGGCGAACCGCCGCCCCCAGCACCACCGCATATTCCGATGTCTCCGCCCGGCTCCATTCCGTTTGCCCATAGCCGGTCACAAGACTCATGGCACTCATCAGCAGTATCCCTCCCGTACCGGCCAAAATCGCCAAAATTTCCAAGGCCCGCTGCCTTCGGTCAGCCGCCGGCCTCCACAGGGCCGCCTCCAGGGCCGTGGCCGCCCCCAGAAGCAGCAGCACCACCCCGGTCATCTCCATATACACCGGCAGACACACCATCACCAGCCCCAGGGCCAGCAGTGCCCCCGCCGGAATCCACAGCCCCTTCATGGCTCCAGCTCCCCGGAAAGCTCCTCCCACTGGGCATACAGCTCCTCCAGTTCCTCCTGGGCCCGCTCCTTTTCCTCGGTCAGCCTGGTAAGCTCCGTATAATCCGTGGCCGCCGCCTGAATCCTTTCGTCGTAGTCCGCCAGCAGGGCCTCCTGCTTTTCAATGTCCCGCTCCAGCCGGGCCACCTGCTTTTCCAGGCTTTTGGTGTTTTTCCGCTGGGCCGCCTCCGCCGTGACCTCCCGCTGCTTTTTCTCCTTTTTCTCCGCCCTTTGGGGCATCTGGGCCGCAGCCTGCTTCATGGCCTTAAACTGGCGGTAGTTTCCCTTAAAATCGGAGATGTGCCCGTCCTCCAGCTCCCAGATACGGTCTGCAAACTGGTCGATAAAATACCGGTCATGGGACACAAACAGCAGCGTTCCCGAAAACTCCGCCACGGCGTTCTCAATCCACTCCCGGGAGGCAATATCCAGATGGTTGGTGGGCTCGTCCAGAATCAGCAGGTTGATCTCCTCGTCCATAAGCATACACAGCCGCAGCCGGCTCTGCTCCCCGCCGGACAGGGCCGCCACCGGCTTAAACACATCCTCCCCGGAGAACAGAAACGCCCCCAGCCGGTTCCTGGCGGTCTGGGTGGAATAGTTTTTCTCATAGAGCATGGTGTCCAGCACACTGCGCTCCGGGTGGGCAAAGTGGATGATCTGAGGCAGATAGGCCAGCTTCACCGAGGGGCCAAACTTGATTTTTCCCCCGGTGGGCTTTTCTTCCCTGAGCAGGAGCTTCAAAAAGGTGGATTTTCCCGTGCCGTTGTCCCCCAGCAGGGCGATATGCGCTCCCCCCTGCACCAGCAGATTTACCTCCGAAAACAGGGTGCGATCTCCAAAGCCCATGGACAAGTCCTTTAGCACCATCACCTCATCCCCGTAAAATTCCCGCTGACCGAAGCCTGCGTGCATGGTTTTTTCCCGGGTGGGGCGCTGGGTTTTTTGGATGCGGTCAATCCGGCTCTGGATGCTCATGGCCCGGCGGTAAAGGGTGCGGTTGTTGATGCCCCAGCCCTTCATCCGCTCCATGGTATAGGACAGCTGCTGCACCTTGGCCTGCTCCTGCTCATACTGCTTGAGCTGAAGCTGGAACCTGGCCTCCTTTTCCTCCACATAGAAGGAGTAGTTTCCGCTGTAATACTCCGCCTGTCCTCCTCGAAGCTCCACGATTCGGGTGACTACCTGGTCTAAAAAGTATCGGTCATGGGAGATGGTCAGCACCGTCCCCTTGAATTTCAGCAAATATTCTTCCAGCCACTCCACGCTTTTCATGTCCAGGTGGTTGGTGGGCTCATCCAGCAGGAGAATGTCCGTCTCCTCCAGCAGCAGCCGGGCCAGATTGGCCCGGGTCTTTTCTCCCCCGGAGAGCATGGAAAAGTCCTGGGCCCGCATCTGCTTGGGAATCCCCAGGCCGTTGCAGATCTTGTCCACGTTTACGTCCATGTCATAGCCGCCGCCCACCTGATAGCGGGTGGAGAGCCTGTCGTATTCCCTTAGCACCTGGTCGGTGGGATTTTCCTCCATCTGCCTCTCCAGGGCCTCCATTTTTCGGCGGATGCCGTCCAGCTCCCCGAAGGCGCAGCGAAGCACCTGCTCCACGGTATAGCCCGCCGGATATCTTGGAATCTGAGAAATCAGGCCGATTCTCTTCCCGGAGGCAATCTCTACGGTTCCTTCGTCATAGTCGATCTCCCCGGTGAGGATGCGGAACACCGTGGTTTTTCCTGCGCCGTTCTTCCCCAGAAGCCCTACCCGCTCCCCTGCCTGTACCTCAAAGCTCAGACCGTCCAGAAGGTTTTTCCCCACCTCAAAGGACTTGACCAAATCTTTTACAAAAATGTCAACCATACTATCCTACCTTATCCGGAAAAGGCCGCCCCGGAGGAGTCTCCTTTGGGGCGGCCGCCAAGGCTTATCCTCTTGAGTAGTTGGGAGCTTCCTTGGTAATTGTGATGTCGTGGGGATGGCTTTCGATCAGGCCGGCACTGGTAATGCGCACAAACTGGCCCCGCTCCTGGAGCTGGCCGATGGTGGGACAGCCGCAGTAGCCCATGCCGGAACGAATGCCACCCAGAAGCTGATACACCGTGTCGGAGAGGCTTCCCTTGTAGGGCACCCGGCCCTCTACCCCCTCCGGCACCAGCTTGGAGTTGCCCTCCTGGAAATACCGGTCCTTGGAGCCCTTGGCCATGGCCGACAGGGAACCCATGCCCCGGTACACCTTGAACTGACGGCCCTGATAGATTTCCAGCTCTCCGGGGCTTTCCTCGCAGCCCGCCAGCATGGAACCCATCATCACCGTAGAGGCCCCTGCCGCCAGAGCCTTGACAATGTCGCCGGAATACTTGATGCCGCCGTCGGCAATAATGGGCACCCCGTATTTTTTCGCCGCACAGGCCGCATCATAAATGGCGGTGATCTGTGGCACGCCGATGCCCGCCACCACACGGGTTGTGCAGATGGAGCCGGGGCCGATGCCCACCTTCACACAGTCCGCACCGGCCTCGATCAGGGCCTGGGTGCCCCCGGCCGTGGCCACGTTGCCCGCAATCAGCTGGGCATGGGGGAACTGCTTTTTGATGTTTCGGACACACTCCAGAATATTTTTAGAATGGCCGTGGGCGCTGTCCAGGGCCAGCACATCCGCTCCTGCCTCCAGCAGGCCCCCGGCCCGCTCTACCACATCCACCGTAACCCCGATGGCTGCGCCGCACAGAAGCCGGCCGGACTGATCCCGGGCGGAGTTGGGGTATTTGTCCGCCTTTTCAATGTCCTTAATGGTAATCAGGCCCTTGAGCCGGAAGTCCTTGTCCACAATGGGGAGCTTCTCGATCTTGTGCCGTCCCAGAAGCCGCTTGGCCTCCTCCAGGGTGATGCCCTCCGGGGCCGTGACCAGATTTTCATGGGTCATGACCTCAGAAATAGGCCGGGAGTAATCCTCCTCAAACTTCATGTCCCGGTTGGTGATAATGCCCACCAGCTTCCGGTCCTCCACGCAGATGGGCACGCCGGAGATCCGGTATTTTCCCATCAGGTTGTCCGCATCCTGAAGGGTGTTATCCGGGGCCAGATAGAAGGGGTTGGTGATGACACCGTTTTCTGACCGCTTGACCATGTCCACCTGCTCGATCTGCTCCTCAATGGTCATGTTCTTGTGGATAATGCCGATGCCGCCCTCCCGGGCCATGGCAATGGCCATTTTATACTCCGTAACGGTATCCATGGCAGAGGACAGCAGGGGGATGTTCAGGTGAATCTGCCGGGTCAGCTGGGTTCCCAGGTCAATCTGTCGGGGCACCACCTCGCTGGCCGCAGGAATCAGCAGCACATCGTCAAAGGTCAGCCCTTCTTTGCAGAACTTCTGCGCCGGATTGTCATTTACCATCATGCAAACCTCTCCTTTTTATATCAAGTCCGTTCAAATGAATATTATCTTATTCTACTCATAATCCGCCGTTCCGTCAAGACCGGAGTTGGATTCCAGCTGAAATTGTAGAATTGCCTCAAACCGCCGGGTACCGTCCTGGCTGCATCCGTCAATATAACAAGCGTTCTCCTCCATATTTCTGGAGACGTTCACAGTCTCTCCCGCCAGACACTCCATGGAGTAGTTCAGCTGCATCTCGGAGACAAAGTGTCCTTTCATCTCCTCCACCGAAAGGGCATCCATAATCACGTCGGCGTACTTGGTGTTGTTCATATGGCCGTTCTGATCCAAATCCGAATAGCGAACCGTTTTGGCGTAGACCGGCCTGCGGTGCTTGGGGGTATGGATGAGCTTGAGCTGCTTTTCCTTCACCTGCTCCGGCACCGGCACCGCCGCCAGCTTCTCCAGAGAGCCGGGGCGCAGCATTTTTCGGCTCTCCTCATCGGCCACCACCCAGGCCGAGACGGCCTCGCCCACATACTCCTCCCCTGCATACAGGTCAAAGTCCCGGTAGATAATCAGGCCGCCGGTGCCTCGCTGCCAGGTGCGGATGGTCAGCTCCTCCCCCATTTTCAGGGGCCGCCGAAGCCGATACCAGACCCGCACCAGCAGCCACACTGCGTGATATTCCTGCCGCAGACTGTCCCAGTCCGTGTGAAACAGCTCCGTATGGGCTGTGGCCATATCCTGAAAAAAGCTCAACAGTGCCGCCGGGCGGCAGTTTCCGTAGATGTCCACCTCGGAGGAGGTGACAGGAAAGGTTCTGTCTATATATTCGTACATAGAAGCCTCCAATTTCCTCTGGTAATTTTCCGGAGGAGCCTGTATAATGTGATTTGTTCCATTATACACAAGCGCTGGGGATTTATCAAGAAAGGCGGAAAATTTCATGGCTGAACAGCTCTACACCATTCCAATCAACGAGGCATTTGACCAATATGACGGCTGTCCCCTGTGCCGACTGCGGGCCAAGCTGGAGCAGCAGAGCCTAAACTATATTATGGGCGCCGCCATGATGGAGCCGGACATCCGCATTGTCACCAACAAATTGGGCTTCTGCCGGAATCACTTTCACAAAATGCTGGGCATGGGCAATCGGCTCAGTCTGGCCCTGATGCTGGAGAGCCACCTGCAATATATCCGGGAACAGCTCCCGGAGCCGGAAACGAAAAAACCCGGCCCCCTGGGCAAACTGAAAAAATATGAGGGAGAATCCCCCGCCCAGGATATGCTGGCCCAGGCCAGAAGCTGCTACGTCTGCGCCAGAGTGGCGGACTTCCAGCAAAAGTACATTTCCAATGTGGTATATATTTACAAGAAAGACCCCACCTTCCCGGAAAAGCTCCGAAAGCAGCCCTACTTCTGCCTGGAGCACGCAGCCCTACTGCTGGAGGCCGGACAGCGGGAGCTTTCTCAGGCCAATTATCTGCCCTTTGCCCGGGACGTGCTGGAGCTGGTGGACAAAAACCTTGACACCCTCCGGGGAAACGTCACCACCTTCTGCCGGAGTTTTGACCATGAAAACGCCGGAAAGCCCCTGTCCCAGGAGGCCCGCTATGGAGTGGAGTCCTCCATTGCCTTTCTCTCCGGAGACTTTGAGCGTTAAGGCAACAAAGACCATGCGCTCTGCCCACAGGGCAGAGCGCATATATTTTTTCCTGTTAGGCCGGAAGCATTCCGCTGTTCCGCAGCTGAAGCTGCAGCTTGTCGGCAATCAGGGCAATGCATTCGGAATTGGTGGGTTTGCCCTTGGCGGCGGATACCGTGAATCCGAAATACTTTTGCAGAGTCTCCAAGTCACCCCGATCCCAGGCCACCTCAATGGCGTGGCGAATGGCCCGCTCCACCCGGGAGGGAGTGGTACCGAACTCCTGGGCCACCCGGGGATAAAGGGTTTTGGTGATGGAGTTGATTACGTCCATGTCCTCCACCGCCAGGATAATGGCAAAGCGCAGATACTGGTATCCCTTGATATGTGCCGGGACACCGATCTCATGGATGACCCCAGTCACCAGAGTCTCCACGGCGCTTCTCCGCTGGAGTCCGGGAATGGCCTGGGCTCCAGCTCCGCTGCGCCGGAGCATATTCAGGTTTGTCAAAACATTCTCCGGCTGACAGGGCTTGAGCATACAACAGGCCACCCCCAGGGCCCCCAGCTGTTGTAGGCCATATTCGCCGAAATAGGCCGAAACTCCCACCACCAGGGGATGAGGCCCCTGGTCCTGGAGCCGGCGCAGCAGCCCGATTCCGTCCAGCTGGGTCAGCATAGGATCCAGCACCAGCACGTCCGGGTTATTCTGGCGGATCAGCTCCAGAATCTCCTCTCCATTGCCGGATATGCCGTCTACCTGATATTCATTGGTCTGCTCCAGTACCTGCTTGAGAGAAGCCGCATAGGCTTCGTTTGGGTCTGCAATAATCACACGCAGAATCGCTTGCATAGGGCATTTCCTCCTTATATTTTCAAACAAAATAAGTTGCTGCGAGCTCACGTCTACAACCTACCATAAATATCCATGTTTTTCAACTGTTAAAAGCAACTTTCTTCCATTTACTTTTCGGGGCTTTTCGACATTTTTCGCTAGGCTCCTGCCTCCTCCAGCATGGCCTCCATAAATATCCCATAGCCCACCTTGGGGTCTGACACCAGCACATGGGTCACGGCCCCCACCAGCTTCCCGTTTTGGAGAATGGGGCTGCCGGACATTCCCTGGACAATGCCGCCGGTACGGGCCAGCAGTCTGTCGTCTGTGACCCGGAGCATCAGGTTTCGGCCCGTTCCGTCGTCCACAGGATAAATGCGCTGAATCTCCACGGAGAACCGCTCCACCTGGTCTCCCTCCACATTGCACAGCAGCTCCGCCGGGCCGGTCTGTACCTGGCTCCTGGCTGCCACCTCCAGCGTCTCCCCCTCCGGTGGCCGGTAAAGCCTTCCGAACACCCCACAGGAGGTATTTTTCTCCACGGTGCCCAGAATCTCCCCGGTGTCAAAGGCCCCCTGGAGCATTCCCGGGGCACCGGCCTGGCCCCGCTCCGCCCCAACTATGGTGGCCTTACAGAGAAATCCGTCCCGGATGGGAAACAGCTGGGAGGAGCCGCTGTCGGTGATACCATGGCCCAGGGCCCCGAACACCTCCGTGGCCGGGTCATAAAAGGTGATGGTTCCGATTCCCGCCATTTCCGCCCGGACGTTGGCCCCGATTCGCTTCACGCCCTCCTCCTCCACAAGAGGAACCAGAAAGCTCCGCTCCCTCTGGCTGCGCATGGCCGTCAGCGTCACCTGGCTTTTGTCCTGGAGCAGCTCCCGCAGTCGGGACGGCTCCTCCACCGGGGTTCCGTCCACCCGGAGAATCAAATCCCCCGGATGCAGTCCGCTTTCCCTGGCGGGGCTGTCCTCGGAAAAGCCCACCACCAAAAGCCCGCTGCATCTGACATCGATTCCCACGGCCCGTCCTACGGCTACCACCTGCTGGGGGACAAACCCATCCGCCGCCTGAACGCCTGTGGTAAAAAACACCGCCAGCAGCAGTGCCGCCGTCCATTTTTTGATTTTCTTCACCTGTTCTCGCTCCTTTCCGTATGATGCACACGGCTTTAATATGCCTTGTTTCTCGGAAAGTAGCCGAAATATCCTCTTGTAATCTACGGAATTACCGCAAAAAGCCCCCGGGAATGTCAGTTTCCCGAAAGCCTTGGAAATTTTTTAATCCACAACCTATCGGCTGTCTTCAATCCCCCTAAAATAGTGATACAGCGGGGTCAGTGCCTGAAAGGCCGAGGCAATGCGGTCGGGCAGCTCCCGGTCAAACAGCTCCTCCCCTACCGGGATTGTCTCCTCTAAAAAGCAATTTTTCAGCTGATACCAGGGCTCCAGCTCCGGCCGGCCCCCTTCCTTTGGACGCTTATACCGGGTGGACTTGTCCTGAAATCGGCCTGTGGCCAAAATTGGCTCCATCCCCTTCGCAAGCTCCTCAGGGTGCGCCAGCATTCGCCGGCGGTGTGCCGCCATCAGCTGTGCCTTGGGCGCATAAAGGATAAAGCCCAAGGAGCCTCCCTCCGGCGCAATCTGAAAATATAAAGAAGGGTGCTCACTCCAAAACACATCGTCCTGCCGGACGCAGAACCACAGGTAGTCCTTATAGGGGATACCCCCGGAGTACCGCACATCCCGGTATATCCTTGAGGTCTTGACCACCGTGCCCTCCACCGGAGCCAGGGCCTCCACCTCCTCCGCCAGGGCCAGCATTGGCCGGTAGAGCACCCTTTCGTATTCCTGCTTGTGGGCTAAAAACCACTCCCGGTGGTTGTTAAACCGCACACCCCATAGAAAGTCGATGGTTTCCGCCGTAAAGCCGTTAAACATAGCGCACCTTTTCCTCCAAGGGCTTTCGCTTGGGTGTCATCGGGGTCTGGGCCGGATAGCCCATGGAAACGATAGCCGTCACCATCTGCTCCTCCGAAAGCCCCAGGAGAGACGGAACCTTCTCCTCGTCATAAATACCCATAATGCAGGTTCCCAGGCCCTGGGCCCAAGCCGCCAGGCACAGGGTCTGACAGGCGATTCCCCCGTCAAACATCTCCCAGCGATCTCCCTTTTTCGTGGAAAAGCTCCCGTCCCGTTCATAGGCGCAGCGGAATTGTCTGGTGGTCATCACCACCACCACCGGCGCAGTGGCCACGGTTTTGGCATTAAAGGGGGGCAGGCATTCCATCAGCCTTTCCTTCATCTCCGGGGTTTCCACCACAATATACCCGGCGGTCTGGGTGTTCTTCCAGGAGGGGGCCATCAGCGCAGCCGAGAACACCTGCTCCAGGGTCTGCCTGGTGACCGGCCTGTCCTCATAGGCCCGGACGCTTCTTCTGGTATAGATGTTTTCCATTGCTTCCATACTGCACATTCCTTTCCCATTAGAAAGAGGGGGCAGGAAACCCCTGCCCCCCTCAGACTGTAATCATTCCACCGTCACGGACTTGGCCAGGTTCCGGGGCTTATCAATATCGCAGCCCCGAGCCAAGGACACATAATAGGCGAACATTTGCAGAGGAATCACGCTGAGGCTGGGCTGGAGCAGGGGCAGGGTCTCCGGCACCAGAATCCGCACATCTGCCGTCTCCAGAATTTTGTCCCCAAACCGCTCTGTGGTAACGGCCAGCACCTCCGCCCCCCGGGCCTTGGTCTCCTTTACATTGGACATGGTCTTGTCAAAGAGCCTTGCGTTGGTGGCCACCGCCACCACCAGAGTTCCCTCCTCGATCAGGGAAATGGGGCCGTGCTTCAGCTCTCCGGCGGCATAGGCCTCCGAGTGGATATAGGCGATCTCCTTGAGCTTAAGGCTCCCCTCCAGGCAGGTGGCATTGTCCACATGGCGGCCAATGAAATACACGTCCTCCGCCTGATGATACCGCTCCGCCAGACGGCGCAGTGCCTCCGCCATTTCCTCGGTGAGCATCCCTTCCATCTGTCCCGGCAGGGCCTGAATCCCCTGAAGCAGCGCCTCATAGTCCCCCTTGGAAACCGTGCCCAAAGCATCGGCAATGTACAGCCCCAGCAGATACACCAGGGCCAGCTGGGTAGAGTAGGCCTTGGTGGTAGCCACTGCGATCTCCGGCCCAGCCCAGGTGTAAATCACGTCATCGGCCTCCTTGGAAATGGAGGAGCCTACCACGTTTACAATGGCCAGGGTTCTGGCCCCCCGGCGCTTGGCCTCCCGCAGAGCCGCCAGGGTATCCGCCGTTTCCCCGGACTGGGAAATAATCAGCACCAGGGTGTTTTCATCGCAAAGCGGGTCGCAATACCGAAACTCTGAGGCCAGCATGGGTTCCACCGGCACATAACACAGCTTTTCCATAATGTATTTGCCCAGACAGCCCACATAATATGCGCTGCCGCAGGCCACAATATAAATTCTGGAAATTTTCTTGAGATACTCCCCGGTCAGGGTCACATCGTCCAGCACCACCCGGCCGTTTCGGATGCGGGGGGAAATGGTTTTTGTCACCGCAGCGGGCTGCTCGTAGATTTCCTTGAGCATAAAGTGGTCGTAGCCGCCCTTTTCCGCAGCGGAAAGCTCCCAGTCGATATGCTCCGGGTTTTTTTCCAGCACCTTGCCCTGCCGATCCAGGAATCGGACGGAATCGGCGGTCATCTCCACCAGCTCTCCGTCATTGAGATAGGCCACCTCACGGGTGTAGCGGAGCACTGCGGTCACATCCGATGCCACGAAATTGCAGCCGTCTCCAAAACCGAAAATCATAGGGCTGGACAGCTTCGCCGCCACCAGAGTCTCCGGCTCCTCCACGCACAGGGCCACCAGGGCATAGCTGCCCTCGATCTGATTCAGGGCCTCCTGCACCGCCTCCAGCAGGGCTCCCTGGCCCTTGGCATAGCAGCAGGCCACCAGATTACAGGCCACCTCCGTGTCCGTCTCCGACCGGAAGGTGTAGCCCTGCTCCAGAAGCATGGCCTTTAGCTCCAAATAGTTTTCAATGATTCCGTTGTGTACCAGGGCGATTTTCCCGTCACTGCTAAGATGGGGATGGGCGTTGATGTCAGAGGGTGCTCCGTGGGTGGCCCACCGGGTGTGACCGATGCCGATATTTCCGGGGAGCTTTTTTCCCTGCTCGGTGGCCTCCATCAGATTTGCCAGCCGACCTTGCTTCTTTGCCAGGTGCAGCGCACCGTCCCCATAGGTACAGACCCCCGCAGAATCGTATCCTCTATATTCCAGCCTGCCCAGACCGTCCAGCAACACCGGTGCCGCCGGAATATGGCCCGCAAAGCCTACAATACCGCACATAGAGCTTCTCCTTTCACGGCAGCGCTGCCGCTTGGTTTCCATAAAATATGCATAGCACTTTGTAGTATACCATGCTCTCCCATAAAAATCAAGGCACATTGCCCGGAAAACACACTATTGAAGGCTTTTTTCCTGATTTCTACACAAAAGAGCTTTCCGAACCATGGAATAACGTTCCTTATTCTCCCGGCTCCCGCACCACCCCCAGAAACAAGGGGGAGCCGTCATTTGCGGTGATCAGGTACAAAAACGGGCGGTTCAGATTCATCTCGATCTGCGGCGGCTGCTCCTCCAATGCCGCCTCTCCCGCCAGCACTTCCGCCAGGGAATAGGCCGACGCCTCCACCCCGTCCTCGTTGACGGCGATGTGGGTTCCCTGCTGGATTTTTCCCACATAAAGGGGCGTATCCGAGGAAATGCCGGAGAAGTCCGCCCCTTGGGCATCGAAGGCGCTGGTAATACCCAGGGCTTGCAGGGTCTGGGCCAGGCCGGAATAGGTGGAGCCGGTCTCAAACTTAGGCACGCTCCAAATTACGTTCCCCTGCTGATAGTCTCCGTTTTCAAATATCTCCCAGAGCTTTTCCTCGGTCAGCAGGCTGTCCACATCCACCCCCTCCTTGGGCAGCACAAAGGTCATCTGCCCCTGCTCCAGAGCCAGGGAGCTTTTCAAATACTCCTCCGTCTCCAGGTAGTCGGAGCCTGTCCGGGTGGCGTGCATAAAGTCCGCAGAAACGGTCTGGCCGCTCCCGGTGGTAAAGTCCCCGGTGGTGGTCAGGTCTTGGCTGAACTGATTGGCCCATTGAGTCCTATAGTACAGGGCATTTACAATCGCCATCACCGTGTTTTCCCCAAAGCCCAGCTGCTCCGGGTCGGGCTGGAGCTGACCTCCGGTATTTTCCGCAATCCACTGGCCCAGAGCCAGGGCCGTGTCCTCCCGGGAAAAGTCCGCCTGATAAACCGAGGCATAGTAGTTGGCCGCCGCAGACAACACCCAGTCCTGGTTATAGCTGACCTTGCTGCCCGCCGCCGTGGTTTCCCCCAGCCACAGGGAGTTGGCGATTTTCAGCTGATTGATTTCATTGTCAAAATAGTTCACCCGGTAGAGCCTTCCCGTCTCCTGGGCCAGCGTCTCCACATCGTCCTGACCCAGCAGACTCAGCAGCTCCGCCTGGGTCTGTCCCTGGGCCCCGGAGGCCAAAATGGCCAGGGTCTGATACAGGCTCAGAGGGGAATAGCAGCCGCTTTCCTCCCCGTCCTGGAGCACGGCGGCGGCGGTGCTGTAGGCAAAGGAGCTCAGAGCCGTTTTGGTGCTGTCGGAAACCTGATTGTCCTGCCACTGCCGGCTCAGCTCGTCATACTCCTCCCAATCAATGGCCTTGGGATACTCCGCCGCCGCCAGGAGATTCACCTGATAATCCGTATTTTCCGTCCCGAGAACCGCCGCCGGGGCCTGACCTGCCGGAGCCTCCGTGGCGGCTTGAACCGTCTCCTCCCCTTGGGCCGTTGCCCCCTGGCCCATGGCCCACACCCACCGGCCTGCGCCTCCCAGAACCGCCAGCACCAGGCAGGCCGCCAGAGTCTGTTTCCAGGGAAAGCTCGCCTTGGGAGGACGGCGGCGGGACTCCAGGATGTACCGATCCTCCACCTCTCCCACGGCATGGAGCAAATCAAAATCCGTCATAGTGCAATTCCCTCCTGTTCCAGCATCTTCCGCAGCTTTTTCCGCTGGCGGTACAGTATGGATGTGACCTTGCTTTCACTGATCCCACAGTTTTTGGCAATCTCCGCCACCGGCGACAGATGCCAATACCGCCGGAGAAAAATGTGCCGCTGCTGGGCGGTCTGCGTCTCCAAAAACCGGTTGATAACCGCCGTAATGGCCTGCCGCTCCTGGGCCGTTTCAATGGTTTCCCCGCCAGAGACGCACTCCCCCAGCTCCTCCAGGGCCAGGGCCGTCTGGCCGCCGCCCCGCCGGGCCGCATGAATTTTCCGATATTGGGTCAGAGCCAGATTCCGTGTGATGCGGCCCAGCCAGGCCCGGAACACATTGGGACGCTGGGGCGGAATGTTGTTCCACACCTGGAGATAGGTGTCGGAGACACACTCCTCCGCCTCCTCCCAAATTTCCAGAATGCGCAGCGCAATGCCTCGGCACCAGGCGCCGTATTTCTCATCGGTTCGGGCAATGGCCTCCTCGTTTCTTGCCCAGTAGAGCTGATAGATCTCGGTGTCTTCCATAGAA
>CAVJIP010000103.1:0-7851 GCA_963649625.1 Bacteroidaceae bacterium
CCCTCAAAGCCCACACTGTCCCCAAACAGGCCCAAATGGGTGTGGATGTCCACCAGCCCCGGCAGCAGCCATTGGCCCTGGGCATCCAGGCACGGCTCTCCAGGCACCGGCCTGTAGTCCCCCATAGGCCCCAGGGCCTCAATGGTCTTTCCGAAGCGCAGATAGCCGTCCCCAATCGGCTGTCCCACCACAGGCTCAATATAGGCGTGGATGATGACCATATTGCCGCTCCCTTCTAAGAAATTGATTCCAGCTGCCCCATGGACTTTCCCGTCGGCGGGAAAGGAGAGGCCGGAGGATTTCCCCCGGCCTCCGTAAAAATCTATTACCCTCTGCGTCTCCGACGTCCGCCGCCGACTCCACCGCCGGCCGCTGCGCCAAAGGAGCCCACAGGCACAGGTGCCGGAGGAACCGGGGGCTTAATGGCCCCGCACTTCTTAATGGCACCCACAGGACAGCTGCCGATAAACCCGTCATTTTTCAGCTCTCTGTCGTTTTTGATCACATGAATCATCCCCTCGCCGCCCAGCACAGCGCCGGAGGGTGCGGCCTTGAGGCAGGCGCCGCAGCCGTTGCAGACGGCGGGATCAATATACAGGTCAAAGTAGCAGGTCAGGCTGGAGCAGCGGTTCCGGCGAACATGGAGGCTCCACTCCTCGGTATAGGCATCCAGGTTGGCCTTGAGAAGCTGTGCCGCCTTTTTGGTGTTGGGACAGCCCACCGTCTCCATGGCATCCAGGGTTTCCTTGAAAACCTCCAGATCCTCCTCCCCGGACTGGCCCTTGGTGCAGCCCTCAATCATCAGCTGAAGCTGCCATAGGCCGTCCCGGCACAGGACGCTTTTGCCGCAGGCCTCTGCCCGGGCCGCCTTGACCAGCTCCAGGCACCAGTGCAGAGGGCAGGTTCCCTCCGACACGGTGCGGGCCGCAGAGAGCTCCGGGAGTTTGTCAGCGCGTTCCTGGCATTTCTGCTGATTTTCCGCCAGCATTTCCTTGTTAATCATCTGATAAAACCTCCCTTATCTCTTGCTGTAGGCGTTGAAGTTTTCCACCTTGCGGATGGGCACACGCAGGTCACACTGCAGGCAGCGTCCTGCCTCGCACTGGGCCATTTCGCAGGTGAAGTTCTGATCCACCTTATCCCACAGATGCTCAGGGCTCATGCGGGTTTCAGGATCCACCACAATGGTGTCCACTCTGGGCTTCAGGCCAAAGCCCTGGATGGGGCCAAGCTCAGGATTCAGGGTACGCTCTACCAGTCTCTCGTCGATTTTTCCGTCGCCGCCCAGGAACTGGTCGATTACCCCAGTGACCTCACGGGCCCCTGCAATGGCATCAATGACAAACTTGGTGCCGGTGATAACATCGCCTGCGGTAAACACGCCGGGAATGGAGGTTTTATAGCCGGACTTGCCGGTTTCCGGGTCAATGGGATAGCCGAAGCGGTTGAGCTCCAGGCCAAAGTCCGCAGTCAGGCCCGTGACCTGGCCGGAGGCAAACACCACGGAGTCGCATTTCAAAACCTTGGTGGAATCGGGCACCTGGTTCTCCACCAAGTTCCGGTTCTCGTCAAAGTAGAAGCTCTCCACCTCATGGACACGCAGGCCCGTGACCTGCTCCTGGGTACCCTCAATGGCCTCGTTGGAGTGGCCGTCGTAGAACTTTACGCCCTCCTCCTTGGCCTCCTTGATCTCCTGCTGGTCCGCCAGCATCTTCTCGCCCTTCTCCAGGCACACAATGTTGACCTCACAGCCCATCCGGCGAAGGGTTCTGGCGCAGTCAATGGACACGTTGCCGCCGCCGATAATACAGACCCGCTTGCCCAGATCCAGCTTCATCTCATAGCCGGGAACCGCCAGCTTCAAGCGGTTATCCTTGAGGAGCTGCACGGCGGTATACACGTTGCGGAAGCCGGAGCCAGGCAGATAGTTCAGCTTTTTGCCCACGGAGGTTCCAATCGTGACCAGCACCGCATCGTAGTCCTTTTTCAGCTCTGCCACGTTCTCCACCGGGGAGTTTACCAGCAGCTTCACGCCGATGTCGGTGATGTCCTGAATCTCCCTGGCCACATCGGCCCCGGGGATACGGAACTCCGGCATACCCTTGGCCATGTGTCCGCCGGCAATGGGATCCCTCTCATAGACGGTGACATCGTGGCCCAGCTTTTTCAGGTAATACGCCGCAGTCATGCCGCAGGGGCCGCCACCCACCACGGCAACCTTCTTGCCGGTGTCGGGCTTCTGAAAGCCGTTCTTCTTCCAGAACCGGGTCTCGTCATGCTCGGCGGCGAAGCGCTTCATGGAGCAGATGGAGATGGCCCGGTTGAGCTTCTCCCGCTTGCAGCCGGTCTCGCAGCGATGGTTGCACACATAGCCCAGAGAATGGGGGAAGGGCACCTTCTCGTGCATAACGGCATGGGCCTCGTCATACTTGCCCTGGGCAATAAAGCGCAGGAAGGCAGGAATGTCAATATGCGCCGGGCATTCCGCCTGACAGGGCACCAACGCCTGCTCCCGGGGCAGGTCGGCCCGGAACAGGCCCTCCATGTCCACCAGAGCGCCGGTGGGACATACCTCCACGCAGGCGGAGCAGAACCGACAGTCGGACTGATTCAGAGGCAGATCATCAGGGGTGGAGATATAGGTTTCCAGGCCCTTCTTCTGGTAGTCGATGGCCCCTACCTTCCGCAGGGAGCCGCAGGCCCGGACGCAGCGGCCGCACTGGATGCAGCGGTCATTCTCCCGGATGATTACCGGGGTACCGGTGCCGATTTTCAGGGTGGTCTTTTCCGGGAACTCATCCTTCATGCGGGCATGGAGCACACCCAGATACTGCCACATGGCCTGCAACTCACAGTTGCCGTAGGCCCGGCAGCCGGTACAGTCGTGGGGATGTCCGGCCATAATCAGTTCCAAGGCGATCTTCCGAAGCTGCCTGAGCTTTTCGGACTTGGTGGTGACACGCATCCCCTCACGAACCTCCGTGACGCAGGAGGAAACCGGGGCCTCCTCCTCGTCAATCTCCACCACGCACATTTTACATCCGCCGGTGGCAGGCAGATCGGGATGGGAACACAGATGCGGAATATAAATATCCGCAGCCAGGGCCGCCTCCAGAACGCTCATTCCCTCTTGGGCCTGAATCTGGATTCCGTCTATAAACAGAGAAATTTTGCCCATATATTTGTCAAACTCCCTTATCTGGAATTTCCGCACCTGGGCGCACCGGGCCCAGGGCAGAGATTTTCTCCTGTCATTGTATCACACCATTCCTGTGCGTTCAACCGTTTTTTCACCATATTTTTTCCCAAGGCCGTGGATTTTTCCCAGGGGAGTCCCTGGGCCGCCTGGCTTTTTCCCTGCCCAGCCCCTTCCTCACCACACAAATTTACACAGGCTTTACGAAGAGAACAAAAATACATCTGTTCATTTTTCCATGGCTGTGGTAGAATATTCTGACCATAATGTTTTATTATCAGGAGATAAAGGAGCCTTTTTATGGAAACAGTCAAACGGATCGGCGTGATCGGTCACAAAAACCCTGACACGGACTCCATCTGCTCCGCCATTGCCTACGCAGAGCTGAAAAACCGAACCGACAGTGGCCGCTACGAGGCCCTTCGGGCAGGCACGCTAAACGGAGAAACGGAATATGTCCTTCGGCGCTTCGGTCACGGGGCCCCGGAGCTGTGCATGGATGTCAGTGCCCAGGTACAGGACATTGACATTCGGAGAATGCCCGGTGTGGCCGGACGCATGACTGTCCGCCGGGCCTGGGAAACCATGCGGGATCAGCAGATTTCCACCCTGCCCATTACCGACGAGGCCGGCCATCTTCTGGGCATCATCACCCTGAAGGACTTGGCCATGGCCAATATGGACTCCCTGGACACCCAGTTTCTGGCCAACGCCCACACCCCCTATGAGAATATTTTGGAAACCCTGGAGGGGACGCTGATCACCGGCGACCCGGCGGGCCTGGTTCAGTCCGGGAAAATCGTGGTGGGAGCCGCCAGCCCCGAAACCATGGAGGCCGTGGTGGAGCAGGGGGATCTGGTAATCGTGGCCAACCGCTATGAGTCCCAGTACTGCGCCATTGAAATGGGCGCGGCCTGCATTGTGGTCTGCACCGGCTCCGCCGTCCCCAAGACCATTGTGCGGCTGGCGGAAAAGCACGGCTGCGCCATTATCTCCACTGCCTACGACACCTATCCCGCCGCCTGCCTGATCTCCCAAAGTGTGCCCATCTCCTTCCATATGCTTCGGAACAATCTGCTGACCTTCCAGCTCACAGACGATCTGGAAACGGTCAAGGACGTGATGAGTAAGGTTCGCTTTGTGTACTTCCCCATTTTGGACAATGAAGGAAAGTATGTGGGTGTGATCTCCCGGCGGAACCTGCTCAATCTCCGGCGGAAGCAGCTGATTTTGGTGGATCACAACGAAAAGACCCAGTGCGTGGACGGCTGGGAGGAGGCGGAGATCCTGGAGATCATCGACCACCACCGCATCGGCAATCTGGAAACCAGCGGCCCGGTCTACTTCCGAAATCAGCCGGTGGGCTGCACCGCCACGGTGATTTTCCAGATGTACCAGGAGGCGGATTTGGAGGTGGCTCCGGACATTGCGGGGCTGCTGCTGTCCGCCATTCTCTCCGACACTCTGAAATTCCAGTCCCCCACCTGCACACCTCTGGATCAGCGCACCGCCCAGACCCTGGCCCAAATCGCCGGGGTGGACATAGACGAGCTGGCCACGGCCATGTTTGAGGCCGGGGAGGCCCTGGAGGGGAAAAGCCCCCAGGAACTTCTCCAGCAGGACTATAAGACCTTTGACGCAGAAGGCATCCGATTCGGCGTTGGCCAGGGCAGCTTTGTCAGCCAGGTCAACTACCACAAGGCCCGGGACATGATCTCCGGCTATCTCCAGGAGGCCCTGGTAAAAGCCGGCGTGGACATGGTGTTCTATATGCTCACCAGTCTGCCGGACCAGTCCACCCTGGTACTCTCCGCCGGAAACGGCACCCAAGAGCTGCTGACCCGGGCCTTCCACCCCCAAAGCCTGGAGGGAGGAGCACTGCTGCCCGGGGTCGTCTCCCGGAAAAAGCAGTTTATCCCCCAGCTTCTTCGGGCCCTCCAGGAGGGATAGTGTCAAAGCCCCGGCACCCCAAGCCAGCCTGTCCTGACTTGGGGTGCCGGGGCTTTGACATAATCAGAAGGCTCAGGGCGGTGGGGGTGCGCCGTCCGGAGGCGGCCCCGGGTTCCCGGCGGGCATGGCGGAGACGTCGCCGCTGAGATACCGCTCATAGGCATCCTGGTAGCAGGCCGTCACCTGGTCTATGCCCATCTCCTGAATCCGGGCCACATAGGCGTCAAATTCGGAAAGGTTCCGGTTTCCAATGACAAATTCCAACACCGACTGCTCAATGTAGGTCTTGATGTCCCCATAGAACTGGTTTACCTTGTCGGATTCCTCCGTGTTGAGACTGGTGGAGCCGATGCCCCGGCCTACGGTAAGATTACTGGTCCAAATCTCACTGGCCGCCTTCTGGGCGGGGGTGTAGCCGGACTGCTCCCGTGTCTCGTCCCGATAGAAGGGGCCCCGGTCCAGGCAGTACATAAACAGGGCCACCGTGGTGGACATATCCGGGTTGTTCAGCACCAGGTCGGTAAACACCGGCATCTGGTTTTCGTCAAAGCGGAAGCTCTCCCCCTCCAGGCCGTAGTTACACAGCAGTGCCCCCTCATCGGTGTACATATAGTTGCACCACTGCATCAGCAGCTCCGGGTACTGGCACTGGCTGGAAATTGACCAGGGTGTGGCCGCCGTATAGCTCCGCTCCTCCTTGAAGGGAATGGTATCCCCAGGCTTCGGCACAAAGTCAGCCACCGCCGTCAGATTAAACTTCGGGTCGTTGGAGGAATTTTGCAGGGTGGCGATATACGTCACCTCGCCATAGAACACTCCGCAGCGGTCCGCCAGGATAATGTCCGTGGGCGGGTTCTGGAAGTCCGGATAGGACATGAAATCATGCCAAATCAGCCCCTCTGCGTACCAGTCGTGTACCATGGTCAGGTATTCCTTAAACTCCGGCTGAATGGGCCCGTACAGGAGCTTGTCATCCACCTGATAGAAGGGCTCGCTCATGGCGGCATCCGCCACCAGACCGTTGATGCCATAGCCCTGCACCAGGCCGTTATTGATGCCCGTGGCCGCATAGTTTAGGGCCAGGGGTGCATCGGCGTTCTTCTGGTCCTTGAACGCCTTGAGCACATCGTGGAGCTGGTCGTAGGTCTCCGGGGGCTCCAGTCCCAGCTCCTCCAGCCAGTCCTGGCGGATCAGGGGGCCGAAGGTCTGGGTGGCCTCGGTCTGCATACTCAGCTGGGGCATACCTGCCAGCCAGCCGCTGTCTGTCAGGGCATTGGGCACGGCATCCGGGTATTTCTCCATGAGCTTGCAGATTTGGGGGGTCAGCTCCTCCGTAAGATAGGGCAGGTGGTCAATGAGGATTTCATCCGCAATGGCCGCCTCGCCGCCGTTGGTGTAGAGGGTGGTGGCGTTGGAGATTATGTCCGACAGGTCATTGGAGGCCACCATCAGATTAAATTTCTCCGACTCCGTGTCCGGGTTCACCACCGTAAAGGTCAGGTTCACCCCGGTTCGGGTGGCCAGCTCATTCCACAGGGCACAGTCATTTCCAATGTCCTCGGTGATTTTCAGCACGTTGGGATTCACGCCCATCCACATGGTCACATTCACAGGCTCCCGGGTCAGGGGGAGCTCCACATTGCCCAGGGGATTGGCAGGCCATCCGGCCGTCTGCCCCTGGGAGTCAGTCTCTGCCTGGGAGGCCGGCTCCATTTGGGAGGCCGGGGCGGCAGGCTCCGTCTGGGTGGCCGGGGCCGCCGACGGTTCCTCCACCGACATGGTCTGGGCCGGTGCCGCGCCGGAGGAGGCCGTATCTTTGCCGCAGGCCGCCATCAGCCCCAGCAGGGCCAGCGCCAAAAGCAGGGACAATATCCGGGTATTCTTTTTCATTTTCGCTCTCCTTTCCAGCCGAAATCCTTGGAAGACAGGTTCCAACAGCTTTAGTATAGAGAGTGGACGGACACGGCTCAAGGGTCAAATTCCAACCATAGGTATCAATTCTGCAAGAGAGTGCGCTTTTGCAAGTTCGATGCAAGAAATGATACCTGTTTCCCCGGGTGCGTCCCCGGAAAAGGGCAAAGCCCAGGCCGCCCGAAGGGGACGGCCTGAGCTGTTTGAATCTATACTTAGTCCTCAGGATCAATGAACTCGTCGGAGTCCATGTAGGCAACCGCCTCCATACCGGCGATACGGCCGGAGTTGATGGCGTAGGACATGGTGGAGCCGGGATGATAGAAGCAGTAGGAATCCGCAAACACGGTGGCAGTGTCGGTGCCGCAGGCGTAGAAGCCGGGCATGGGATCCAGCTCCGTATTGAGCACCTGCATATTCTCGTTGACCTGAATGCCGCCCAGGGAGCCGTAGCCGGAGGGGAAGTGGCGGGCCACATAGTAGGGGCCCTTCAGCAGAGGCTTGAGGAACTTGGCAGGCTTGGTGAACTGCCAGTCGTAGCCGGCCTGCTCCCCATTGCACATGGCGTTGTATTCCTCGATGGTCTTTTTCAGGTTCTCCAGGTTTACGCCGGTCTTTTCGGCGATCTCCTCAATGGTCTGGCACTCGAAGAAGTTGTGCTCCTGGTTGTCGGCGCCGTAGGAGACCTCCTTGTCCTCGCTGGCAAAGACGGAGTTGCCGCCGGCAGACTGGGCCCCGGAGAAGTACAGCTCCTTCTCACGCTCCCAGTTGTCCAGGTTGGTGATGCCGTGATG
>CAVJIP010000104.1:0-17157 GCA_963649625.1 Bacteroidaceae bacterium
GCATCATATTGACCACATACCGTCCAAACTGCACCACCAGAGGCTGATCCAGTCCGTACTTGGCGTTCAGAGTGGCCCGCTGGTCGTCTGTCAATTTTTCATCATTAAAGGGAGAACCCGGCATCAGCTGCAGCAGGGTAAACAGCACCAGGAGAATCACAAGCAGCGTACAAACAGACATTGCCACTCGCTTGAGAATATACTTTAACACGCTTTTGCCTTCCTTTCCACCGTTGGGCAAATCGTCATATTGGAAAGGCCGCACAGCGGAATGGGATAACCACTGTGCGGTCCTGTCTCCAGTATGAAACGTCCTTGGATTAACCCTTTGTGGCGTTCTTAAATACGCGGTTCAGGGCACAGGGATGGAACTCGATGCCGGAAACGTTGCTGGCAATCATGCAGGCATCCGCCTTGGTGTACACGGGGGCAATGACAGCCTCCTCCATGATGATCTGCTCAGCATCGTACAGAGCGCTCCAACGGGCCTCGGGATCGGTGCAAAGGTCGCCGGTGGTGCATTCCTCAATGATCTCATCGTACTTGGTGTTGCTCCACAGACCATAGTTGTTGGAGCAGCCGGTAGTCCACATATTCAGGTAGGTCATAGGATCGGCGTAGTCGGGACCCCAACGGGTCAGGCACACCTCATAGTTGCCGTCCTGGATGTCGGCCACACGCTGCTTCTTGGGCTCCACCTTCAGGTTCAGGGTTACGCCGGGCAGGGCGCTCTCCAGCTGTTCCTTGATAACGGCACCCACGTTCTGGGTCTCGGTCTGATCCTCCACCAGAAGCTCAAAGGTGAACTCGGTCTGGCCCAGCTCCTGGCAGGCCTTGTCATAGTACTCCTTGGCCTTGGTGGCATCATCGGAGCAGTACTCCTTGAACTTGTCCTGATCGCCGGAGAAGTCGGAGCCGTCAGGGCCGGTGGCGAACTGAGGCGGCACGGCGGTGTAGGTGGCAACGGAGCCGTCCTTTACCACGTCATTGACAATGGACTCACGGTTCAGAGCGTTGGTGATGGCCATGCGCATATTCACGTTGGACAGAGCCTCTACGTCATTGGCGTTCATGGTCAGATACCACAGATAGCCGGCACCGTGAACCTCAAAGCAGGGATCATCCTTGACCTGATCCACCTGGTCACCGGAGAGCTTCATCACATCCAGGGCACCGGACTGATAGCTCATCAGAGCCTGCTGAGAATCCTTGATGACCTGATAGCTCAGGCCCTCCAGGGAAATCTTGCTGGCATCATAGTAATCGGGATTCTTCTTCAGGGTGAAGCTCAGGGCAGCAGGCTCATAGCTCTCCAGAATGAATGCGCCGTTGGACAGCACCGTCTCGGGGCTGGTGCCGAAGGTGCCCTCAGCCAGGGAGTTGTAGAAGCTGCGGTTGATGGGATAGAAGGTGGGGAAATACATCAGGGACAGGAAGTAGGACACAGGGACGTTCAGGGAGACCTCCAGGGTCTTTTCGTCCACAGCCTTGACACCCAGATCCTCTACCTTCTTCTCGCCAGCGATAATCTCGGCGGCGTTGACCACCTGGCCGATGTCGCTGAGCATATAGGAATACTCGGAAGCGGTCGCCGGGTCTACGGCACGCTGCCAGCCAAAGACAAAGTCATCGGCGGTGACAGGGTCGCCATTGGACCACTTGGCATCCTCACGGAGCTTAAAGGTATAGGTCTTGCCGTCCTCAGAAAGCTCATAGCTCTCGGCAATTGCGGGAATCGCCTGGCCGTCCGCATCCATCTGCATCAGACCGTCGGTATAGTCGGCGATCACCTCGAAGGAGGTGCCATCGGTGGCAACCTGAGGATCCAGGGAGGCAACCTCCACCTCAGTCATAATATTGAGGTAGTTGCCGGAGGTGGTGGCAGCAGCGGTTCCGTTTGCCTCGGTGCCGGAGGCGGCAGACCCAGCGGTCTCGCCGGAGGCGGCAGCAGAGGTGCTCTCAGAACCACAGGCGGTGCAGCTTACGACCATCATGGCAGCCAGCAGCAGCGCAAGTGCTCTTCTCTTCATGCTAATCTCTCCTTTACAGTTTGCCGGGATGTCTCTATTGCGTGAACACAATGTTTCCCGGCGTGGACATATAACATCCTAATTATAGACGTTTCCGGCATAATCGTCAATGCGAATCTTGCCAAGAAATCCTGCATTTTTTTGTTTACTTTTGTCATTCCCTACAATGCCCATTTCTATTTTCCCCGAAATCACAGGATTTCCCCGCTTTTATCCGGCAAATCGTTATTTGACTGCTGGACAGATGTTCCGGACAATCCTGCATATTTGTCCGTCTGGGGGCATATTTTCTCCGGGAGGTGTTTCCATGACGCACGATTCCGGGCCCTTATTCCGGCAAAATTCCATATTCTACGGGGCACTTTTGCTGACCCTTGGCTCCATCGCCATTCGCTTTGTCCAGATGCTGTTTCAGGTCTACATCTCCGGGGTAATGGGAGCGGCGGGGCTGGGGCGAATGCAGCTGATTATGGCCGTTGGGGGCCTGTCCACGGTGGTCGCCTCCGGGGGTGTACGAATCGCTGCCACCTGTCTTGCCGCCGAAGAGGCCGGACGGGACAGCGCCTCCGGGGTACGCACCGCCATGCGCTGCTGCTGTCTGTATGGGGGAGCGCTCAGCACCCTGACCGGGGCCGCCCTGTATCTTTTTGCGGACACCCTGTCCCTTTCCTGGGTGGAGGATGCCAGCGCCTCCCTCCCTCTGCGGCTTTTCGCCCTGGGCCTTCCGGTAAACTGCCTTTGGTCTGTGCTGGCGGGATATTACACTGCCGCCAGCCGAATCACCGAGCTGGTTCTCCTGGAATTTGCGGAGCGGCTTAGCTCCATTGGTCTGGTGATACTGCTGCTTGGGACAAGCCTGGGCCTGTCCGACCCCTGCGCCGCAATCATCCTGGGCTCCACTCTGGCCACACTTTTGAGCTTTCTCATTCTGCTCCATCGGTATTTTCGCTCCATGGCCCAGACTCCGGCTCAGCCTTTAAGGCCCATGCTGCGCCGGCTGCTGCGGCTGACCCTTCCCCTGGGCTGCAACGACATTCTCCGCAGCGGCCTTAGCACCCTGGAGAATCTTCTGGTTCCCAAGGGACTGCGAAAAAGCGGCAGCTCCGGCCTCCAGTCCATGGCCTCCTACGGCACCATCTGCGGCATGGTTTTTCCCATTATCACCTTTCCCAGCGTGATTCTCTATTCCCTCAGCGACCTGCTTGTGCCGGAAATGGCCAGAAGCCGGGCCAAGGGCTGGCAGGCTAGAGTCCTGTTTCTCACGGAAAAATGCCTCCGGCTGACCGTGCTTTTCGCCGCCGCCATGGCCGGGCTTTGCTTTCTTCTGGGGGACGACCTGGGAATGCTGCTGTTCGGCAGTCAGGAGGCGGGGGTCTATCTTCGGATTTTCGCCCCTTTGATTCTCATTTTGTATGTGGACACCATCACCGACGGCATATTAAAGGGACTTTCCCAGCAGCTTCATTCCGTGCGGTACAACACCTTTACCTCTCTGCTGGATGTGGCACTGATCTATTTCCTTCTGCCCCGCCAGGGAATCCACGGCTTTCTGGTGGCCTTTACCCTTTCCCACGGGGTGAATTTCTTTCTTTCCCTTCGGCGGCTGATTCTTATCACCGGGTATCTGCCCCGGTTTCGGGCCACCCTTTCCGCCTGCCTTTGCTGTGGACTGTGTCTGCTGTTGTTTCGCCTCTGGCCGGGAGGGGGCCTTTGGGGCATCGCCCTCCGGGGCTGTGGCTTTCTTTTCACCTACGCCCTGCTGATTCGTCTCACCGGGGCCCTGGAAAAAGACGATCTACGCTGGCTCCGCAGTCTGATTCTGCGAAAATAAAGGCAATGTCCGGGAAAAGCAGTGCCTTTCCCGGACAGTATATTCGCCTTAACCGCAAAGGCTCACAATGGCGTCCGCAAAAATCTTCGCAGAGGTCACAAGCTCCTCCACCACAGCAAATTCATCGTTGCCGTGCATCCGATTGTCCGTCCCCGGCATGGTGCAGCCAAAGGCCACGCCGTTTTTCATGTTGTGGCAGTAGGTGCCGCCGCCGATGGCCAGGGGCCTGGCATCCTTGTCCCCGGTGTACTTGATATAGGCCCCCAGCAGAGTCTGAATAAAGGGGCTGTCCGCCGGCACATGATGAGGCGGCTTCATGGGGGTATCCTCCAGGTGAAGGCCCTTTCCCCGGCAGCGTTCCGCCACCACATTTTTCATATTCTCCTCATTGGCGCAGATGGGGCTGCGGGAATCAAACTGAGCCGACAGACCTGTGGTGGTCACATGGATAATATTCAGGCTCAGGGTCAGCTCTCCGGAAATCTCGTCCGCCATTTTCACCCCCAGGCCCAAGCCCAGGCAATCCCCATGGGGCAGAAGCTCCGCCAGGGCGCACAGCCGCTCAAGCTGGGCGCAGGGAGCCAGATGCATAGAGGCCACCAGGTGGAGGGTCGCCGTAATGGCGTTGTTGCCGCTCTGGGGGGAGGCCGCATGGGCACCGGCTCCCTGGGCATCAATGGCAATGGTGTGCTTGTCTATCTCCGTTATGGTCAACTTGACCCCCGTCTCCTCCTGGGCCGTGGCGCAGTAAATCTCCGCCACGGTCTTGCGCATTCCCTCAATTTCCAGGTGGCACTTGTCCGGCACCACGTTGAGCTTCAGTCCCGCATCCATGACCTTGACCCGGGGAAGGGCTTGGGATTCCGGGTATTCCCCGGTGATGGTTCCGTTCAGGCCGCCCTTTTCGATGTTGATGAGTGGAAAATCCGCATCCGGGGTAAAGGTATAGGCCGCCTCCGGCTCCTTCTCATAATAGTAGGCAATATCGCTGCTGCCGCACTCCTCGTCACAGCCCCAAATCAACCGCACGTTGTGCTTCAGGGGAATCCCCAGCTCCTTGACGCAGCGGGCCGCATACAGGGCCGCTACGCCGGGACCCTTGTCGTCTGAGGTACCACGGCCATAGAGCCTGCCATCCACCATGACCGGGTCAAAGGGCTCCGTCACCGTCCAGCCATCCGCCACAGGCACGCAGTCCATGTGGCTGAGAATGTCCAGATGGTGGTCGTTTTCCGGCTTTAGGTCTACGGTCCCCACATAGTTGTCATAATTGGTGGTGTGAAAGCCGTAGCTCTCCGCCAGCCTTAGAGCGGCATCCAATACCTGGGCCGGGCCCTCTCCATAGGGCTTTCCCGGCAGGGCCGGGCCCTTGTCGCTCCGGATGCGCACCAGCTTCTTTACATCCTCCACCAGCTCCTCCCGGTGGTCGTCCACCCATTTTGTGATTTGCTCCTTATACATTGCCGTTTCCTCCTCCATAGGCATAAATAATCTCCAGCAGCACCTGGGGCATGACCTCCAGGGCCCGCACCGGGATAAACTCATACACCCCGTGGAACTGGTATCCCCCGGTGGACAGGTTGGGGCAGGGCAGCCCCATAAAGCTCAGTCTGGCCCCGTCCGTGCCGCCCCGAATGGGCACCGATACCGCCTCAATGCCCAGGGCCTCAAAGGCCGCCCGGGCCGTTTCGATCAGATGCATATGAGGTGCGATTTTCTCCCGCATATTATAATAGGTCTCCCGGAGGGACAC
The DNA here is from genome assembly GCA_963649625.1 of Bacteroidaceae bacterium. Classification (GTDB taxonomy): domain Bacteria; phylum Bacillota; class Clostridia; order Oscillospirales; family Oscillospiraceae; genus HGM13006. The sequence continues at coordinate 5,615 of CAVJIP010000104.1, forward strand.
ATTCACCGTCCCCTCCCCGTATTTTGCGTTTAAGAACTCCGCCGCCCGGGCCATAATGCTTTCCTTTTCCCGGAGCTTCATTAGGTCATGATCCCGCAGGATATACTCCATGGTGGTTTCCGTAACGGTTCCCTGGAGCTCCATCAGATGGATAAAGCCCTCATAGTCCTGGGTATATTCCGGGGCCTGCTCCCTGGGGAGCATACTCTGAAATTCCACGGCTATGGTGCAAGCGTTTTTCATGGTGTTTTTTCCGCTGCCGGGATGAACTCCCACCCCGGCCACTTTGACGGTGGCGGATGCTGCGTTAAAGTTCTCATACTCCAGCTCTCCCAGGGGGCCGCCGTCCACGGTATAGGCAAAATCGCAGCCGAAGCGCTTTACATCAAACAGATCCGGCCCTGCACCAATCTCCTCATCGGTGGTAAAGGCCACCTTTACCACCCCGTGGGGGCGGTCAGACCGAAGCAGCAACTCCGCCATGGTCATGATCTCCGCCACACCGGCCTTGTCATCCGCCCCTAATAGGGTCGTGCCGTCCGTCACAATCAAATCCTCGCCGATCACCTCTCTCAGGCAGGCAAAGCCTGTTTCCGGAGACATGGAGAGGGTGTCATTGAGCCGGATTGTGCCGCCGTCATAGTTCTTCACCACTCGGGATCTGACATGGGCGCCGGATGCAGATTCCGAGGTGTCCACATGGGCCAGGAACCCCAGCGTGGGGATCTTTTCTTGGGTATTGGCCGGGATTGTGCCAAAGGCGGCCCCATCATCCGGGGAAATATACACATCCTCCAGGCCCAGGCTCCGCATTTCCTCTGCCAGATGTTGGGTCAGCACCAGCTGGCCGGGGGTGGATGGCCGGGTATCGCCTGTTTCCCTGGATGTGGTGTCCACCCCAATGTATTCATAAAATCGCTCTAACGCAGTCATGGTTTGCACCTCCTGTCTGTTATTCTACCACAAGGGCGGTAGAAGTCAATCCGTCAAATGGGATTCCAGGTTTTCATTGACCTTTCTCCGGGGCTGCTGTATAGTGAATAGAAACAACTCAAAGGAAAGGGATGTATCAATATGTACTACTTGAAAAACGACTATTCAGAGGGCTGCCATCCCAAGCTGCTGGAGGCCCTGACCCGAAGCAATCTGGAATCCACCTCCGGCTATGGCATTGACCCCTATTGTGACGAGGCTGCCGAGCAAATCCGCACCGCCTTCTCCTGCCCCCAGGCGGATGTTCACTTTCTGGTGGGCGGTACTCCGGCGAACCTGATTTTCATTGACCATGCTCTGCGGAGCTATGAGGCCGCCCTTGCCGTCACCACCGGCCATATCGCCGTGCATGAGGCCTCCTCGGTGGAGGCCACAGGCCATGAGGTGCTCACCTATCCCGCCCAGGACGGAAAAGTGACCCCGGCTATCATTGAGCAGGCCCTCATCGACAACCCGGACGAGCACACCGCCACCCCCGGCCTGGTCTATATCTCCGATGCCACGGAGATCGGCACCATCTACCAAAAGGCCGAGCTGGAGGCCCTGCACGCCTGCTGCCAGGCCCACGGGCTCTACCTTTATCTGGACGGGGCCCGGCTGGGTACGGCTCTGACCAGCCCGAAAAATGATCTTCTCCCTGAGGATCTGCCCCGGCTCACCGATGCCTTTTATATTGGCGGCACCAAAAACGGTGCCCTGTTTGGAGAGGCCATGGTGATTGTAAATGACCAGCTAAAGAGGCATTTTCGCTCCAGCATGAAGCAGCACGGCGGCATTCTGGCCAAGGGCCGTCTGCTGGGGGTTCAGTTCTCTGCCCTGTTTGAGGACGGCCTGTGGTTTCGTCTGGCTTCTCACGCCAATGCGCAGGCCAAGGCCCTCCAGGATGGGCTGATCGCCAAGGGCATCCCCCTGATGGTGCAGTCCCCCACCAACCAGCTTTTTCCAATTTTCCCCAAGGAGGAAATCCAGCGGCTTTCCCGGGACTTCGCCTTTGAGGTCTGGGGCCCCTGGGATCAGGAGCGCAGCGTCATCCGCCTTGTCACCTCCTGGGCCACCACCTCCGAAACGGTCAACGCCTTTCTGCGGGCACTTTAAGCCGAAAATGAAGATGGCAGCCGAGAGCCGGGCCATTGGCCCGGCTCCCACTATTGTCACCCTTTATCCTCCCAGATATCCCCCAGGAACTGGCGAAAGGCCGTAGGCAGAGCCATCTCCCGGCTCACCGTCTCCCGATCTGCCCAGAGAAATTCCCGGTTTTCCCTATGGCAGTATATCCGCACGCCGGTCATGTTCCACTGGATGTGGGTAAAAATATGGGTTCGGCTGACGGTCTTTTCCAGGCTTCCGGGATGAAGGCCCCAGGCCTCCGTCTGGTCAAGGGCCTCCTGGGCGGACAATTCCCCATCCACATGAGGAAACTCATACAGCCCCGCCAGCAGCCCCTGGGCCGACCGCCGCCGTAGTGCCGCCCGCTCCCCGCAGGTCAGCAAAAACACGGTCATATCCTGCTGCCTTCTGGGCCGCTTTTCTCCTCGCACCGGCAGCTCCGCTATGCTGCCCCGCTGCCGGGCCAAACATAAATCCCCCATGGGACATATCTCACACCTGGGCATTCCGTTGGGCAGGCATACCGTGGCTCCCAGCTCCATCAGGGCCTGGGTAAAGTCCCCCGCCCGCTCCGGGTATATCGCCGCCAGTTCCTCCGAAAATCGCCGCTTGACCCTTCCCTCATCGGTGCAGCTGTGGTCGTCCAGCACCCGGCTCACCACCCGCAGCACATTGCCGTCCACCGCCGGAGTTTTTTCGTCAAAGCAGATGGAGGAAATGGCCCCGGCAGTGTAATCTCCGATTCCGGGCAGTGCCCGAATGGCGGCATAGTCCCTGGGAAACACGCCCCCATGCTCCGCCAAAATGACCTTGGCCGCCTTTTGAAGATTCCGCACCCGGCTGTAGTAGCCCAGCCCCTCCCAGAGCTTCAGCAGCTGGGCCTCCTCCGCCCGGGCCAGGGCCTCGATGGTGGGGTTTTGGCTGAGGAACCGCTGGTAATAGCCCTTCACCGCCTCCACCCGGGTCTGCTGGAGCATGATCTCCGACAGCCACACATGATAGGGCTCCCGATCTCTGCGCCAGGGCAGGTCACGCCTACATTGGGCAAACCAAGGCAACAGCCGCTCCGGCATCCGACCCAGCAGGCTGTCCATCAGCGGTTATCCACCTTCTCCGGGTAAAGGTCGTGGTTCTGGAGCCGATCCCAGGCCACCTGCTCCCACCGGGTTCCGGGCCGGCCATAGTTGCAGTAGGGGTCAATGGAAATGCCGCCCCGAGGGGTAAACTTTCCCCAGACCTCAATGTATTTCGGCTCCATCAGCCGAATCAGATCCTCCATAATAATGTTCACGCAGTCCTCATGAAAGTCCCCGTGATTTCGGAAGGAGAACAGATAGAGCTTGAGGCTTTTGCTCTCCACCATGCGCACATCCGGCACATAGCTGATATAGAGGGTGGCAAAGTCCGACTGGCCGGTCATCGGGCAAAGGGAGGTAAACTCCGGGCAGTTGAACTTGACAAAATAATCGTGATCCTGATGCTTGTTGATAAAGGTCTCCAGCATTTCCGGGGCGTAGTCCATGGGGTATTTGACCCCCTTCGCTCCCAGCTCCGTAATGCCCCCCAGCTCCTCCTTGGTTCTTCCGGATGCCATTATACTTTCTCCTTTAGCAGCGGGTCTGTGACCCCGTTTTTCTCAAAGGCGGCCTGCCGGTCAATGCAGGTACCGCAGTGTCCGCAGGGCCTGTCTCCCCCCTGATAGCAGCTCCAGGTCAGCCCATAGGGCACCCCCAGCTCCAGCCCGGTTTTCACCACCTGGGCCTTGTTTACCTTCACAAAGGGGGCCTCCAGCCGAAGCTGCCCGCCGGTTCCCTCCACAATGGCCTGGTTCATGGCCGTCACAAAGGCCAAAGAGCAGTCCGGATAGGCCGCCCCCGCCGCATCGTCCGCATGGGCCCCGTACATGATTTTTTCGCAGCCATGGCTCAGGGCAATGCTGGCCGCCGAGGCGAGAAACAGCCCGTTTCGGAAGGGCACATAGGTGGAAACCGGGCGTTTCCCCTCCGTCTCCTGAATCTGCCGGGCATAGCTCTCCAGGGGAATCTCCTGGGTGGACCGGCGCAGCAGGCTGCAATCGCTGCCCGCAAAAATGCTGCTCAGATCCAGCTCCATCCGGGCCACCCCGTAGTATTCCGCCACGGCCTTTGCCGCCACGATTTCCTTGTCATGCTTCTGTCCGTAGTAAATGGACAGGGCCAGAACATTCTCCGCCCCGGCCTCCTGCACCGCCAGCCCCAGGCAGGTGGTAGAATCCACCCCACCGCTGGACAGCACCAAAATCTTCATTTCAGCAGCGCCTCCATTCGCATTTGCAGCATCGGCTCCCTTTGGAACCGGCCCCGATAGGTCTCCGTAATGGTCTTGGTTCCCGGCTTTTGAATCCCCCGGGCGGTCATGCAGCTGTGGCAGCCGGAGATCACCACCGCCACGTCCTCCGTTCCCGTGACCATGGTAAGTATCTCCGCAATATCCCGGCCCAGCCGCTCCTGTAGCTGGAGCCGCCGTGCGGCCATATCTGCGATCCGGGCGATTTTGCTCAGACCGATCACCCTCCCCTTGGGGAAATATCCCACGCTCACCTTCATGTCATACATCAGGGCCATGTGATGCTCGCAGTAGGAAAACACGTCAATGTCCCGCACCACCACCAGCTCGTCGCTCTCTCCCGCCTCCTGGAAGGTTTTGTCAAACATCCCGGCAATCTCCCGGTTGGTGTAGTTCATCCCCGCAAAGATCTCCTCATACATCTTGGCCACCCGCTGAGGCGTCTCCCGCAGGCCCTCCCGGTCAGGATTCTCTCCCAGGGCCTCCAGGATGCCCCGAATGTGCCCCTCTATGGCTTTTGTGTCGATCAAGTTCACACCCCCCGTGCCGTTGGCTCCCAGATAAATTTGTGCATTTGCAGCTGCAAGGTCACGCCCTTTAGCCTATGCTCCTTCATAAATTCCACCATATCCGCCGGGTCTATCTCCCCGAACACCGGGCTGAGATAAACATGGGTTCGCCCCACCAGGCGGTATTTTTCCATGATTTCCAGTCCCCGGAGCATATCCCTCCGGCTGCCGCAGACAAACTTTACCGTATCTCTCAAATCCAGCCATTGGAAATTCTCCAGGCACATAAACTCCTCCATGCCGCTGCCCGGCAGCTTGTAGTCCACGGTAAAGGCCGGGCGGTTGGGAATGTCCAAAAAGGGCTCCAGCGGGACGCTGCCGTTTGTCTCCACCTCCACATAAAAGGAGTCTCCGCAAAGGGCCCTCAGCAGCTCCTTCACACTTTGGTGCAGCAGCGGCTCGCCCCCGGTGAGGGTCACATTCTCCGCCCCGCTGTCCCGGGCCGCCCGGCAGAGGGCCTCCCCGGTCATGGTGGAAAAAGCCCCCGGGCCCTTGGCCCACTTGGTGTCGCAGTAGCCGCAGAACAGGTTGCACCCGGCCAGCCGAATAAAAAAGGCCAGCTGTCCCGCCCGGGTTCCCTCCCCGTTGATGCTGAGAAAAGTCTCCGCCACTGGATACTCAGCCAAGCCCTGTCCCCTCCTCTCCTGTATAGCAGGCGCAGTTGGTGGGCGTTTCGTAGACCTGCACCTGGGAAACCGGGAACCCCTGACCCCGGAGCTTCTCATAGAAAAACCTCGCCATATTTTCCGCCGTGGTGCGGAAGGGCAGCCTCACCATGGAAAAGCCCTCGGCCTCCAGGGCCCGGATTGTCTCCTCCCGAAGGCTCCCCTCCTCCAACAGCAGCCTATGGTCAAGCTCCCCGGCCATGGCTCCCAATGCCTCCTTCAGCTCTCCAAAGTCCCGCAGCATTCCCTTTTTTGGCCCCTGAGCCTGTAGTGTCCGGCCCTGGATTTGGGCAATCACCCGCCACCGGTGTCCGTGGAGATTGCTGCATTTCCCCGCATAGCCCTTGAGAAAATGGGCCCCGTCAAAGCTGGCCTCCGCCTGTAAATAATACATTTCATACCTCCCGGCAGCCCCCTGGACAGCAAAAAGGGCGCAATGCGCCCCCATGACGCCAAAAGGCGTCAACCTGGTTTTGTTTCCTGACAGGAGGGCTGCGAACTGTCACACAAATTGTAAATGAATTTAATCCGTCCCCAGCTCCTGGGCGTAGCACTCCGCCAGCCGCCGGACCAAGGTCACAAGCTGCTCCAGCTCCTCCCGGCCCATCCGCTCCATCACCCGCCCGTTGGCGGCCATGGCCCGCCGGGTTTCCTCCTCCAGCAGGGCCTTTCCCGCCGGGGTCATGGAGACAAAGGTGTTCCGGCGGCTGCCCGGATCCACCGTCCGCAGAATCCAGCCGCGGCTCTCCAGGGACTTGAGGATTTTCGACACCATGGACACGGAGAGCTTCAGCTCCCCCGCCAGGGCGGAGACATAGATTCCCGGCCTGTCCGGCTCCCGCTCCAGCCGTGTCCCAATGGCGGACATGGCCAAAAGCTCTCCCTGGGTCATCTCCTTGAGCTCTGCGCCCCAGCGGATTCGCCGGAACTGCTGCAAAAGCTGAAAAAGAGCCAGCTGCTCCAGCTCCATGGCCTCATCTCCCTTCCGGGACATTTTACAACAGCCTTCCCCCGCTGTCAACCGTTTCCCCCCAGGGAGATTTTTTTCTCTCCCGGGGCCTCCAAAAAACTCATGTTTTTTCAAAAAAATCCTTGCAACTTTGTATTTTTAATGGTATAATATTCCTGAGTGAATATATAAAATAGTAGCCTGTCCCCGGACGGCGGAACGGAGGAGGTACAGACCGGCAAGACCGTTATCACCCAAACCGACAAAACCACTGCCACGACAAACGTCATCAAAATCACTGCGGAGACAGACCAGACCGCCTATGTCACCCTCTCCGGCGTGAACATTGCTGTGAGCAGCGCCGCAGTTGCTGCATTGGGAGCAGGCAATGTGGAGATCGAACTGGATGGGGACAATACACTCAAAAACGGAAATGAAGCCGCCGGGCTTGAGAAGCGCAGCACCGGCACCCTGACCATCACCGATGTGGATAACAACGGCAGTCTCGATGCCACAGGCGGCAATAGTTCTGCTGGCATCGGCGGCGGCTACAGAGGCAACGGCAGCAACATCACCATCACCGGCGGCAAGATCAATGCCACGAGCGTCTATGGCGGTGCGGGCATCGGCGGCGGCTACGGAGGCAACGGCAGCAACATCAAGATCACCGGTGGCCAGGTCACGGCCACAGGGGGCGTTGGCGATGCGGGCATCGGCGGTGGCGCTGATCACGGCAACGGCAGCTACATCACCATCTCCGGGGGTACGGTCACGGCCAAGGGCGGCACCAGCGGTGCTGGCATCGGCGGCGGCTACCAAGGCAGCGGCAGTGATATTACGGTTTCAGGGCCTGCCCAGCTGAGGGTACAGGGCGGAAGAAGCAGCGATCGTAATGAAGGGGCGGGTGCGTCCATTGGCAACGGCGGCATTGGAATAGGCAACACTGGCACAGAGGTCAAACCTGATACCAGCGAACTGACCGTTTGCGGAGAAATCCAGTATTATGCCCCAGGCGCAGACATGGCAACGGCGACCCCCGAGACCATTACCGGCACGTCCGGCAAACATACCCTTGTGCATCACGATGCAAAAGCAGCCACCTGCACGGAAACGGGCAATGTGGAATACTGGCAGTGCTCGGTCTGCGGGAAGAAATTCAGCGACAAAGATGGTAAAAACGAAATTACAGATGTAACAACGGCCATAGACCCCAAAAACCACAAAAATACCCTCCAACACGTTGAAGCCAAGGCGGCCACCGACACTGCGGGCAACATTGAGTATTGGCACTGCGCCGACTGCGATCAATATTACCTGGATGCGGCGGCCACCCGGGAGACGACCCTGGAGGAAACCGTGATTTCCCCGGTTCCCGCCACCGACCTGACCCTTTCGGAGGCGGAAATCTACCTGGCCAAGGACAAGCAGAAAAGCCTCACCGCCACTCGCACCCCTGACAACAGCACCGCCAGCGTGACCTGGAGCAGCTCCGACCCGGCGGTTGCCTCCGTGGACGGGAAAACCGGCCTTGTGACCGCCATGGACTACGGCACGGCAGTTATCACCGCCCAGGCCAGCGGCCACACCGCCGCCTGCAAGGTGTATGTGGTCTGCAATGGCAACCAGTGCCAGCATTATCCTGACGTGGAGGCCACGGAATGGTATCATCCCGCTGTGGATTACGTCACCCGGGCAAAGATCATGCAGGGCCACGACACCGGGGACTTTGCCCCCAACGGCCAGCTGACCCGGGCAGAAATGGCAACGATTCTTTACAATTACCAGAAAAATGTGGTAAATCAAGGAAAAGAGCCGGAGCAGGGGAAAACGTCCATCCCCTTTAGTGACGTGAAATCCGGCGATTGGTACGGAAAGGCCATCACCTGGGCCTCCTCCAATGACATCGTCATGGGCGACGGTGCGGGAGACGGAAACACCTTCCGGCCCAACACCCCTGTGAGCCGTGAGGAAATGGTGACAATGCTCTACCGCTACATGGTGGACTAGCTGGGCCGGACGGAATTCCCCCAGGCCGCCACTGGCAATACCGACTGGAAGTCCTTCCAGGACTGCGAAAATGTGGCCGATTGGGCGGAAACCGCCTTCGCCTGGGCCGTGAAACACGGCATTATTGACGGCGATGACGGCAGGCTGAACCCCCAGAGCACCGCAACCCGGGCTCAGGCCGCCAAGATCATCATGGTGGCGATCAACGACTAAGAACTACGCCCCGCCCCGGCTCGGAGGAGCCGGGGCGGGTTGCTTTATTCGGAGGGATGATACCAGTGTAGCACAGGGAAGGGTAGATTTCATCCCGTTTTTGTCCCGATTTTGTCCCGGATTTGTCCCACTATTTTCCCACCTATGTCCTCTTCCGCCTTGCCCTTCGGGCAATCCACCTTCCCAAATGGGGAAGGTCTTGGGCTGGGCAAAATGAAAACCTTCCCCCCTGAAAAAAATTATGATTTTCCGGGACAAAACCACAAGATAAGGTGTATTATAGTCAGATGCAATCGCAAATCCGCCAAGAAGGGACATGATACTATGCGATCCAAACCCACATTTCAAGTGTACTATGACCTGCTGATGCAACAGCTGACCCAGGGCAGCCGGGAGCCGGTTGACCTAAGCCCCCAGAATATGGCAAATGCCATTCAGGAGGTAAACCGGCAAATCAACGCCCAAGGCCCCAACCCCAACCGTCTGGACCGTTCCTTTAACACCTTCTGTGACAGCCAGGAGAACCCCCAGCGCTATCGCCCCCTAAAGGCCGACAGCTACACCATGCCCAACGGCACCAGCCGCTATGACTACGCCGGGCAGTGCCGCCGTGAGGTCATGAAAAACGTGGAATACCGGGTGCGGCAGACCCTGGAATGGCGCACGGCCACCCAGCGGCTGGGCCTGGTCAATCAGGACGGCTCCATCCAGGATGTTTCCTATGGCCGCTGGATCAGCTTTCTCATGAAAACCGACGGCTCGGAGCAGAGCCGCCAGTACAACGAGTCCATCGTGGCCCTGACCGCCCTGGTACGAGGGAACATCCAGAAGGACGAGTATCTACAGCTGCGGGAATCCCATCATGTTAAATATGACGATATGTCCCCGGAGCAGGCCAAGCAGAGTGCCCAGGAGGACTTTGACAACCGGGCGGAGTTCCTGTATTCGGAGGTCAACAACGCCATTGAGGCAGGCCGTGGGAAGATGGCCCGCTTTAAGGACGCCTCCCTGGCCATTCAGACCGGCGATTTCACCAAGTTTAACGGCAGCATGGAGGCGGCCTTTGACGTATTCCAAACCAATTCCGTAAATCTGGCCATGGTGGGCCTGGATATGTTTGGAGATCTGCGCCGGTTTGGTCTGAACCGCACCCCGGAACAGGAACGGGAAATCACCCTGCGATGGCAGGACTATGCCATGGAGGCCAACGGCCTTCAGAATGTGGCCGACCAGGTTTCCAACCCCTATTTTGCGGTGTTTGACCCACAGAAGTACTATGTGTATGGCACCACCCAAACCATGCTTCCCAATGACGCACCCGAGAACAGCCTTGCCTTTTCCTTTATGGATGACGGCATCAGCTATTCCACCGTAGCCGGCAAGGAGCTTGACCAGGCTCTAAAGCCCTTTGCCCTGCATGCCGGCCGTGAGATTACGGCAGACAGAACCAAGGATTTCCGGGTGTTCCACCAGGAGGACCGGACGATTATCCTCAAGGTTGGCGGCGCCAGCCCCGATCATATTCTCAGTGCGGACAACAATGTGCCCGGAGAGATGGTCAGCCAGGATTTTCAGACCCGGGTGCAGGCCCTGACGGAACGCTGCGCCGGATGGAGCACATGGCGTCGCACCTCCCGGGAATTTGAGAATATGCGGGATTCCCTTACCGCCCTGAGCAGGCTCCGCCTTGACCAGAATCCCACCCAGGAGCAGATTAACGCCATCGCCGTGGGCTTTGAGGAGCTGCGGGCGGATGCCCAGGCCTACCTGGATCGCAAGCTCGGACAGCATCCCGACCAGGTTTGGGAGGGCAGCTATGAGCGGGATCGGGTGTTCTTTGCATCGGACGTGCTGGAATTTGCGGAGCAGAAGCTGCGCCAGGTTCGCTATTATAACGAACATAACGAAACCGAAGCCATGCGGCATCTGGCAGACATTGAGGATTGGGCAGACCCTGCCTGGAGAAACGACCCCCGCTACGCCGAAATGAGCCCGCTGGAGCACAAGGTAGCCGTGAAACAGGAGGCCCAGGCGGCCCGGGACGAGGCGCAGCGGCAGCAGCGGGCAGAGGCAGAGCGGGCCCAGCGAGAGGCGGAAAACGCCTATCGTGTGGCCGACGGAGCCCGCAGTGCCGCAGCCTATGACAAGCTCTTTCAGGGCCTTGGCGCAAATGCTGGCGACCCTGTCAACGCTGGCATTCAGGTGGAGGCCTTTGTGGCCAGTCACAAGGCCGCCTATGATAACCACGCCGGCACCATAAGAAACGCAAAGCTGTTCCAGGACGAGGGCTGGCGGCAGGAGTTGCAGAACGCAGATCTGGCCATGTTCGGGGAGGCAAAATACATCATTGCGGGCTACACCATTGCGGAGCTGTTGAATGCTGAACGGGTAGCGGAAGCGGACCATCAGAGGAAGGGCCTTCCCGGAAATGTAGATACCCCCATCCGCAAGCTGGTCAACGCCGGAAAAACCCAGGAGCTGGCAGATGCCATCATCAACTCCAGTCACTTCCAGGGGCAGTTTGCCCTGCGGCTTTCCGATCCCACCGAGATGGAGAAGCTGTTTAACGGCAGAGTAACCGGCGAAAAGCCCACCCGCCGGGAATGCTACCTGGCAGGCAAGGCTTTCCTGGACAACATTGCTCTGGCAAAGCAGCATCAGGCGGAACAGCAGAATCCGCAGGCCGACCAGCCGGAGGATGAGCCGGAAATCCCG
>CAVJIP010000105.1:0-8261 GCA_963649625.1 Bacteroidaceae bacterium
TCAGTCCAACAAAAAAGTCGTGAAAATCCGGTTTTTATCGGATTTTCACGACTTTATATAACTTTTGATGGGGGTTATTTTCTTACAAGTTGCATTTTGAGACAGCCCCTTAATACGGTCATGCCTGCTATCCGAGGCTTATAGCCGGTATTTGGGCTGGGCCACGTAGGTGGTATGGAGAATGTGGTGGGCCTTTTCGCCGCCCCAGGCACCCAGGTAGTCTGCGTAAATCTCCTGAACCACAGGGTTCTGATGGCTTTTCCGCAGGGTCTTGCCCGCATCCTCGTCATAGAGGGCCTTGGCACGAAGGGGGCGGTAGTCCACAAAGTTCTTGATTCGGGCGGGGACGTAGGGTTGACCGCCGCCGTTGATGCAGCCGCCGGGGCAGCACATGATCTCGATAAAGTCGTATTCCTTTTCCCCGCTGCGAACGGCGTCCAGCAGCTTGCCGGCATTCTTTGTGCCGGAAACCACGGCCACCCGGACGGTCTTGCCGGGGAGCTCATAGGTGGCCTCCTTTACGGACTCCAGACCACGCACCTCGTGGAACTCCAGAGGTGCATTTTCGTCCCCCATCAGGATGGCGGACACCGTGCGGAGGGCAGCCTCCATTACACCGCCGGAGGCACCAAAGATGTCGCCAGCACCGGAGGAAATGCCGAATATGGGGTCAAAGTCCTCGTCGGGCAGAGCAGTAAAGCTCAGGCCGGCCCGCTTAATCATCTCCCCCAGCTCCCGGGTGGTAATGGACACATCAATGTCCCGGCAACCCTTGACGGCCTCCATATCGGGACGCTGAATTTCGTATTTCTTGGCGGTGCAGGGCATCACGGACACCACAAAGATATTCTTGGGGTCGATGCCCATTTTATCCGCATAATAGGTTTTCATCAGGCCGCCGAACATACCCTGGGGAGACTTGCAGGAGGACAGGTTGGGCAGGAAGTCCGGGCAATACTGCTCCGCATAGCGAATCCAGCCGGGGGAGCAGGAGGTAATCAGAGGGAGTTTGCCGCCGTTCTTGATGCGCTCCAGCAGTTCCGTGCCCTCCTCGATGATGGTGACATCCGCAGCGGTGTCCACATCAAATACCCCGTCAAAGCCCAGACGGCGCAGGGCGGCGACCATCTTGCCCTCTACGTTGGTGCCAATGGGCATACCGAAGCATTCGCCCAGACCTGCACGGACGGAGGGGGCGGTGGCGACTACAACGTGCTTGGTTTCGTCAGCCAGAGCGGCCCAGACCTTGCCGGTGTCGTCCCGCTCGGTAAGGGCCCCGGTGGGACAGTTCACAATGCACTGGCCGCAGGACACGCAGGCGGTTTCCGCCAGACCACGGCCAAAAGGACTACCCACCTCCGTGGCAAAGCCGCGCTCGTTGCAGCCAATTACACCGATGCCCTGGTCCTGGCAGGCGGCCACACAGCGGCGGCAGAGGATGCACTTGGAGTTGTCCCGCACCAGGTGGATGGCGGAGTCCTCGATCTGGGGTTTCATGTCGGGGGTCTGGAACCGAACCTGATTTACGCCAAATTCCTGGGCAAGCTCCTGAAGCTCACAGGTGCCGCTTCTGCGGCAGGTGAGGCACTCCATCCGGTGGTTGGACAGCAGTAGCTCCAGGGTCATTTTCCGGGCATCCCGAACCTTCTGGGTGTTGGTCCAGACCTCCATACCCTCGTTGACAGGATATACGCAGGAGGCCACCAGGCCCTTGGCCCCCTTGACCTCTACCATACAGATGCGGCAGGCACCAATCTCGTTGAGGTCCTTCAGGTAGCACAGGGAGGGAATCTTGACTCCCGCAAGATTTGCGGCCTGAATAATGGTAGACCCGGCAGGGGCCTCTACGTCTATGCCATTGATTTTTAATTTCACAGTATCCATTGTTTGCCTGAGCCTCCTTAACCCTTGGAAATAGCGCCGAACTTACATTTTTCCATGCAGCTTCCGCACTTGATGCACTTGGATGTATCAATCTTAAAAGGCGAACGAATCACGCCGGAGATCGCATCTGCGGGACAGACACGGGAGCAGGCGGAGCAGCCCTTACACTTGGCCGGGTCAATGGTGTAGTTGAGCAGTGCCTTGCAGGAGCCTGCGGGACAGCGCTTCTCCACCACATGGGCGATGTACTCCTCCCGGAAGTTCTTCATGGTGGAGAGTACCGGGTTGGGGGCCGTCTGACCCAGACCGCACAGGGCGTTGCCCTTAATGTGAGCGGCCAGCTCCTCCAGGGTGTCCAGATCCTCCAGGGTGCCCTTGCCCTGGGTAATGCGCTCAAGAATCTCATACATCCGCTTAATGCCGATGCGGCAGGGAGAGCATTTGCCGCAGGACTCGTCCACGGTGAATTGCAGGAAAAACTTGGCAATATCCACCATGCAGTCGTCCTCGTCCAATACGATCATACCGCCGGAGCCCATCATGGCACCGATGCGGGTCAGGTTCTCATAGTCGATGGGAACATCGATTTGGGAGGCGGGGATACAGGCACCGGAGGGGCCGCCGGTTTGAACGGCCTTGAACTTTTTGCCGTTGGGGACACCGCCGCCAATCTGCTCAATGATTTGACGCAGGGGCGTGCCCATGGGAATCTCCACCAGGCCGGTGTTGTTGATTTTTCCGCCCAGGGCAAAGACCTTGGTACCCTTGGAGCCCTCTGTGCCCAGGGCCGCATAGGCCTCCGCCCCATGGTTGATGATCCAGCACACGTTGGCGTAGGTCTCCACGTTGTTGAGGATGGTGGGCTTGCCGAACAGGCCCTTGACCGCAGGATAGGGGGGACGGCAGCGAGGCTCGCCGCGCTTGCCCTCAATGGAGACCATCAGGGCAGTCTCCTCACCACAGACGAAGGCACCAGAGCCAAGACGGATGCCGATGTCAAAGCTAAAGTCGGTACCGAAGATGTTCTTGCCCAGGAAGCCGTATTCGTGGGACTGCTCCAGGGCCTTTTTCAGGCGTTCCACGGCGATGGGATACTCGGCCCGGACGTAGATATAGCCCTCCGTGGCACCAATAGCGTAGCCGGCAATGGTCATGGCCTCCAGCACCGAGTGGGGGTCGCCCTCCAGCACGCTGCGGTCCATAAATGCGCCAGGGTCGCCCTCGTCGGCGTTGCAGCAGGCGTACTTGACAGGGCCGGGGGAGTTGGCGGCAAACTGCCACTTCATGCCCGTGGGAAAGCCTGCACCGCCGCGGCCCTTTAGGCCGGAGGCCTTGATTTCGTCAATGACCTGCTGAGGGGTCATGCTGGTGAGCACCTTTGCCAGGGCGGCATAGCCGTCATAGGCGATGTACTCGTCAATGTCCTCCGGGTTGATGATGCCGCAGTTCCGCAGGGCGATACGGACCTGATCCTTATAGAAAGCGGTGTCAGTGAGGGAGGTGGCCTTGCCGCTGCTGTCCACCTCATTATAGATGAGCCGCTCCACTCGGCGGCCCTTGAGGATATGCTCCTCCACGATCTCCGGCACATCCTCCGCAGAGACGTGGCTGTAATACACGCCCTCGGGATAAATCACCACATTGGGGCCCTTGGCGCACAGGCCGAGACAGCCGGTCTTGACCACCCGCACCTCTTTTTCCAGGCTGAACTTTTTCAGCTGGTTTTCAAACTCCGTAAGAATCCCCTCCGCACCTGCGGAGGCACAGCCGGTGCCGGTGCAGACAAGGATATGGGCTCTGATAAAATCCATAGTAAACGCTCCTCCTTATTCTGCTGCGCCGATGGTGTACTCAGTCACCACCTGCTTGTTGACAATATGCTGGGCCACAATGGTGGGCACCTTGTCGGCGGTCATTTTCACATAAGTGACCTTTTCCTGACCGGGCACATAGACCTCAACAATAGGCTCCAGGCGACATACGCCGATGCAGCCGGTCTGAGTGACCTGCACATTGTCCAGATGCCGCTTATTGACCTCTTCCACAAAGGCATTGAGCACCGGGCGGGCACCGGCAGCGATGCCGCAGGTAGCCATGCCGACCACAATACGAATGGTGCTGCCGTCCTCCTTACGGAGGTTCATCTTGTTCTGCATACTTTCCCGGAGGGCCTTCAGCTCTTCTAAAGATTTCATTGCTTCAACGCTTCCCTTCTAAAGTGGATTCATGTTCTGTAAGATAATCGCTCAGCCAGCCCAGCACCTCGGGCTCGGCCAGGGAGATGTCCCCCATGATCTCCCGAATGTCCCGGGTGTCCAGACTGTACTCCGCCCCATCCCGCAGATGGGTAAAGAGAAAGTCGATGTCCGGGCTGCCCTGGATCAGCGTCACCATGGACGAGGGGAGATCACCCAGGGGAGGCATATCAATGTTGTCGGGGTCAAACCAGGCCGTAAGGATGGTGCCCTTGCCCACCTCCGAGGCGATGGTCAGATCCCCGCCGGCCATCCGGGCCTCCATCTGGAGCAGGGGAATGCCCAGCCCCACCTTTCGGGTGGTTCTGGTGGTGGTAAACGGGTCGGTGACCCGGGCCACAAACTCCGGGGTCATGCCGCAGCCGTTGTCCCGTACGGTGATGGACAGCCGGTTGGGGAGCTCCTCCACGGTGATTTCCACCAGGGTGGCGCCTGCGGTGACGGAGTTTTTGGCAATATCCAGAATATTGAGGCTCAGTTCCTTCATTACTGATATTTGGCCAGAACGTCGTCCACCTGGTCGGGGGTCATTCGGCCGTAAACGTCATCGTTGACCATCATCACCGGGGCCAGACCGCAGGCACCCACGCAGCGGGTGGCATCCACGGAGTATTTTCCGTCCGGGGAGATGGAGCCTACAGGACATCCCAGCCGGGCCACGATCTTGTCCAGAATGGCCTGAGAGCCCTTGACATAGCAGGCGGTGCCAAGACATACGTTGATCTTGTACTTGCCCTTGGGATTCAGGTTATAAAGGGAGTAGAAGGTGGAGATGCCATAGACCTCCTCCAGAGGGATGTCAAGCCCCTCGGCGATCATGATCTGAACCTCCTCCGGCAGGTATCCGAAGATTTCCTGGGCCTGCTGCATCACAGGCATGGTGCCGCCGGGGACATCCTTATACTCCTCGATCACAGCCTTCAGCTTGGCCTCCTGCTCCGGGGTGCCGGAATAGGGAACCACCGTTTTTGTGTTTGGCATAAAAAGATTTCCTCCTTTTCGGGCGTTGGCCCGCAGTGTACCGTGGCGGTGATGCCAACGTAGCACTGGCAGACCGCTCCACTATTATACCGTAATTTCTTCTTTTTTGGAATCCCCAAAATCCGCCCACAGGGACATTTTAGAGAATATCCCTCCAAGGCAAAAAAAGACTGTGACTTTTTTCACAACCCGGAAGGGAAACTTGAAGTTTTTGTCTCATATGAGACATGAACAACGGCATAGGACAGTTTACTTCCTGGAAAACAGGCAAAAATGCACAAAAACACGGGGGAAATATTATGAAAAATTCTACAGATTTTGAGGGCGAAGCCAATGCCAAAGGGAGAAGGGAAGGTTCAGAAGTGCCAAAATTACGGCCACCAGCAGCCCGTAATTGAGCAGATACCCGCCGGGGAGCTGGGCGCAAAGCTCCAGAGGTGTTCCGGCAATGGGGTGACTTAAAAACATATAGTTGGTGTGAAACAGCCGGTTGAGCCCATATACCGGCAGGGAGGCGCACAGGAGGAATACCCACACCTTCCACACATGGCTCAGCCGGGGCCTTGCCTGGCCGGAGAGGAGGGAAATCAGGGAAAACTGCACCAGCATGGCGTGGTAGAAAAAGCTGTGCAGGGACTGAAAGTGCAGAACAGGCATTCTTGTCCAATCCGGAAACAGCAGGGCGGCCAGTCCGCCGGAAAAGCACAGACTCCAAAGAAGCTGACCGGCGGTGTCAGAATCCGGGTGCCAAGCGGCATAGAGGCAGATAAACATGGCAAGGCTGCACAGATGCAGCGGCAGATACCCCAGGGAGAAGGCACCAATCATCCCTAAAATCAGATCCTTGCTGACTTCCATGGCTACCATGGCCACGGCCATCTGGCGCAGCAGCCGCTGCCGCCGGACAGGGGAGCGGCTGCTGCCCAGGAAAACCACCAGGGCGCTGAGGGCGGTCAGCAGGGCCAGCATCGCCAGATGGGCCGCACCAAACCGGGAAAAGCCCATCCCCTGGGGAATGTCCGATTCCGGGGTGAAGAAATAGGCCAGAGGAAGGCCCCCTTTCTTTGAGGGATTTACATAAATTACCTGCTACGGGATAAGAAGAACCGCCCGGAGCAGGCCGGACGGTCAAGGCACTTAGAAGAATTTCTTGATGGCCTCGGTGGCGGTGGCAATGTCTGCGGAAATGGAGATGGTAAAGTCGATTTTGTTGGCCTTGCCGAACTCCTCACACCACTGGAGGAACGTCTCAGTCTCTGCGGTGTCATTGCACACGGAGATTTTGTAGAGACTGTCGATAAAGATGTGTGTAATATCATAATCGCCGGCATGAAGGCCGCAGACGAAACCCTTCAGATAGCTGTACCCACCGATTGGATAGTCGCTGGCCTCCACAAGGCGGACGCTGGACTTTATGTCGTAAACGAGCTTGCTGCCCTTCTCGATGCAGACAACGTGGCCGGCCTCATTTTCCACTGCGGCGTTGATTGTGTCTACCATCTGCTTGGTTTTACCGGAGCCCTTGACGCCCATAATAACCTTGACCATAGATGATTACCCCTTTCGTTTTGTCGGACAAAACCGACTGTGGCATTATAGTAGCATTTCTGAGATAATTTTTCAACCGTTTTTGTGAATTTTGCAGAATAGATTGTGAATATTCCGAAAATTTTTATCAAAATACCTTACCGGCCCAGGTTGGTCATCATATTTTTCTTGTAGGCCTCCACCCCGGGCTGATTAAAGGGATTGACCCCCAGCACATAGGCGCTGATGCCGCAGGAGAGCTGGAAGAAGTACATCAGATACCCCAGGGTGCGGGCGTTCATCTCCCCACACCGCAGGACAATCACCGGCACACCTCCGTCCACATGAGCTTGGAGCACCCCTTCGTAGGCGTTGTCCTCCACATAGCTGATGGTTTTTCCGGCCAGGTAGTTCAGGTCGTCCAGGTTCTTCCAGTCGATTTCGATAGACAGCTCCTGGGCGGCGGGGGCAAAGCGGACGACGGTTTCAAACAGATTCCGCTCTCCCTGCTGAATCAGCTGACCCATGGAGTGAAGATCGGTGGTGAACTGGGCGCAGGCGGGGAAAATGCCCTTGCCGTCCTTGCCCTCGCTTTCTCCGAAAAGCTGCTGCCACCAGCGGCCCATATATTCAAAGTCCGGCTCATAGCTGCAAAGCATTTCGATTTTCTTGCCGTTTTCATAGAGCATATTCCGGGCGGCGGCGTAGAGCCAGGCGGGATTCTCCATGCTGCGCACGTCCAGATCCGCTTCGGCCTGCCGTGCGCCGGCCATCACGGAGCGGATGTCAATGCCTGCCACGGCCATGGGCAGCAGTCCGCAGGCGGTGAGCACGCTGTAGCGTCCTCCCACATTAGACGGGATGGGGAAGCTGGTGTAGCCCTCCTCGGTGGTAAGGGTGCGGAGCTTGCCCTTGTGTGGGTCGGTGGTCACATAAATCCGCTGGCGGGCATTTTCCGCCCCATACTTCCGATTGAGAAGCCAGCGGAACATCCGGGCGGCCAGGGCGGTTTCCATGGTGGAGCCGGACTTGGAGACAATGTTGATGGAGAAGTCCACATCCTCCAGCTGGGCGGCCAGGTCGTTCAGGGCCCGGGTGGAGAGATGATTTCCGGCGAAATAGATTTTCACCGGGTCGGTGTCGTTGTGCATCACGCCGTTCATAAACTCAATGGCGGCCCGGGCCCCCAGGTAGCTGCCGCCGATGCCGATGACCACCAGGGCCTGGGAGTCCCGGCGAATCCTTCTGGCGGCGGCGGTGATGGCGTCCAGATCCTCCTCGGTGGTGCCGGAGGGCAGGTGATGCCAGCCCAGAAAATCATTGCCTGCGCCGGTGCCCTGGGCCAGCTGAGCATGGGCGGCACTGAGGCGGCTCTCCATGCTCATCAGGCTGGAGAAGTCAATGTCGCCCCAAATATTTGAAATATCGGTTTCTATCAAGGTCGATCCCATCCTTTACAAAAGGGTATTGAATTGCTAATCCTATCTTAACGGATTATAGAAAAAATATCAAGCGGCTTTTTCTGAGGGAAACCCCACAGAGGAATCCGCTTTTTTCGCATTTTGTATGTGCTAAAATGATGTGAACCAAATAAAAGATGAGAAGTCAGCCTCG
>CAVJIP010000106.1:0-6406 GCA_963649625.1 Bacteroidaceae bacterium
ATCTACCTTTCCCTGTGCTACACTGGTATTATCCCTCCAGAGGCAATGATGTTCTTCCCCATCCGCCCTCTTCGAGGCCACCTATCACAAAACCCGCAGGGGCGGGCCGTTTAGCTCCAGCACCCTGGCCCCCAGGGCCTGGGCCTCCTCCAGATGATGGGTCACAAGCACCACCGGCTTTTCGGCGGCGGCCTCCCGAATCAGGGGATAAATCCCCTCCCGGATGGCGGAATCCAGACCCTGAAAGGGCTCGTCCAGCAGCAGCACATCCGAGGGAGCGGCCAGTGCCCGGACAATGGCCACTCGCCGCCGCATACCGCCGCTGAGGGAACCGGGGAGGCTGTCCCCTTCCGGGAGCAGGCCCACGGCGGCCAGATATTCCCGGGCAATCTCCGGGGAAACCCTGGTGGGTACGGTGATGTTTTTCAGAACGCTGAGCCAGGGCAGCAGCCGATCCTCCTGGAACACCACGCCGCACCGGCCTGCCCCCAGCACCGCTCCGGCCTCCGGCGTCTCCAGGCCGCAAATCACCCGGAGCAGGGTGGTTTTTCCGCAGCCGGAGGGGCCGCTGAGACAGAGTATGCCCCGCTCCGGCAGGGTGAGGGAAAACCGATCCAGTACGAGCTTATCTCCAAAGCGGACAGACAGCCCACGGAGCTGAAGCATAGGAACACCTCCAGACATTTCCTTCATGATACACGGGGAAAAAGAGAAAGTCAACCCAGCATCTTGCCAGATGGAAAAAACCAGTGTATAATGGAAGTATCCGATAGGAAAGGCTGTGATTCCATGAAAAATCTTCCCATGATAACCATTAGCCGCCAATACGGCACCAGCGGACATAAAATTGCGGAGCTGCTGGCCAAGAAGCTGGAGATTCCTTTTTACGATAAGGAGCTGATCAGCATCGCCTCCCAGGAGAGCCGGTTCGGAGAACGGGCCTTTCAGGCCGCAGAGGAGGCCGCCACCACCACCCTGGGCTATGCCCTCAGCAATCGCAGCAACCGCAGCCTTTACGGGATGCCCTTGAACGATCAGCTGTTTATGGTGCAGGCCGGCGTGATTCGCACGGTGGCCGACCAGGGGCCTGCCCTGTTTGTGGGCCGGTGCGCCGACTATGTGCTGGACGGCTATAAGGAGACCATCAAAATTTTCCTCCAGGCCAGCACCGAGTCCCGCATTAAAAACGTCATGGAGCGGGAGCACCTGTGCCGCCGGGACGCAGAGGCGAGAATCAAGCGGCTGGACAAATCCCGTGCCACCTATTATAACTACTACACGGACCGGAAGTGGAGCGATCTGAAAAACTACGACATTGCCCTGAACGTCAGCTACCTGACCACCCAGGAGGCGGCGGAGCTGCTTTATACCTTTGTCCGCCAGGTGGTGGAGAAAACCGGTGCCCTGGAGGCGGAGGCCGAGGAGCGCAGAGTGCATTTGAAATAACACCCTGATTGTATCGCAAAGGAGGGAGAACCTGCCGTTCTCCCTCCTTTGGTATTCTTCTTTGCTTGCACACCCATCATCTCCCTCTCGGGGGAGGTTTTGGCGCAGGATGGATGAGGATACTCCTTATTCCATGGGAAGCCGACCCTCCAAGGCCCGGCTTAGGGTCACTTCATCGGCGTATTCCAGCTGTCCCCCCACGGGGATGCCATAGGCCAGCCGAGTGACCTTCACCCCGAAGGGCTTGAGCAGCCGACTTAGATACATGGCCGTGGCCTCCCCCTCGGTGTCCGGGTTGGTGGCCATAATAATCTCCTGCACCGATCCCTCGGCCACTCGCTGGAGCAGTTCCCGAATCTTCAAATCCTCCGGGCCGATGTTCCCCAAAGGGGAGATCACCCCATGCAGCACATGGTAGGTGCCCCGGTACTCCCGGGCCTTTTCCATGGCGATCACGTCCTTTGGCTCCGCCACCACGCAGATGAGCCCCTTATTGCGGGTGTCGTCGGAGCAGATGGGGCACAGAGGTTGATCCGTCAGGTTCTGACACCGGGGACAGGTGTGGACGGTCTGCCGGGCCTCCAGAATGGCCTGGGCAAAGGCGTTGGCGTCCTGGTCGCTCATGCCCAGCACAAAGAAGGCCAGACGGCGGGCGGTTTTTGTGCCGATACCGGGGAGCTTGGCAAACTGCTCGCTGAGCCGCTCCAGGCTGACAGGATAGCTGCGCATCCTACAGCAGGCCGCCCAGGCCGCCCAGGTTCATGCCCCCGGTAAATTTGTTCATGGAGGCGGCCATATCCTCCTCGGCCTTCCGCAGGGCCTCGTTGACGGCGGCCACAACCAGATCCTGGAGCATTTCCACGTCCTCCGGGTCTACCGCCTCTGGGTCAATCTCCACGGCCTTGAGCTGCTTTTTTCCGGAAATCACCGCCTTCACCACGCCGCCGCCCGCCGTGGCCTCATATTCCTTTTCCTCCAGCTCCTGCTGCATTTGCAGCATCTGCTGCTGCATCCGCTGGGCCTGCTTCATCATATTGGCCATACTGCCGCCGCCCATGGGGCTGCCGCCGCGAAATCCCTTTGCCATATTGTCCTCACTTTCCCGGCAAACGCCGAATTGCAAGCCTGTTCTCAGGCTTTCTTATGAATGGTGATATTGTCCAGCTTTCCAAATTGGTCGGCCAGCTGTTGGAGCTTATCCTCTCCGCCGAAGCCGTCCGGCTCCCCCAGCTGGATCCGAACAGGCCGCCCCAGCTCCAGAGCGGCCGACTTTCGCAGCTGCTCCAGAATCTCGGGCCGGTTGACCATCCCCCGGATGCAGGAGTTCAGAGGGGTGAGCACCAGCTCGTCGCCCCGAAGGTGGCCGGTGAGCTGATTCAGAAAGGGCCGGACGATAGGCTCCAGCTCCGGGGCGGTGCGCTCCCGAATTTTCGGCCATAGATCATCGGCCTGCGGAGGCTCCTGCCGGGGCGGAGCATTTTCCTGGGCCTCCGGCAGAGGGGGCGCATCCCCATCCTCCCAGGGGGGCGGTGCGTCCTGCTCCTGGGCCGGGGAAGATACCACAAGGGCCCCGGACTTTAGCCGCTGCTCCAGAAGCCGGAGCTGGTCATTGACCTGCTGCTCCAGCCGGCCCATCCGGGCGGTAAGATCCCGGACATCGGCGCTCAGCTGGGGGGTACACAGATGAATCAGGCACAGCTCCCCGTCCACCCGCTGATTGACGCTGGTTTTGAAGCCTCCGGTGGTTTCCTGAAGCAGATCCACCATGCGAATTAGCTCCTCCGGGGTAAACCGGGGGGCCAGGGCCATGATTTCCTGGCCGGTGCAGATGGTGGAGATCATACCGATGCCCCGTTCCGGGGCGGTCTTGACAATCAGCAGGTCACGGGCCAGGGTGGAAAGCTCTCCCAGCAGGGCTCCGGCGTCCTTCCCGGCACTGTACAGCTCCGAGAACAGCCCCAGGGCGGTGGAGGCGTCCTGATCGGCAATGGCGTTCATCAGGGCCACGGTCTGCTGCTGCCCCGCCAGGCCCAGGGTGGCAAATATTCCGTCGGTGGTCAGAGGGCCGGAGGCGGCACTGGCGCACTGATCCAGCAGGCTCAACCCATCCCGGAAGGCCCCGTCCGCCAGATGCCCCAGCAGCTCCGCCGCATCCGGGGCCAGGCTGATGCCCTCCTGATAGGCCACAAAGCTGATGCGCCCGGTAATGTCCTCCGGGGTAGGCCGCCGGAAGGCGAACCGCTGACACCGGGAGAGAATGGTAGCCGGAACCTTGTTCAGCTCCGTGGTGGCCAAAATAAACATCAGATGCTCCGGCGGCTCCTCAATGGTTTTCAGCAGGGCGTTAAAGGCCGACATGGACAGCATATGCACCTCGTCGATAATGTACACCCGCTTCTTGACCTCCACCGGGGGATAAATGGCATCGTCCCGAATGGCCCGGACATTGTCCACGCCGTTATTGGAGGCGGCGTCGATCTCCTGCACGTCCAGCACGCTGCCGCTGTCAATGCCCTGGCAGGCGGCGCACTGGCAGCAGGGGTTGCCGTCCACCGGGTGAAGGCAGTTTACCGCCTTGGCCAGAATTTTGGCGCAGGTGGTCTTGCCGGTGCCCCGGGTGCCGGTAAAGAGATAGGCGTGACTGAGCTTGCCGGACATGACCTGGTTTTTCAGAGTCTGGGTCACAGGGTTCTGGCCCACCACGTCGTCAAAGGTCTGTGGCCGATATTTTCGGTATAACGCCTGATACACTGTGTATCCCTCCCTATGAAAAATCCTTCGATCCGGAACAAGACCGCACACCCACCGTCGAATACGAGACTATGCCCGGAACCCATACAGCCAGCTCAGGAACGGCGAACCCGCGGCACACGAAGGAATCCGCTTAATGCTGCTCGGTTCCCCGCCTGACATGGTTCGTGGGCCTTCGTTGCGTGGGACCGATCCCTCAACGCCGCTTATATGGGTCAGGCGACACAGGTCGCCCCTCGGGTGGGGATTCATCCCTGCTGTAGCGGATTGCAGGCTACAAGGCACCGCTGACTCCCCGACTAGTGCGGCCTTGTCCCGGACCGAAGGGCCAAAACAAAGCACAGATAGTATACTATACTTTTTTCTGTTTTTCAAGGGCAATTTACGCCGAAACAGAGAAAGCACCCGCCGAACCGACAGGTGCCGCTCTAAAACATAAGAGGGAGAAATGAAAAAGAAAATTGTTCCTTGCAGTATTAGAATACCAGGAAGATATTACGAAAGTGTTTAACTTTCATGATGGTTATATTAAGTTTTGGAGATATTTTCGGTTTTTTCCGGGAAAACCCTTTTACAATGCCGGAAAGATGTGCTACACTAGGGACGAATACTCGGAAAGGAGAATCACCATGACACCAGTATACTATTCCGACCTGCGGGCCGGCTCCGACAGGAATCTGCCCCAGAAGCTCCACCGGCTGCTGCTGGCGGCGGGAATGGACACCATTGATTTTCACCGGCAGTTCACGGCCATTAAGCTCCACTTTGGAGAGCCGGGAAACCTGAGCTTTCTGCGGCCCAACTGGGCCAAGGTGGTGGCGGATACCGTCCGGGAGCTGGGGGGAATGCCCTTCCTCACCGACTGTAACACCCTGTATGTGGGCCGCCGGAAAAACGCACTGGATCATCTGGATGCGGCCATGGAAAACGGCTTTTCTCCCCTGTCCACCGGCTGCCAGATGATTATCGCCGATGGCCTCAAGGGCACGGACGAGCGGCTGGTTCCCGTGCACGGGGAGTATGTCCAGGAGGCGAAGATCGGTGCGGCCATTATGGATGCGGACATCTTTATCTCCCTGAGCCACTTTAAGGGCCACGAGATGGCGGGCTTTGGGGGCGCTCTGAAAAATATCGGCATGGGCTGCGGCAGCCGGGCCGGAAAAATGGAGATGCACGCAGCAGGCAAGCCTCTGGTGGCCCAGGAGCGCTGCGTGGGCTGCGGAAAATGTCAGCGGAGCTGCGCCCATGAGGCCATTACCATCCGGGAGCGAAAGGCCAGCATTGACCACGGCAAATGCGTAGGCTGCGGACGCTGCATCGGCGTATGTCCCATGGATGCGGTTCATGTGGCCTATGACGAGGCGGTGGACGTGATGAACTGTAAAATCGCAGAGTACTCCAAGGCGGTGCTGGAGGGACGGCCCAGCTTCCATATTTCTCTGGTGATCGACGTTTCCCCGGAGTGCGACTGTGACGCCTTCAATGACTATCCCCTGGTGCCCAACGTGGGAATGTTCGCCTCCTTTGACCCGGTGGCTTTGGATCAGGCCTGCGTGGATGCGGTCATGGCCCAGCCGCCCCTTCCCGGCTCTGCGGCGGCAGGCTCCCATGCGCACCATGACCACTTTAAGCTGAAGCATCCCGATGCGGACTGGAAGGCCCTGCTGGCCCACGGGGAGAAGATCGGCCTGGGCACAAGGGCCTATGAGTTGGTTAAGGTGTAGGGCAAAGCAAAACAGGCGAGGCCTTTTTTGCGACCAAACGGGGCCCCGGCAGACCCGTTGCGCTGGGCTCTGCCGGGGCCCGGATGGGGGAAGGTCTCGAGTTGGTGCTCCCGTAGCCTTTCCCTTTGGGGAAGGGGGCTTGCCCGGAGGGCAAGACGGAAGAGAACGCCTCCCAGCGGGCCATACTTTTTCTTTTCCCCCTCCGGGGCCTCATTTCTGTGTGGACAGAAATGGGGGAAAGAGCCATCCAAGGGCCAGCCCACGTCGTCACAAAGTCCGCTTTTGCTCGGGCTTCCGCTGGTCGCCCTCCCTCCGCTCCCTTGCTCCTCCTCTCCCCAGCGAACCCGCTGTGCTGGGCTTCGCCGGGGCCCCCATTTTTTCGCAAAGTCCGCTTTGCTTCGGGCTTCCGCTGGTCGCCCTTGCGCCGCTTCCTTGCTCCTCCTCTCCCCAGCGAACCCACTTCGTTGGGCTTCGCCGGGGGCCCC
>CAVJIP010000107.1:0-14830 GCA_963649625.1 Bacteroidaceae bacterium
TTATGGATAATATGCGTTCACATCACGTTGCAGGCGTGGAAGAAACACTGCGCAATGCTGGAATGATTCCGCTTTATGGCACTGTCCCTCCGGGAGCCGGTTTTATCCATGCTCTCCCACCAGAAAGTTGACCCCGGGCTCCTCCAGATGCTCCTTTCGGAACCGGAAGGCTTCCATGGACTCCTCCTCAAAGGCCAGGGTGTCCGCATGGCCCAAAAGCCGAAGCAGGTACTTGGTAAACAGAGGATTGAGCACCAAAAGCGGCCCCAGCAAATAGGTGGCAAACAGGTTTTTATAGCGGAAGCCCTCGTTTTTGTCCTTGGGATTGTTGCCGTAGCCCCCCAGCACCTCGATAAAGGGCCCGGGGAACTCCCCATGGCAAAAGGAAAACTGGGATTTGCAGCCCACAATGGGAATGTCCTCAAACTGACCCAGGAACATGGAGTTGTGGCGGTTTTCAAAGTCCCGCTGGGCGTAGAAGGAAAACATCCCCAGCATTTCGGTTTTGGTGGGGCCGTCCGCAACGTATTCCCCCAGCAGCTCCAGGGCGTTTCCTGTGGCCAAAAGCACCACGCCCTCCTCCACCAGGGCCCGTAGCCGCTCCACATGAGGACTGAGCCGCCGGACGGCCAGCACCTGCTCCTGCTCCGGCATGGAGCCCAGATAGAGCATATCCACCCGTCGGGACACAAACTGGGGCGTGGAGCAGTTGTCCGTATAGATAATCTCCGCATCCGGCGCAGAGGCCTGTAAATAGCGGATGTTCCCATTGTCTCCGTAGAGATTGCCCAGCTCCGGGAACAGCACCTCCACTGTCATACGCAATACCTCGTTTCCTGGGACGTATCCACCGCCTGCCCCGGGATGGGAGTAGAGTCCCGGCTAAGGATTCGCTGGGCAATCTCATCCCGAACCTGGTGGCCACGGCTGATAAAGTTCACATCGTGGAGCACATAGATTCGCTCCACCCCGGACACGTCCACATACTTGGGAGTTTCAAAGGGGTCCCGCAGGCAGAGAATTTTCTCCTTGGGAATCCCCGCCAGCAGCAGCCTGACCCGATGATCCAGATACCGTTCTCCCCCTACCACGATTCTTTTTACCGTGTCGCCCCCTAAAAACTCAAAGTCGCTGTCGTAGATCCAGGCAACAGTTTCCGACTTATGGGGATTGTCAAACACCTCGTCCAGCAGCAGCACGATCTCCTTGGTGTGGGGATCTCTGGAGATGCCCTCAAAGACGGTGGAGGCCGCCGTAGGATTCTGGCCCTTGGCCAGCTGGGTAATGAGCTCAATGCCCCCTACCATCTGCCGGGTCTCCCGGGAGGCGGGCACCCGCACCTGGCAAAACTCCTCCGCCAGACGCTCCGGGGGAATGTTCAGCTGCCGCAGAAGGGTGATGGCCGCCGCCATGTCGTAAAGGTTATAAATGGAGCCGGACACCATGGGATAGACATAGGCCCCGTCCTGTTCCCGGACGGTGATTTCCCCCTTGGTGGCGTCGGTGCGCTCCACATAAAAATCCCGCCGGGGGGTTTTCAGGCCGCACTCGGGGCAGAAAAAGTCCCCCACATGGCGGTACTGCCGGTAGTTATATACCGGCTTGGCCCCACAGTTGGGGCACACCCCAAAATCGTCCACCAGGGTGTCCCTGGGGTTTGTATGGGTGTTGGCCATGCCAAAGTAAATCCGGCGATTTTTCTTTCCCAGAAAGCAGCACAGCGGGTCGTCTGCGTTGACAATCACCGTGGTCTCCGGCACCGAGTCCACCGCCCGGCGCAGCCGCTCCTGGATAAATTGGGGGTGGGCATTGCGCAGCATGGAGTCCCGGGCCACGTTGTTGATAATCATATAATCCGGCTTGAGTTTGGGGATGTTGATGGGAGAAATCAGCTCGTCCATTTCAATGACCGCCGCATCCTTGGTGGGTCGGTTGAAAATGTCCACCGCATCTAAAAGGCACCGGGCGTGGCCTGCGTGATGGTTGGCCCCCCAGTCGTTGTAGGAGACGGTTTTCCCCTCCTCCGTGAGAATCGAGGCGATCATACTGGAGGTGGTGGTTTTGCCGTTGGTCCCGCTGACCGCAATGGTCAGCGCCGGCTTGGCCACATAGCTTAAAAATTCTCCGCACAGTCGCATGGACACCATACCGGGCCGGTCATTGCGCACATGGCCTGTGCGCTTATACCACCACAGAAACAGCTTTCCGGCCCAAAGGGCAATCCAAAACTGCAATTTTTTCATTTCTCTTTCCTTCCAACCTTAAACTTTCCCAAAAGCCGTTCCACTGCCTCCCGGCCCAGCACCGTCTCTACGACCCCCAGCCGATAGGCCAAAAGCAGGTAAACTCCGCCCCCTGCCAGGGCATACACTGCCAGCTGAACCACCAGAAGAAGGCTCTGGGCCGTCACGGGAGGCCAGACCCAGTCCAGAAGCAGCGCCACCGCCCCCATGGCCCCCATGGCGGGCATTTCCCGGAGGAGCACCCCCAGCACCGGTCTATAGTAAAACCCGTAGGATGCCTTGAGAGACAGCAGCAGCAGTCCCAGGGTGACGGCCTGGCCCACAATGCTGGCCGTGGTGGCCCCCAGATAGGCCGGCAGCCCCAGCGCATCAAACAGATAAATCAGGGGCAGATCCAGGGCCGCATTCAGGATAATTCCCGCAATGGTCACATAGCACACCGTCCGGCCCCGGCCAATGCTCTGCATGGACATACTGGTGACGGTGGCCATACTTCCCACCACGTTTACCACAATGGCCAGCCGGAGAATCCCCCCGCCGTAGACATTCTGCCCGTAAAACAGGGTAAACAGGGGCTCGGCGAAAATAATCATACCCAGGCCCAGAGGCACGGAAATTAGCATCACCGTGCTTAGAGCCTGATTGAGCTTTTGGTTGATCTCTCCCCGGTTCCCGTTGGAGCGGCTTTCCGCCATGTGGGGGGCAATGCTGCTGACCAGGCCCGTGGACAGGGCGGTGATAATCATGCAGATTTTCGGAATCCAGGTGGAGGCAATGCTGGCAATCACCTGGGTGTCTGCATCGGAGTAGTGGAGCCGGTGCAGACCCACCAGTAGCATTTTCATGTCCACCAGGCTATAGATGCTGATGGAGACGGTCATGATCACAATGGTTGCGCAGTAGGAGAACACCTTCCGGATGATCTCCCCGGTGGCCGCCGGACGCTCCTCCATGGATGCGCCCGTCATAAAGGCCTCCCGGCTGGCACGGCTTTTCCGGGCCAGGTAAAGATAGGCCGCCAAGGCCCCCAGAGCCGTGCCCGAAAGGGCCACGCAGACCCCCACCGTCACCCCCAGCTTCAGCACATAGATGCTCAGGTAGGTTCCGGCCAGCACCACCGCAATCCGCACCAGCTGCTCGATGACCTGGCTCTGGGAGGGGGCCGATAAGAACTTGTGTCCCTGGAGATAGCCCCGCTTAATGCTCAGCAGAGGGGCGATCAGCAGGCAGACCGCCACCATGCGAACCCCTGCGGCAATGTCCTCTACGCTGACGCCGCCGGTCATGTCCTCCAGGAAATACCGGCCAATCTGCCGGGCAAACAGCTCCATCACCAAAAAGGACGCCAGACTCAGGCCCATGACCACCTGCAGGGCCACGGAGTAGGCCCGCTCCTTGGAGCGATACATCCCCTTGGCGTTATATTCACTGATCACAATACTCACGGCGATGGGCACACCGGAGGTGGAAATATCCAAAAACAGCACATAGATGCTATAGGCGCAGGAATAGATCACCCCTCCCCGGTCGCCAATCATCTGATAGAAGGGAATGCTGTAGAGCGCACCCATGAGCTTTGAGATTACAATGGCCCCGTAGGCAATAAAGGTGCCCTCTACAAAGCTGTTCTTCCGCATACGTTTACCCAATATATCAAACATCCTTTTGTCCCTGGCCCCAGGGCGGCCCGGCGGGAATCGGCAGTGAAGCCCAGGAAGTACTATAACACAAAGTCCCCGGTACTTCAAGGGAAGTTGAGTCTTTTGTGTGATTTTTGTGTTGACAATGTGATAAAAAATCCTTAAGAATTTCTTACGGCCAGGGCTTTCCCCGGGCATCCCAGCCCGGCCCCACTATAATAAACGTATTTTTCCCCGAAAATGTTTCCGCTATGAGAAAAAGACAGGCCGGGAGTTTTCCCGGCCTGTCGTGGGTGTATTTTATTCGTCGTCACTGTCCTCGGTGGTGATGCCCTCCGTCCGAATCAGGAACTTCACCTTGCCCTCTGCGTCCTTGGGCAGGCCAGAGAAGCTGCTGTAGTCCTCGCCCAGCTCCTTGAGGGCCTTGAGCCGCTCAATCAGGGTGGGGATGTTGTCCTGATACAGGTCTACGATCTTCTCGATGCCGTCCTCCTGGAACTCCTTCATGCCGTCACTGAGCTCCTTGGCGCCGTCCTGAAGCTCCTGCACGCCGTCATAGAGGGTTTCCGTGCCCTCATAGAGGGTCTGGGCCCCGGAGGACAGGGTGTTGGCTCCATCGTCCAGCTGCTGGGCCCCGGAGGCGGCGGTTCCCAGACCGCTGGTCAGGCTGGAGGAGCCGGAGGAGGCACTCTGGAGGCCGGAGTTTAGCTGGGCTGCCCCGGAGGCGGCGCTGTCAATGCCGTCGGAGAGGCTGGTGGCACCCTGGGCCACCTGGTCAATGCCGCCGGAGAGCTGTCCTGCGCCTGCCACGGCCTGGTCCACTCCGTCCTTCACTGCGGCGGCACCTACTGCGGCCTCGCCCAGCTTCTGGGACAGGGCCTTGGCCCCGGTGTCCACCTCACTGGCCCCGTCATACAGATCTCCAACTCCGGTGGCCAGAGCACTCAGCTGCCCGGTCAGGCTGTCCACACCGCCGTCCACCGCCGTGGCTGCGGCGGTGAGCTTACCGGCACCGGCGGCCAAAGCGGGAATGCCCTTTTCTTCATCGTACAGGCCGCTGAAGGCGGTGTCCACCCCGGCCTGGAGCGTCGCCTTGGCCTCCTCGCTGTCGGAGACGGTAGCGGTGGCTGTGTTTTTCTGATTGCTCAGGCTGCTGATAGCGGCATTGATGGCTGTTTTTGTTGCTTCATCGGTAGTATCGGTTATCTGGCTCTCCAACGTACTGATTGCACTGTCAATGGCACTGTTCAGGGCGGTGTTGGCCGCTGTGGTGGCCTGGGCGGAGCCGGTGTCGATACCCGCATCATAGGCCTTTCCCACAACATCTTTCGTGGCGGTCTGTACGGCCTCTACGCCGGTTTTCAGGCCGGAGATGCTGCTCTCCAGAGAGGCCGTGCCGGCGGCCAGCCCGGAGGAGCCCTGCTTCAGGGCGGACACATCGGCGGAGGCCAGCTTGCTTTGCAGGGTAGTCACCCCTGCCAGCAGATTGCCGGTGCCGCTGGCCAGGGAGGCCGCCCCGGTTTTCAGGGCCGCCACTCCGTCACTGAGGGACGCAGCCCCGGTTTGCAGCTCGGTGGCCTTGTCGGCCAGGGTATGGGCCCCGTTCTGGAGGGCCGTGGTTCCGCTGGTCAGCTGGGCTGCGCCGCTTTGAAGCTGGCCCATGCCGCTCTGGAGGCTGCTGGCCCCGCTCTGGAGCTGGTCAATGCCGCTGCCCAGGGTGCTGGAGCCCTCCATGGCGGACTGGATCCCTGCCACCAGGCTGCCCATGCTGGTGGCCAGGGTGCCGGCCCCATCGCTGAGCTCGGAGGCTCCGTCCTTGAGCTCCTGGGCCCCGTCCTTGAGCTCATCCACTCCGTCCAGCAGCTCCTGGGTACCGTCTACCAGCTGCTGGGCCGCATCGTCCAGCTCATCGAGAGCATCCTCCAGCTGCTGCCGGGTTTCGCTGCCGTCCAGATCCAGCTGATCCAGCACCCCGCAGGTGGCCAAGGTCACGGTCATGTCCAGGGAGAAGTCCGTCACGTCCGCCGTAATGGTCACGGTGCTGGGAATCTCCGGGGCCTCAATGGCCTTGTCGTCCTTGTCCTTTTTGCTGTTCTGGGCCTCCGCCATTTCGTCCAGCTTCAGGCTCTCGGACAGGCCGGGCAGGCCGTAGCCCAGGATAATGGTGTGGTCGCCGTCATTTTCCACCATGCCGTGGTCTACCTCCACGTTTTTCACGGTGTCGCTGCTCAGCAGCAGGCCGGTGGCCATCAGGAAAGGCACATACATGGTCTCGGACTTGCCGTTTACCTCCACCGTCTCCTTCTGGGTGTTGGTGTATTCAATGGTAATGGTGAGCTTGCCGCTTTTCCCCGCCAGCTCCTCCGGGGTGACGGTTTTGCCGTCCAGGGTGTAGGTGAACTTCACCCCCACCGGCAGCTCCTGCTGGCTGGTGCCCTGATAGTACACGTCCTCCCCGCCGGTGGTCCAGGACATACTGCTGCCGGAGCCGGACAGCTCCGCATCCCCCTTGACCACGGTAATGTCCTTCAAATTGGAATTGTCCTTGAGAATGTCCTTGGCTCCGCCGTTTTTCAGCCAGTCGGAGACGATCACATCGCTGGCGGAGCCGTCAGCCCCGGCGATCACATAAACCGTCTCATTCTTTTCCAGGGCCGACTTGTCAGCAGCCAGCACCCCAAGGCCCATAGACGAAACGAAAAACGTGGCGGCCAGCAAATCGCCGGTAAGCCGAATCAATTGTTTTTTCATAATGTTACCTCCTGATTTTCTGTATGCTCCTTCACTGCGCGCTTTGCGCCCAGGGTGGTAGCGATAATAGGCTTGTCAAAAATGTAGAGCACAGCGGGCAGTACCAAAAGCACCGTGACCATGCTGATGATTGCGCCTCTGGCCATCAGGGAGCAAAGACTGCCGATCAGGGCCACGTCCGAGTAAATACCCACGCCAAAGGTGGCGGCGAAGAAGCTCAGGGCCGAGACCATAATGGAGGTGGCGCAGGTGTGCAGGGCCGTTTCCACTGCGTCCCGCTTGCTTTTGCCCTGGGTGCGCTCCCGGAGATACCGGTTGGTCATCAAAATGGCGTAGTCCACGGTGGCACCCAGCTGAATGGTTCCGATCACAATGGAGGCGATAAAGGGAAGCTCCGTTCCCGTAAAGCCCGGAATGCCCATGTTTACAAAGATGGCGAACTCAATCACCGCCACCAGCAGGAAGGGCAGAATCACAGACCGCAGCACCACCGCAATGATCAGGAACACCAGTCCGATGGACACGGAGTTTACCACTGCAAAGTCGTGGTCGGTTATGGTGATCAAATCCTTGGTGCAGGGGGCCTCGCCGATGAGCATGGAGCTGTCGTCATACTTTTTGGTGATGGCCTGGAGCTGGGTGATCTGATTGTTTACCTCCGGGCTGGCTGTGGCGTACTCCGAGCCGATGAGCATGAGCTTGTAGTCCTCGCTCTCCAGGGCGGAGGTCAGCTCCGAGGGGAGAAATGCATCGGGAATCAGGCTGCCCACCAGGGAATCCACCCCCAGCACATAGCTTACTCCGTCCACCTCTTCCATCTCCCGGGACATACTCCGAATGTCCGTGGAGGAGGTATCGCTGTCAAGCAGCAGCAGGTGGAGGGCACCCATCTTAAAGTCCTCCCGCAGGGCCGCATTGGCCTGGGAGCTGTCCAGCTCCTCCGGCAGGGTGGAATCCAGATTGTAGTAGACGCTGGTGTGATTGTAGCCGTAAAGGGCAGGCACCAGCAGGATCAGAAACGCCACCATAAACAGCTTATAGTGCTTCATAATGCCCCCGGACAGACGGCCCACGTCCGGAAGAATAGACCGGTGGGTGGTTTTCACGATGGCCTTGTGGCACACCAGGATCATGGCCGGCAGAATGGTAATACAGCTGATCACCCCGAACACCACGCCCTTTGCCATCACAATGCCCAAATCCAGGCCCAGGGTAAAGCTCATAAAGCACAGGGCGATAAATCCGGCCACGGTGGTCAGGGAGCTGCCCACCACCGAGGAGAAGGTGGCCGCAATGGCGTGGGCCATGGCCTCGTTTTTGTCGTCATAAAGCGGAAGATTCTCCGAGAAGCTGTGCCACAGGAAGATGGAATAGTCCATGGTAACGCCCAGCTGCAATACCGCCGCCAGGGCCATGGTAATGTAGGAAATCTCTCCTGCGAAAATATTGGTGCCCAGGTTATAGAGAATTGCCATACCGATGCTGGCGATAAACAGCAGGGGCAGCATCAGGGAGTCCATGGTAATGGCCAGCACCACGCAGCTAAGCAGCACGGCGATGAGCACATAGATGGGCTCCTCCTTTTCCGTCAAGTCC
Organism: Bacteroidaceae bacterium; assembly: GCA_963649625.1. Classification (GTDB taxonomy): domain Bacteria; phylum Bacillota; class Clostridia; order Oscillospirales; family Oscillospiraceae; genus HGM13006. Next base: position 8,231 of record CAVJIP010000107.1, read on the forward strand.
CGGGTGTCGGAGATGGTGGCGGTCATGCCGCCAATCAAAGCGTCCCTTCCGGCGATTTCCTTTAGCTCTGCCAGAGCCTCCAGGGTTTCGTCACTGGAGGTGCCCCCGGTGAAGAACACCAGCATCAGGGTGCTGTCCTCGGTGTTGAACTTCTCCAGGAGCTCCTCCGGGAGAAACCCCTTGGGCATAGACAGGCTGGCAATGCTGTCATACCAGAGCACATCCGCCACCCCGTCTACCTGGCTGAAGTCCTCCCGCATTTTAGAAACGCCCTTGTCATCCAGCCCTCGGACCACCACCATCGAGTAGCCGCCCTTTCCAAACTCGTCCTGCAAAATCTCCTGCCCCACCATGGTGTCAATGTTATCCGGCAGATAGGTCAGAATGTCGTAATTGACCCGGGTTTTCAGATAGCCCATGACGGAGGGAATCAGCAGGAGCACCGCCAGAATCAAGACCAAAACCCGGTGCTTTGCGATAAACCGTCCAAATTTTATCATTGCGTCAAATGCCTCCTCAGAAATGACTATGAGTCATTTATTTTTCCAAGAGGCATTGTACTACAAAAATGACCATTCGTCAATCTCAAAAATGACGAATGGTCAGAAATTTTTCCCGGAGCTATTGCATAGTTTGCCGAAAACCGCTATAATACCCCTGAAATCTCCCGGAGGAGGAATTGTTGTGGGCAAGGTAGAGGAAAATAAACGCTTAAAGCGAGGGGCGATTTTGGATGCGGCCCTCCAGCTTTTCACGGATCAGGGGCTGAATAAAACCTCCATCTCCGACATTGCCGCCCGGTCCGGGGTGGCCAAGGGAACCTTTTATCTCTATTTTAAGGACAAGTATGACATTCGGAACAAGCTGGTGATTCGCCAATCCCGCCGCCTGCTGATGGATGCCTATACCGCCATGCAGAGCGGGAGCTTTCCCTCTTTGGAGGAGCAGTTTGTCTTTATCACCAACCATATTCTTGACCAGCTGGCCAGCCACCGTGATCTGCTGATTCTCCTGTCCCGAAACCTGAGCTGGGGCATCATCAAGCAGGAGTTTTCCCATGCCGACCAGGAGGACCAGGACGTGCTCTCGGCCTTTACCGGCATGACCCGCCAGCACGGCATCTCCGACGAGGAGTCGGCCATTTTGTTCTATCTGCTCATTGAACTGGCCGGCCCTGCCGGCAGCAATGCCATTTTGTATCAAAGCCCCTGTGATTTGGAAACCTTAAAGCCCTACCTGTTTGAGTCCGTCCGGCGAATCGTCCGGCAGTTTGAAGAAAAGGCGGAAGAATAAAGGCCCATCATTCCCCAAGGATTTATGAGGAAAATGTGCAGCATAAAAAGGCTTTCTGGCCGCATCCGAGGATGCGGCCAGAAAGCATATTATGGTTATGGAGAGGTAGCAAACTTTCAGAAGTAACCGGCAAGCTGCCAGCTAAACTTCGTGGCCTTATTATACTGAAATTCCAGGGGAAATGCAAGTGCTCTCCCTATTTATTTGGTCACAAAGTCTGTCCAAAAGTTTGTCCAATTATTTGCCGTATTGGCGCAGGGTTTTCTCCAGAAGCGCAATGGTCTCCTGGGGGGAGTACACGTCTCCCAGCTCCAGGGCGCATTTGGCATAGTCTCCCAGCACATAGGCCAGGGTGGCCTCGCTGATGTCCGCAAACACCGCCTGCCCCTGGGGCTGCTCACAGATGGAAAACAGCTTGGTGTCATATAGCCCCATGCAGAACCGGAAGGTGCCGGAGAATACGTTTTCCCGGAACATATAGGGGGTCATATTCCCCTGTCGGCTCCGGCGCACCAGCTCTCCCAGGGCATCGAGCACATCCTCCCGGCTGATTCGGGGAATGCCACTTCCCTGTATCTCCGTGAGAACCCCTGTTTCAATCAGCTGCTCCAGGCCCTCCATGGTAAAGAAGGTCTCGTTTCCCATTTCCCCGGAGTAGCGGTAAAACTGCTCCACCGCCTTCCAAACCTGGGGCAGCCGGAGGGCCTCCGGCGGGAAATACTTGGCCGCCAGCTCCGGGCGAATGCAGGCAAGAATGGAGGGATTGCTGGACATGGCCACAGGCCGGGGATGCTCCGGCCCCGCCACCAGAGCCTGAAAGGCCGAGAGATAGGACACAATGTCCCCGCCGCCCCGGTGCAAAATGGGCGAAAACTGCTTTCGAAGCACGTTGAACTTTTTCAGATACAGATCCCGCACCCCTGTCTCCCGGCAGAAGGTGGCGTTCTGGAAGGTGCTGTCCAGCATCAGCACCCCGCCGGAGGTGATAATAAAGTAGGGGAACAGCACCGTGCCGTTGTCCGGATCCGGCAGATAGCAATATCTGGGATCATAATGCTCCATCAGAGTGATCCGGGGCAGCACCTGCCGCAGGGCCTGCATATTGTGGAGCCGGGCCTCATCGGTGCCGGAGGCCTGGAGGCAAAACAGGTGACAACAGCCGGAAAAGCTGTCGTCACAGTCGGCCAGGGCCTGGGACAGGCTCTCAAAGCAGTAGCCATAGCGGAGAGGCACCATCAGCTCCATGTGGCCCTGGGGCCGGGCCGTCTCCGTGCCCAGCACGGCCTGGACGGCGGCGTTTACGTTGGCACTGCCGGTGATGATCTGGGGAAGCTCCCCTGTGGTGCGGGTCAGGCCCATGGGGGCGATGGGCAGCACCTCGGTCATATCCGCCAGCATTCCCTTTAGCTCCTGAAAGCTGCGGTAGCGATTGGTGCCGATCCGCTCCACCTGATATTCCCGGAGCAGGCTGTTCCGCTCCGGCAGGGCGCAGGCCATGGCGGAAAGAAGCCTTTCCAGGGTCTCCGGGCTGTCCGGCAGCCGGGTGCCGCTTTGTATTTTATACAGCATGGACTGGGAAAGCCCGCTTTGGCGGGCAATTCTGGAAACGGGAACCCCGCTTTTTGTGATGGCCGCTTTCAGCCTTTCCGAAAAGTCTGACATATATACTTCCTCTCTCGGTTATTGGAAGCTGCTTACAATCCGCTCCATGATTTCAATGCTTTCCGCCGGGGAATACACATCCCCCACCATCTCCGCAGCCTCGGCATACTCCGATACCAGCCTGGACAGACTGCTTTCGGTGATGTTGGCACAGGCCATGCCCGGGGTATGCTCAAACAGCGTCAGGAGACTGTCGCCCCGCTGGGACATGGCAAACTGGCCCACCCCTTGAAACAGGTTTTCCCGGAACAGGCAGGGCACATTGATCCCCTCCCTGCACCGCTGAATAAAAATCCTCAGGGCCAGGAGAATGTCCTGCCGCTCTCCTCTGGGCACAAAATTCCCCGGCATTTCCACGATCTGCCCGGTCTCAATCAAATGCCGGAGCCCTTCCTCTGTGAAGAAGGACACACAGCCGCCCTCTGTGGCCTTTTCGTAGAACTGCCGGCTGATCTCCAGCATCTCCGGGCGCATCATTTCCTTGGGAAGATATTTCAGGGAAAGCTCCCTGGGCAGGCTGCTGAGAATACAGGGCGCAGTGGCAATGCAGACGGCCCGGATGGTTTCCTCCAGCATGGGCCGGGTCACATTGGCCCAAATGCGGAAATACATCTCCATGCTGGGGGCTCCCGCCTCCACCATAGGCTGGAATTGCCTGGCCGTTTCCTCAAAGGAGTCAATAAACCGATCCCGGACAGCAGAATCTTCCAGGAATACGGCCTTTTGGCCCTTCATGCCGATCTGCATGACCCCATCGGAGGTGATGACCAGATAGGGAAAGGGTACGGTTCCCACCCCCGGATCCGTCAGATAGCTATAGCGGGCATGGTATCTGGGCATGGTGACGATTCGGGGCAGAACCTCCCGCATGGTGGTGACATTATAGTACATGGCCTCGTCCGTCTGGGTGGCCTGGAGGTAAAACAAATGCTCCACCGACCCAAACTCCGGGTGGCAGTTGGCCAGGGCCTGGGACAAATAGCCTACGCAGTAGCCAAAGTTCAAAGGGAGCATCAGCCGAATGCACCCATTGGGCCGGAGGGTCTCCTTTTCCAGCAAATATTGCATCACCAGGTCAATGTTGCTTGCCCCGGCGATTACCGACGGAACCTCCATCGCATGGGCCACGTCTCCCGTTTTAGGCAGCGGCGCAGAGCGGGCCATGGCGGCGAGCATCTGCCGCATCTCCTGGAAACAGCGATAACGGGTGGGGCCTACCCGGGCAATGCGATAGCTTTGCAGCAGCTCCTGCCGCTGGGGCAGGGAGCAGGCCATGGCGGAGGTCATTCGCTCCAGGGTTTCCAGGCTGTCCGGCAGTCGGCTGCCGCTTTGCATTTTATACAGCATGGACTGGGAAAGCCCGCTTTGGCGGGCAATTCTGGAAATGGGAACCCCACTATTTGTGATGGCCGTCTTGAGCTGCTCTGAGAATTCTGCCATAGCCGTTTCCTCCAATCCCGGGCGGCTGCCGGTCTGCATCCATCGGGACGCTTCTCCTTGATTATATCACATTTCCTCCATTCCCGCAACACAAACCGGCGAATGCTGAGGTTTTATAAGGCAGTATGATAAAACTTAATTAAGACTAAGGCATTGCAATGGCTGAAAAAGGCTTTGACTGTAAAAGGTCAGAGCCTTTTTCTGCGTTTTCAAAATCCGCGCATCCGCAATTTGAAAACAAACTGAAGCACATGTAACACGGCAGGAAAATTCTCTCCTGCCGTGTTACATACGAAGTTTGTCCCTATCGAGGGTAATATATCAGTAAATTCATAAGACCGCTTACTTGTGGCACAGCAACGTGTCCCGGATGGGGCACCCTTCGTAAGGAAGGTGTGCCCCGGGATGGCTTTTGTAATTTAAAATAAGTATTAAATTTTAACGGTGTAGTGTTTGCTATGCCGTTTTTTGTTTGCGTTTTGACAGGTGGTGTTGAAACGCATTTTCCATTTCTTCGGGTGTAAGTTCTCTGAGTATGCCTACACCGTTGTAGTAAATGTCGATGACCTGTACTCGTTTTGAGTTAAGATATCTTGGTGCATAGACTACGATTTTGTCAATAAATTCGTGTATGAGTTCGGGAGTGAGTTCCTTTAACTCCGTAATTTGCTTGACTTTGTTGATGAATTTTTGTAAGCTTTCCGACTTATCGGTTTCGGACGAAAGATAGGATTCAAGTTCTGGTATTTCAGCTTTGATTTTCTTTTGTTCTTCTTCATAGGAAACAGATAAGGTAGCATAACGCTCATCGGATATTTTACCGCTTACATTATCCTCATAAAGCCGTTGTATTAGGTTGTCTATCTCGTTTGTACGCTGTTTGAGCTTGTTTAACTCTTTTCGTTTTGTTGCAAGTTCTTTTTTCTTGTCATCTTGGTAGCAATCCATTTGCTTGCGTGCAAATTCCTTTTCAAATGCCTGAACATTCAAAAGTATTCGTTGCATACTCTCTAAAACAAGCTGTTCAACAACTTTTTCTCGGATATAGTGTGCAGAGCATACATCGGAATTTTTGCGATAAGACGAGCAGAAGAAGTAAGCTTGCTCTCGTTTGTAGTTGTTGGTGACGCTGTAATAAAGTTTTTCTCCACAATCGGCACAGTAAAGAAGTCCTGAAAACGGACTGACTATTCCACTTCTTGTCGGTCTGCGTCGGTGCTTGCGCAATTCCTGAACCAAATCAAATACTTCTCGCTCAATAATGGCAGGATGAGTATTTTCAAATATCTGCCACTCCGATTGAGGTCTTTCGATTTTCTTTTTGTTCTTGAATGATTTAGTTGTACTTCGGAAATTCACCGTATCGCCACAGTATTCTTGTTTGGCAAGAATGTCGGCAACCGTTGACGAACACCAACCAAACGGAACTGTCGGTGGCTTGGAACACTTTCTGCCTATACTTATCCAATATTCTGTCGGAGTTAAAACCTTGTCGGCTTTTAACTTCTTTGCAATTTGTGACGGTCCGTAACCTTCAACACATAAATCAAATATTCTTTTGACTGTTTTTGCCGCTTCTTCATCAATAATCCATTCGTTTTTAGCATTTGGATTTTTTTCGTATCCGAAAGGCGGGTTGGTAGTCAACGGTACACCAGACATACCTTTGTTCTTGAATACATTGCGTACCTTTTGACTTGTATTCTTAGCGTGCCATTCGTTGAAAAGGTCTTGCATAGGAACAAGGTCGCTTAATCCGTTAGCCGTGTCGATATTATCCATTATTGCAATATATCTGACGCCTAACTCATCAAAGCATTCCTCCAACAGTTGACCGACAATCAAACGGTTACGCCCATGCCTTGAATGGTCTTTGACAATCAGTGTTCCTACTTTGCCTTGATTTGCAAGCTCCATTATCTCGGTAAAGGCAGGTCTTGCAAAGTTTGTACCCGACCATCCGTCATCAACAAATACTCTTGTGTTTTCAAAGCCGTTATCCTTTGCGTACTTTTCAAGGATAGCTTGCTGATTCTTTATACTGCCCGATATTCCGTCTTGCTCATCATCACGGGAAAGACGGCAATACAAGGCTGTGATTTTATCCGGTTGTTTATTCATAATTCTCCTTTCTCAGCCGGATATGATAAATTGTAGGTAAACTTAATATATCATATCTCGACTATCACTTCAACACTTTAAAGC
>CAVJIP010000108.1:0-10928 GCA_963649625.1 Bacteroidaceae bacterium
CGCTCTTTTTCTTCGGGACTCCGTGTTCTTCTTGCCATTGTGCTTACCTCCATCTTTGTGTCCCTATTATACACCATGATCTTGGTTTACACAAAGTTTGGGATGGTCTCACATATTTTGATGTTTCTTTTGAAAAAGAATGTTATGATGCAATCGTATCTGTTGAGTCCTTGCATCATTTCACCAAAGAGCAAAAGTGTTGCCTTTATAGAAAAGCATATCAGCCATTGCCGCACGGAGGATACTTCATCTTAACTGATTATTTTGCGGAAACGGACGAGCAGGAGCAGTTTTACAGACAAGAACTGCTGCGATTAAAGTCTGAGCAAGGAATTTATGATAATGAGTTTTATCATTATGATACGCCGCTTACAAAGGCGAACGAGTTACAGGTTTTGACTGAAGCAGGATTTTCCTCTACTGAGATCCTTGCCGAATGGGGTGCTACCGCTACTATAAAAGCTGTAAAATAAATTTTCGTTTGCAACACTGAAAGTCCAAGGAAGGAGGTGCCGCCGATGTACGCACAAGCAGCGATAAAACGAAACCCCATACGCCGTAACGGTGCAACCAACATCGTTCGCACCTGGGATGCATATTTGAGCCAGATGAAAACCATGGGCGTTCAGGAGTATATCGACATCTATCAGACTGCGTTGGATCGATATAATGCCCGTTAATGCCCCCTTAAAATGGAAATGTGTTGAAATTGTGATGGGCCTTGGGCAGGATGCATAAAAATATTAGCCAACTAACAGACATAATTCTGAAATTTCCTTTGACCTCTAAAAAACTGCTGACTTTCCCGGGCACCTGTGATATAGTAGGGATAAAATTTGGCGCAGATGCCAAGGAGGTATGGCTTGTGGAAGAAAAGTATGGGAAGAAGCTGGGAGAGGCAAAGCCGCTGCTGATTGCGGTCAGCGGTATGCTCATGGTGGCTGCGGTGTTCCTGATTGCCGGAGTGGCCGTGGTAGGCTACAGCGTCAGCAAGGGTGGCTTTAACTTCGTCAGCATTCCACTGCTACTGGTGGGAATTTTGGTGCTGGTATACTGCATTAAGACCATGCAGGGCGGCGTGAGCTGCTATGAAAACGCAGTGATCATTAAGGAGACCTTCAAAACCACGGAGATCCCCAGAGATGAGATTGCGGCCATTTACTGGGAGCGGCCCGGTGCCAGTGCCAGTAACGACAAAATGCGCACCAATGCCAATATCGCCGACATTATCATGACCGGCGGCAGACGGCATTTTAAGGTTTCCGACGGCTACTATAGCAACGTGGACGTGCTGGGCCTGTATCAGGATCGGTACAAGATTCCCCAGGAGATCAAGCGGTAAGAAACCCTGCGAAAAAACAGAGAAAAAGGCTGCCAAGCGCTTCGGCCCTTGGCAGCCTTTGCGTAAAAAGCCATCAGCACTTCGAGGGCTCCGCCCTGGGGGCGACCTTGCGAACCAGGCTTTCGTGCATAACGATCATCAGCACCAAAATTGCAATCAGATAAATCGGCAGCAGGGAAGCCGAGATGTGCTGGGCTAGCTGCCCAAACAGGGGCGGCATCAGACTGGTTCCCACATAGGCGCAGGCCATTTGAAGCCCAATAATCGCCTGGGAATTGTCTGCGCCGAAATGGGCTGGGGTGGCGTGAATGAGACAGGGATAGATGGGGGCGCAGCCCAGGCCGATTACTACAAAGCCGACTAGAGAAGCAGCAGTACCCAGGGGCAGGAGCATCACGAGGATCCCGCAGGCAATCAAAAGCTGTCCCAGGCGCACCAGCTGCACGTCGTTGAGCTTTGCGGTGGCAAAGCCGTTTAGCATCCGTCCGATGGTGATGCCGATAAAGAACATACTGGCAAAGGACGCAGCCGTTTCCGCAGGAACGCCCTTATACAGGGTCAGGTAGCTGCTGGCCCACAGGCCGGTGGTCTGTTCCAGAGCACTGTAGCAGAAGAAACAAAGCAGAACATTTTTTACGCCTCTGAGCTTTAGTGCATCCCGGATGGAAAGGGCCCTCCCCTGGCTGGTGCTGGCGGAGGAGCTCGCCGGCTGGGGTCGGCCCTTCCAAAGGGGGAGACTGCACAGCAGGATCGCCGTCAAGAAAATCTGGATTATGGAGACACAGCGGTATCCACCATTCCAGGTTCCGCCATTTGTAATGATATATCCCATAATGTACGGCCCGGAGGCTGCGCCTACGCCCCACATACAGTGTAGCCAGCTCATGTGCTTGCTTTGATAGTGGAGGGCCACATAGTTATTCAGAGAAGCGTCTACACTTCCTGCGCCAAGGCCGTAGGGAATCGCCCAGAGGCAAAGCTGCCAGAAGGTGTGGCTGACGGAAAAGCCAAACAGGGCTATGGCGGTCATGGCCACGCTAAAGGCCGTGACCCGTCCCGTTCCCATGCGGCGTGTCAGCCGGTCACTTTGCAGACTGGAAAGAATCGTTCCTACGGAAATAATCATAAAAATAATGCCGGAATAGGAAACCGGGACGCCAAGCTGGGGATACATACTTGGCCAACCGGAGCCCAGCAGAGAATCCGGCAGCCCCAGACTGATAAAAGAAATATAGATCACCACAAGAAGCAGGTGAACCATCTTGCATTCCTCCTTTTTTGCTGATACAATTATATCATGGAAAGTGGCGTGGGATTAGGACATATTCCCGGATTTTATACGACAAAATCGCTAAAAGGGAGGTGCGGGGATTGGCACTGAGCAAATGTGCTCCTATCTCCATTGACCCAAAGGGCCGGGAGCTGACGGAGCATGGCACGGCACTTTTTCCCGTGGCCTGCTACCATGACGACCTTTGTAAATCGGGGGTCACATGGCACTGGCACAAGGAACTGGAGGTAGTGGTTGTGGAAAGGGGAACGGCCCGGTTCTCTGTCAGCGGCACGGACTATCTCCTAAAGCAGGGAGAAGGATTGTTTATCAACTCGGGCGTCTTACACGGGGCCTGGCAGACCGGAGGAGAGCCGTGCCGACTCCGTTCCGTGGTGTTCCATCCACGCTTTGTGGGAGGCGGGGTGGACAGCATATTTTGGCAGAAATATCTGGAGCCCCTGATTACCGACCTGTCCAGACCTTGCATTTGCTTTTTCGGGGAGAGGGAGCGGGGCACCGTTGAGGCAATTGGCGGCGCATGGAAGGCTTGTGTCTCCGAACAGGCGGGCTTTGAATTTAAGGTGCGGGAGCTGCTTTCCCAGGTTGTCCTGCTGCTGTTCCAAAATCATCCCTGCGCTGAAAGGAAAGCCTCCGAAAAGGCCCTGCGGGACGGAGAGCGAGTCAAGGTCATGCTCCAATACATTCAAGAGCACTACAGCGGGGAGGTTTCCCTGGCACAGATTGCAGACAGTGCCCATATTTGTGAAAGCGAATGCCTGCGGTGCTTCCGAAGCGTAATTGGCCATTCTCCCATTCAATACGTCAAGCAGGTACGGATTCAGCGGGCGGCCGAGCTGCTGCTCTCCACAAATCAGAGAATCTCCGACATCGGACAGCAATGCGGCTTTCAGGAGATGAGCTACTTCGCCAAGACCTTCCGGGAGCTGAAGGGGTGTACCCCCGGTGAGTTTCGGAAGGGGAGATAGCCTCTGCCAAAAGGAGTGCCGGCCCGAGGAAAGGGGAGGGTACTGGCGGATTGACTGAAAATTTATAGGAGAAATCCGGCATATTTGGCATAGGCGTGTTTGACAATATAGCTAACTGGTTATATAATAGACCTAAACCTTGGTATAGTTCTAAGGTTTTTGGAGGTGTCAAACAGCTATGTCTTTTGAATTGCTGATTGTGCTGGCCTATCTGGCCCTGACCCTGGTCATCGGCTTTGTGTCCTCCCGGCGCACAAAGAATGACGGAGCCTTTCAGGGAAAGCAGATGGGCATGGCTGCCATTGTTTTTGCTGCCGCAGGGGAGTGGCTGGGTGGTACCGCCACCTCCGGCGTGTCGGAGTATGGCTTTACCTATGGGCTTTCCGGGGCCTGGTATACCATCGCCAACGGCCTGGGAGTTTTGTTCCTGGCGGTATTCTTCTGTAAGCTGTACCGGAGCCTGAATATGAACACCATCCCCGGCATTATCTCGAAATTCTTCGGAAAGCAGGCACGAAAGGTGTCCTGCCTGCTGCTGGTGCTGGTGATGCTGGTGGTGGGGCTCAGTCAGATCATCGCTGCGGGAAAGCTGGGACAGGCCCTGCTGGGGCTGGATTTCCAGGTGACGGCCACCATATTTGCGGCGGTGTTTATTGTCTTTACCATCCTGGGCGGAATGTGCTCTGTGGCGGCGGCAAACTGTATGCATTTGTTTGTTATGTACGCCGGGGTGATTCTGGCACTGGTGATTTGTGTGACCAGGGCCGGGGGCTTTGCGGCCTTCTTCACGGAGGCCCGGGCCATTGAGCCCGGCCTGCTTAACGCCACCTCCATTGGCGGGACGAAAATCTCCTCCTGGATCATCGCCTCTCTGCTGGGTGCCTGTACGGCCCAGGCGGGGATTCAGCCGGTGCTGGCCGCCAAGGACATCAAAACGGCTAGACACGCCTGCTTCTGCACGGCACTGGTGGTGGCCCCCTTTGGCCTGATTACCGCTACGCTGGGCATTGCGGCCCGGATTATGTCGGAGCAGGGAACCCTGCTTAGCAGCAGCGGCGAGCTGGTGACTGAGGCCAAGCTGGCCCTGCCCACCTTGATGCTGAACCTTCCGCCCCTGGCCGGAGGGCTGGTGCTGGCCTCGATTCTGGCGGCCATTATGTCCACCGTTTCGCCGATCATTCTCTCCTCCGGCACCATGCTGGCAAAGGACCTCTATGAGCCCAAGCACCCGGAGGCCTCGCCGGAAAAGCTCCTGACGGTCAGCCGCCTGATGACGGCTATCTCCGGGGTGATCTGTTGGATTGGGGCCATTGCCCTGGTGAAGCAGACCATGGTGCTGGATGTGGTCTATGCGGCCTACTCTCTCCGTGGTGCGATTTTCGTGGTGCTGCTGATTGGCATTCTTCAAAAGAAGCGCAGCGGAAAAGCCGCCTGTATCAGCATGGTACTCACCGGCGTTGTGGCGGTGGCCTGGACGGTAATAGAGGTGGTCACGGGGGCCTACCCCATTGCCCCCTGGTTTACGGAGACATACGCAGCGGTTTGCACCGCCGCAGTCTCCATGCTGCTATTCAGCGGCCTCCTTCCCAAGGACAACCAGGAGGTTATATAGAAACCCAGATCAGCCGCAAGCCTGTAAAGGGCTTGCGGCTTTGCCGGATACCCGGTATAATAGGCGCAACAGGAGGTATATGCCTATGATTCAAATTGATAAAAGCCGCTGTGTGGGCTGCGGTCTGTGCGTGAGGGACTGCTTTCCCGGGGCACTGAGCCTGGAAAATCGCCGGGCCGCACTGACGGCCAAAGAGAACTGCATCGGCTGCGGCCACTGTATTGCGGTATGTCCTAAAAATGCCCTGGGGGATGACCGGCTCCCCATGGATGATGTTCAGCCGGTGGGGGTTTCGGTGCCGCCAGACAAGCTGCTGTCCATGATGCGCAGCCGCCGCTCCTGCCGGCATTATCAGAAAAGGCCGGTGCCGGAGGAGCTGCTGGAGAACATTATCCAGGCGGTGAGAGCCTGTCCCACTGCCAAAAACCTTCAGGAAACCCGATTCATTGTGGTGACGGAGAGGATCCCGGCCCTGCTGGATGCGGCACTGGAGGCCCTGGGAGCACTGGGAAGGGCCCAACTGGAGGCTACGGAGGAGCCGGGAGAGAGGCGTCGGGCGGAGAACTTTATTCGCTGGGCTGCCCGGCGCAAGGAGGATCCCCAGTTTGACCCGCTGTTTTTCGGTGCGCCGCTGCTGCTGATGCTGGTGTCCTCCAGCCAAACGGCACGGGACACCGCCGCCGGGGCGGCCTATGGAGAGCTGATGGCCGCAAGCCAGGGCTTGGGATGCCTGTATAGCGGGTATTTCACGGCCTGCGCCGGGGCCAGCCGGGAGATTCCCAGACTGCTGGGCCTGGCGGAGCATGAGACGGTGGTTCGCTGCCTTGTGCTGGGCTACCCGGACATCAAATTCCAGCGGACAGCCCCCAGACGGCCCCCGGACATCACCAGGATTTAACGGCTGGGAAGGGGCTGACGATCCAGGTCGATATATTCATAGGCCCGGCGATAGTCTCCGGAGCCTTTGTCCGAAACCACCGTGACCCGGTGCCGGGTCAGCAGCTCCACAATGGGATAGACATCAATCCAAATTTCCTGGCCGTTTGCTCTTCTAGCTTCATCGAATATGAGCTCTATCCCAAAGTGCAGATGCACCACTTCAATATTGTTGGTGTTTTCCCGGTCAGAATAGCCGGTGCGGCCCATAAAGCCCAGAATGTCCCCGGCGTTTACGGTGTCACCTACCTGTAGGCCGGGGGCGTAGGGGCTGTCCTTGCGAAGGTGGGCGTAATAGTAATACCGCCTTCGGTCAAAGGAACGGATGCCGATTCGCCAGCCTCCGTAGCGGTTCCAGCCCATGGCCTCTACGGTTCCGCCCTCTACGGCGGCAATGGGCGCACCCAGAGAACCCATCAGGTCATTGCCCAGGTGCCGCCTGGCGTAGCCGAAGCTCCGGGCGTTGCCAAAGTCCTCGCAGTGGGTAAAGCCCCAGCCCGCAGCCACCGGGCAAAAGGCCTTTAGCCCATAGGCGGGCTTCCACGCTCCCTCCGGGGAACGGATGGCATAGTTGCCCAGCAGACCGCCCAGAACGGCGCCGTAAGCGGCCTGATAATGGCGATAATACCGCCGCTGGGCCTCCGGCAGGGACAGACCCTCTTGCAGCTCCTCCGCCGCACGGCGCACCTGGGCGGGGGAGACCCTTCCGCTGCCATGATGGGTGGCGGCAAGGGCCAAAATATCCACCCAGTCCAAAACGATTTCCTGCCCCTGAGAAGCCACATCCAGCTCCATGGCGGCCTCCAGGGCGGCCACCGGCACATCAAAATCCACCCACCGAATCGGCTCCTGGGCGCAGACGGTGCCGCAAAGCAGCCAGGCCCACAGAAGGCCCCAGACAAGGACTTTTGGCATAAGGATCACCTCAAGGGATAGTCTGTGTGGCGGAGGGCAAATTTATGGTGGTAAATCCAGCCGTATGTGTTATAATACGATTGCTTTAGGCGCAACAAGAAACGAGGGGTTTTATGAAGAAGCACGCCATTGTGGATTTAGGCTCCAATACCATCCGGCTCTCCGTCTATGAGGAAAAGCCGGACGGAAGCTATCATCTGCTGTTTTCGGAAAAGGAGACGGCGGGCCTGGCGGGATACATCGAAAAGGGAATGCTTACCGAGCCGGGGATTGCCCGGGCCTGCGAGGCTCTTTACAATTTTCACCATCTGCTCCGCATCTTTGGCATGGAGGAAATGCGGGTGTTTGCCACGGCCTCCCTTCGGAACATCAAAAACACCCGGGAGGCCACGGAGACAATTCAAGACCGCACCGGGCTTTCCATTGACGTGATCTCCGGGGAGCAGGAGGCACGGCTGAGCTATTACGGGGCCCTTTCCCAGGCAAAGCTGGAGCATGGAATGCTCTTTGACATTGGCGGCGGCAGTACGGAGCTGGTGGCCTTTGCGGCGGGACGGATTCAAATGGCCCAGAGCTTCTCCATTGGCTCTTTGAATCTTTTCCAAAGCAATGTTTCGGAAATCTGGCCGAAGAAGTCCGAAATCAAGGACATTGTCCGGGAGATTCGGGAGGTGCTCAAGCCGGTGAAGGAAAAGGGCTGGGGCGCAGAGCATCTCTGCGGCGTAGGAGGGACGGCCCGGGCGGCCCTGAAAATCGCCAATGTGTATCACCGCCTGCCCAGGGACAACCGAATGCTGGTGTGCAGTCAGGTGTCGGAGGTCTGCGAGGCCCTGGAGCAAGGGGACAAAAAGGCCAGAGATTTGGTGCTTCGGGTCTGCCCGGATCGGGTCCACACCATTATCCCGGGAATGCTGCTGCTGGACACCCTGGGGGAAATCCTCCACTGTAAGGATATTTATATCAGCCCCTACGGGGTGCGGGAGGGCTACCTCTGCCATACGCTCAGGTGAAAACCTTCCGGTGCCGGTTCCCGGGGAACCGGCGCATTTTCCTATTGACAAAGCTCCGGGAAAATGCTATGCTGACATTGGCCATACAACTGACGGAAGTGGAGTACCACATGGAGTATGGCTCTTGAAATGCCGACCGTCTGGGCAGCTTGTCCGGGCAGTTGGCTATTTTTCTGCCCGTAGTACCGATCATCTGGAATAGGAGTGTAGAACGATGAAAACTGACATTGAAATCGCACAGAGCACCAAGCTGCTTCCCATCCGTGAGGTGGCACAAAAGGCGGGAATCCAGGAGGAGCTTCTGGAGTATTATGGAAAGTACAAGGCCAAGCTGGAGCTGGATTCCCTAAAATCCGCCCCCCGAAAGGGCAAGCTGATTTTAGTCACGGCCATCAATCCCACCCCCGCAGGAGAGGGAAAGACCACCACCAGTGTGGGACTGGCGGATGCCCTCTGCCGCCTGGGAAAGTCCACCATGCTCTGTCTCCGGGAGCCCTCCCTTGGGCCGGTGTTCGGGGTAAAGGGGGGAGCCGCCGGCGGGGGCTATGCCCAGGTGGTTCCCATGGAGGACATCAACCTCCATTTCACCGGGGATTTCCACGCCATCGGCGCGGCCAACAACCTTCTGGCGGCAATGCTGGACAACCACATCCAGCAGGGCAACGCTCTGGATATTGACGTAAAAAACATCACCTGGAAACGGTGCGTGGACATGAATGACCGGCAGCTCCGGAATATCGTCTGCGGCCTGGGGGGCAGAATGCAGGGCGTGCCCCGGGAGGAGGGCTTTGACATCACCGTGGCCTCGGAAATCATGGCCATTCTCTGTCTGGCCAGCGACCTGATGGATCTAAAGCGGCGAATCGCCCGGATCGTGGTCGGCTACAACCGAAAGGGAGAGCCGGTGACGGCCCATGACCTCCAGGCGGAGGGGGCCATGACGGTACTGCTCAAGGATGCCATCAAGCCCAACCTGGTGCAGACCCTGGAGCACAACCCCGCCATTGTCCACGGCGGCCCCTTTGCCAACATCGCCCACGGCTGCAACTCCGTCTCTGCCACGGATGCTGCGCTCAAGCTCTGCGACTATGTGGTCACGGAGGCGGGCTTCGGCGCCGACCTGGGGGCGGAGAAGTTCCTGGACATTAAGTGCCGCTACGCCGGTCTGGAGCCCTCTGCGGTGGTGATCGTGGCCACGGTCAAGGCCCTGAAATACAACGGCGGCGTGCCCAAAACCGACCTTTCTCAGGAAAATCTGGAGGCCCTGGAAAAGGGACTTCCCAACCTGCTAAAGCACGTTGAAAACATCACCCAGGTTTACGGCTTGCCCGCCGTGGTGGCCATCAACCGCTTCTCCCAGGACACCGATGCAGAGCTGACCCTCATCCGGGAAAGATGCGCCCAGTATGGGGTCAACGTGGCCCTGAGCCAGGTCTGGGCCAAGGGCGGCGAAGGGGGAGAGGAGCTGGCGGAGGAGGTGCTTCGCCTCTGTGACCAGCCCCACAGTTTCCGGTTCGCCTACGACCTGGAGCAGACCATCCCGGAGAAAATCGAAACCATCGTCAAGGGGATTTACGGCGGCGGGGCCGTGGCCTACTCCAAGGCGGCCCAGGACGCCATCCAAAAGCTCACGGAGCTGGGCTACGGCAATTTGCCGGTCTGCATGGCAAAAACCCAGTATTCCCTCTCTGACGACCCGGCCAAGCTGGGCCGCCCGGAGGGCTTTACGGTCAGCGTGGCAAAGGTGAAAATCTCTGCCGGAGCGGGCTTTATCGTGGTGCAGACCGGGGACATTATGACCATGCCCGGACTGCCCAAGGCCCCGGCGGCAGAGCGGATCGACATTGACGAAAACGGCGTGATAACCGGGCTGTTTTAACCCCGCTTTCAAACTTTTTCCCAGATTTTAATTTCTGGGTATCCGGGAGCTATTGACAACCGAAGGGAAAAAGCATACAATCAAATAGAGTATGAAAACCCATGAAAATAGAAAGGATGTTGCGTTATGGCTTTCCTGGATAAAATCAAGCAGCAGGCCGAGGCGGTAGCCAACGCCGCAGGCACTGTGGCCCAGACTGCGGTGCAGCAGACAAAGACTCTTGCGGGCATTGGCCGGATTAAGCTGGCCATCGCCACCGAGGAGGACAAGGTCAAGAAGGCCTATGGAGAGCTGGGCCGCCTGTACTATCGGGACTACGAGGCCCAGACGGAGCCTGCCCAGGAGGATTATCAGCCCTGGTGCGACAAAGTGGCCGATGCCAAAGAGCAGATTGCCCGCCTGTATCAGGAGCTGGAGAAGCTCCGTGCCGCCGAGGAAGGGGAGGGGACTGCCCCTGCCGGGGAGGAGCCTGCCATGATTCAGGTGGACTTGACCGCCACGGCGGCGGAGGAGGCTCCCGCTGAGGAAGAAGCTCCCCAGGAGGAGGCTCCCACTGAGGAGACCCCCACTGAGGAGGCCCCCGCCGAGGAGGCCCAGGAGCCCACCGTGGACACCCTCTATGTGGATGTCACCGAGACGGAAGAATAAAGCGGATCCCAAGAGCTGCGGCCTGTTTTCAGGCCGCAGTTTTCGTGATATAACAAATTGCCCTGGCTCCATCGAGCCGGGGGTGGTTTGCTTTATCCCCTTCCTCCGTGCGGATTTTGCGGCTGTTTTGCGTCAAAAGCAGCGAAATGTACTTGAAAAATGAGAAAAACCATGCTATAATACAGGAATGATGAAGGGGTAAAGTATTTTCTTTCCCCGGAAGTTTCACGGAGGGAGGGCTTGACAATGACGAAGGCAGATGCGACAATTCTGTCGGCTCGGCTCGGCTCGGCTCGGCTCGGCTCGGCTCGGCTCGGCTCGGCTCGG
>CAVJIP010000109.1:0-5956 GCA_963649625.1 Bacteroidaceae bacterium
GGAAAGGAGGAGCAAGGGAGCGGCGCAAGGGCGACCAAAGGGAGCCCGAGCAGAAGCGGACTTTGCTCCGACGCAGGACAAAAGTGGGACAAATCCGGGACAAAAACGGGACAAAAGTGGGATGAACTCTACCTTTCCCTGTGCTATACTGGTAGCGTCAAGATATAGCAAGCTGCCGAAAAACACCTGGTTTTTCGGCAGCCCAATTATCTCAATCTTTACTTAGGATTCCGCTGAAAATAATCCCGCACCAGCTTTACCACCGTCCCGGACAGCAGCAGCAGGGCAATCAGGTTGGGAATCGCCATCAGGCCGTTAAAGGTGTCGGCGATGCTCCAAAGGAGCCCCAAATCCAACGTGGCCCCCAGAATGGACACAAAGGAATACACCACCAGGAAGGGCCGCACCGGCTTTGCGCTGTGGAACAGGTATTCAACGCACCGGGAGCCGTACAGGCCCCAGCCGATAATGGTGGAAAAGGCAAAGCAGCAAAGGGCAATTGCCGTGAAAATAGAGGCCCAGCTGCCAAAGGTGGAGGTGAAGCCGGAGATGGTCAGCTCCGCCCCGGCGGCCACTCCATAGTCCACCGGCACGCCGCTGCACAGAATCACCAGAGCCGTCAGGGTGCAGATTACGATGGTGTCCGCAAATACCTCAAAAATACCGAACAGCCCCTGCTTTACCGGCTCCTGGGTGTCTGCGCAGGCATGGGCGATGGAGCCGGTGCCAAGGCCGGCCTCGTTGGAGAAAATCCCCCGGGACACGCCCTTTTTCATGCTGAGGAACATACTGCCCACAATGCCGCCGGTCACGGCCTTGGGCTGAAAAGCGCCGGTGACAATGGCCTCCAGCACACTGGGCAGGGACTTGATCCGCAGAATCACCACGCCCAGGGCCAGCACCACATAGAACAGGGCCATAAAGGGCACCAGCTTTTCCGATACGCTGCCGATGCGCTTGATGCCTCCCAGAAGCACCATGGCCACCAGCATGGCCACCGCCACGCCGATTATCAGATTCAGGGTGTTTAGCCCCGTGCCCTCCAGCACGCCGAATTGTAGCAGCGGCGCATCAATGGCGGCGATGATGGTGTTGACCTGGGTGGCGTTTCCGGTTCCGAATACCGTTAGCACGCCGAACAGGGAGTAAAGCACCGCCAGCCACTGCCAGTGCTTGCCCAGGCCGTTTTTAATGTAATACATGGGGCCGCCCACCAGCTCCCCGGTGGCCCCCCGCTCCCGAAAATGAACCGCCAGGGCCACCTCGGAGAACTTGGTACACATTCCTA
Source organism: Bacteroidaceae bacterium (assembly GCA_963649625.1). Classification (GTDB taxonomy): domain Bacteria; phylum Bacillota; class Clostridia; order Oscillospirales; family Oscillospiraceae; genus HGM13006. The sequence goes on from CAVJIP010000109.1 coordinate 1,289, forward strand.
AAATGGCGGAGCACCACATCCAGAACACCGCACCGGGGCCGCCGATGGCGATGGCTCCGGCCACACCGGCAATATTTCCCGTGCCCACGGTGGCCGCCAGGGCCGTACAAACCGCCTGGAAGGGGGTGATGGCCCCGTCCGAAGCCTCCTTTTTGTGGAACATCCGGCCAATGGTCTCCCGGATGGCATAGGGGAATTTGCGAATCTGCAGAAATCCTGTTCGGATACTCAACAGCAGACCCACGCCAATGATACAAATCATCGCAGGAACGCCCCAGATGAAGTCATTGACTACACTGTTGATAGATGAAATGGTTTCGAGCATATTTTCCTTCCTTTTCGATAGATTTCGCTATGACACTTCATTAGTATAGCACATTACTGTCCAAATGCCTAGTAGAAAACATCTGCGCCTCCATAAATTGGGGAATCTACTCCCGGAAGGGCAGGTAATCCATAAACCGCCGGACGGCAGGGGCCAGGTGCTGGGGACTTTTCACGGCCAGGCCGATGGGACGATAATAGGGCTTTTCCAGAGGGCGAATTTCGATGCGGTAGGGAATGCGCCCCAAAATCATCTCCGGCAGAATGCTGACCCCGATGCCCCGTTCCACCATGGCCATAATGGCGAAGTCCTCCCAGGTAGTAAAGCGAATGTCCGGCCTCACCCGGTACTGCTCCAGCAAATCGGAGACTTCGGTTTTTCCTCCATGCTCCAGCAGGAGAAAGGGCAGCCCCTCCAGGGCTTGGATGGCCACCCGCTCCCGCTCCGCCAAGGGATGCCCCACCGGCAGCACCACCTTGTATTCGTCCTGCTTTAGGGGGACGGTGTGAAGGTCAGACCGGGTTGGTAGCCGGAGAAAGCCGCAGTCCACCCGTCCCTGACGAATCCACTGCTCCACCTCTCCGTAATCCCCCATCAGCATTTCATATTCAATGCCGGGGTAGTCCTGCTGCAGCCGGGAGAAGATATTGGGCAGCCAGTGAATCGCCACGCTGGCAAAGGTGCCGATTCGCACCAGGCCTGTCTCCACGCCCTTCATCCGGCTGATTTGTTCCTCCAGCGCCTGCTGTTCCCGTAGAATCCTGCGCAAAAGGGGTATCAGCTGTTTTCCGGCGGAGGTCAGGGCAACGCCGCTTTTGCTCCGCTCCAGCAGGGGCATACCCCAGTCCCGTTCCAGATCAGCGACCATTTTGCTGACTGAGGATTGGGCATAATCCAGCTCCTGGGCCGCCCGGGTGAAGCTGCCCCGCTCCACGGTTTTTACCAGGGCCTGATACTTCTGAAAAGGATTTTCCATATTGAGCCATTCCGTTCTTCGATATAAACTATCTATAATATTCGCTTTTCATATTTTAGCCCATCCTGTATCATATTGCAAGAACAGGTTGAAAGGAAGGCGGATCAGATGAAAACCATAGATATGCTCCAGGGGCCGCTGGCCGGAAAGCTGCTGAGGTTTTCCCTGCCCATTGCCCTCAGCGGCATTTTGCAGCAGCTGTTCAATGGAGCGGACACTGCGGTGGTGGGCTATTTTGAAAGCGAAAGTGCCCTGGCGGCGGTGGGGACAAATGCGGAGATCATTGCGTTGATCGTCACCCTGTCTTCCGGCCTGTCCATGGGGGTCAACGTCCTGATTGCCAATTACATTGGCCGAAGGGAGCCGGAAAAAATTCCGAAGGCGGTGCAGACGGCAATGCTCCTGGCGGCCCTAATGGGTCTGGGTGGACTTGCCCTGGGGCAGGGGATAGCGGCGCCGCTGCTGGGGCTGATTCAGACCCCGGAGGAGATCTTCTCCGACGCAGTGGGTTATCTGCGAATTTATATGTTGGGCTATCCCTTTTTGCTGCTATATGACTTTGGGGCGGCGGCACTCAGGGCAAGAGGCGACAGCCGATTCCCCTTTCTGGCGTTGATGCTTTCGGGCCTTGCCAATGTGGGACTGAATCTGTTTTTTGTGGTGGTGCTTTCCATGGGGGTAGCCGGGGTGGCTGTGGCCACGGACATTTCCACCCTGCTTGCGGCGCTGATGGTGCTTTATCGGCTGGCCCGGGAGAAGCTGCTGGAGCCTGGCAGGTGGAGATGCTCCCGGAAAATTCCTGGAGAAATTCTGAAAACCGGGGTTCCCTCTGCCGTCCAGGGAGCGGTGTTTTGCTTTGCGAATATTTTCGTCCAGGCGTCCGTCAACTCCTTCGGGGAGACGGCCATTGCCGGCAGTACCATTGCCATGAATTTCGAGTACCTTACCTACTATATCATTACGGCCTTCGGACAGACGGCCACTACCTTCACCGGCCAGAACTGGGGAGCCGGACACTACGGAAGATGCAGGCGGGTGCTATGGCTTTGCCTGGGGCTATCTACCCTTTGCAGTGCCATCCCGATTTTTACCATTGTCCGATTCCGAGAGGGCTTTTCCGGCCTGTTTACCCAGGAGAACGCCGTGATAGAAGCTGCATCGGTGCGCATTCTGTGTATTTTGCTGTTTGAGCCTATCTGCAATTTCTATGAGATACCGGCGGGGGTGCTGCGGGGCAGCGGACATCCCCTGTATCCGGCGGTCGGCACCATGCTGGGCACCTGTGCCTTCCGCATTCTCTGGATTTGTACGGTTTTTCGGGCAGAGCCCACCCTGCCCATGCTATACCTGGGCTTTCCCCTGTCCTGGGTCACAACGATTCTCCTGATTGTGGCCGGACTTTGGCGGTATGGGAGGGTATAATGGGAAACGCCCCGGCACGGAGCCTTCCGTGCCGGGGGTGCTGAAATACGGTTTTGACGTTAACGCTGGAGGTAACGATCCAGGGCTGCCTGCTTAATGTCAATGCAGGTCTGGATGCCCATGCCCTCGATACCGCTGACCAGTTCCTCCCAGGTCGCATCGGTGAGAGGCTTAGAGCCGGTGATAAAGGCCAGCACGCTCTCGGAGACGTTGGTGGAAATGTCGCTGTAGGTGCGGTTGAACTCCTCGCTCTCCGCAATGGTCATGGTGACATTGGTGGGATAGTTGTAGTCCGTGTCGCCCTCCGACCAAATCTCAAGTGCCGCATTCTGGGCCTCGGTGTAGGTGACGGTGGTACGGGACCAATCCAGCAGGCCCATGGCAATGTTCAGCGCATAATAGTTCAGAGCCACGTTGGTGCCATAGGTGGGGTTGTTCAGCACAATGTCCATGAGCTGGGGCTTGCCGTCCACATACTCAAAGCTCACGCCTTCTGTGCCGTAGTTGGCCAGAAGCTGACCCTCCTCGGTGTAGAGGTAGTCCAGCCAGCGGGCGCACAGCTCCGTATCCTCCGCCGTGCCGGTGATGCAGGTGCCTGCGGTCACGCCCTCCACCAGGTCGTGGGCCAGACCGAAGTGAATCTCATCGCCCTCCTGCTTTAGGGGCATCAGGGCGGGCCAGGCCTGGCCGCCGGTGGCGGAATCGGGATTGCTCAGGGTGGTCAGGAAGGAGGTGTACAGGCCGGTCTCGCCGGTCATGGCCATGTTCATGCTGGTCATCATATCGCCGGACATAAAGTCCTTGTAAATCAGGCCCTCAGCGTACCACTGGGACAGCATCTCCAGCGCATCCCGGAAGCCGTCCTCGGTGACGGAGAAGTGAACCTTGCCGTCCATCTGATAGAAGGGATACAGGCCGCGGGTCTGATCCAGGGTACCGGCAACGCCGTAGCCGGTAAACCAGAAGTTGTTGTTTTCCGTGCCGCTGGCAGAGATCAGCAGGGGAGAGGTGGCACCCTTTTGGTTTTTGAAGGCGGTGAGCACATCGTGATATTCCTCATAGGTTCGGGGCAGCTCCATGCCCAGATCGTCCAGCCAGTCCTTGCGGATGGCCATGCCCACGGAGGCGGGATAGCCCTCGGCCTGGAGGCCGTAAATGGCGGCGATCCGTCCGTCGTCCAGCTTGGTGTCCATGGTGTATTCCCGGCTGGAGGCCAGCACGTTCTGATAGGCGGGCATACTCTCCTGGATGACCTCGGTGAGATCCTGAATAATGCCCTCCTCCAGCGCACCGTTCAGGCCCGTGGTATACATACCGCCCAAGCCTGTGACCATGTCGGTCCAGTCGCCGCTGGCGATCATCAGGTTAAAGTTCTCCGTGGCGGTCTGCCGATTGGGGCACTGCCAGGCCACGGTAACGCCGGTACGGTTCTGCATCTCCTGGAAGAACAGGCTTTCGTCCGGGGTGATGTCGTCCACATAGCTAAACCACCAGGAGATGGTTCCGTCCTCCACAGGGAAGTAGTCCAGGGTGGTGCTTTCATCGGCCTGGGCCGTTTCCACTTCCTCTTCGGAGGCATCTGCGGACACCTCCGGCTCCGCAGCCGTCTGAGAGGGCTCCGCAGCCTCCGTGGTGGCGGAGGGCTCTGCAGGAGCGGAGGCACTCTGGTCAGTGGATGTGCCGCCGCCGCAGCCGGCCAAAAGGGCCATGAGCATTCCGGTGCAGAGCAGCCATGCCAGTAACTTCTTTTTCATGTTTCATACCTCATTTCTTGTGATTTGCCGCCCAAGGGTAGGATAGGGCTTGCCATGGAAATTTGACCATGCTATAATTGTAAAGAAGGGGGAATGCAGGATGACGCAGCGTAAGGGAGCTTACTGGCTCCTGCCGGGGGCGGTTTTTCTGCTTACGGCAGTGGCCTGCCTGCTGGGACGGCGGTGGCCGG
>CAVJIP010000109.1:6046-13748 GCA_963649625.1 Bacteroidaceae bacterium
CCGGTCTGGTGTGCTGTCCCGGTGGGGGCAGTCGCCGGTGGAATCACCGCAGTGCTGTGCCATGCAGGGAGAAAACGGCAGATGGCGGAGCTACGGGAGCAGGCCGCCGCCGTGATTTCCGGCACGGAGGCATACAATACCCCCCAAATGCTGGTGGGCGAGCTGTGCGATGCCCTTCAAATCAAGCGGGCCACTGATGAAGAAAGCCTCCATCGGAATCAGGAGTTTATGATCGCCCGCTTTTTGGCGGATCACTCCGGGGAAAACGATTTTCTGGATCTGCGCCAGCGGGCCAGTCTCCTGCTTCACAGCGATATTTTGAAAATGTACAACGATTGGTTTACCGTGCTCTATATCACCGTGGACAACCTGGAGGAGGCCTGCCGGGGCACCCAGCAAAACCCCTCCGGCATGGACTATATCGAGATCATGGCCCATATCCGCACTGTGGTGGAGGCCGGAATCAATCAGGAGGACAACGGCTGCTGCACGGAGTACGACAAGGACATGATCTGCTTTATCAACCTTTCCGGCACCACAACCTCTACACCGCAGGGAGAGCTCCAGCGGAAAAAGTCCGCCATTTTCCAAAAATGCCGTACCGCTGTGGAAACCCTCTACCGTACCCTGGGCCTAAAGGTTCGCATTGCGGTAGCCGAGCCATTTACGGACATCCGTACCCTTCGCCGGGTGGTGGGGGACATGAATACCCTCCTGGACTACGGAACCCTTTCCGGCAGCGCTATGCCTGTAGTTACCATGGATGATGTTACCTCGGGGCTTCATACGGAGGTGCAGCAGGGCCTGGAGCGGCTGGAGCAGCAGTTTTTCACCGCCATGGTCAAGGGAGAGCCGGAGGAGGCCGAGGGCATCCTGGGAGAAATTTTAGAGCGGGAGTTTGGTGCGTCTCTGGACTCCATCCGGCTGCTGCGCCAGAAGATGAGCCTGCGGCTCCAGTTCGCCATTGCCATACATGGGGTCAAGCCGGAGCTTCGGGATGATCTGGAGGATGCCATCAGTCGCCTGGAATGCGCCAACAGCTTAGAGGACATGAAGGCCGAAGCCCACAGCCTGTTTCAGTTTTTGGAAAGCCCCCAGGAGGCCGCAATTCCCGCCGGTGGAATGGAGGACGTGGTGGAGTTTGTCCGGGATAATTACGCCGACCCCAATCTCAGCCTGTATCTGCTTTCGGAGAGGTTTGGCATGAGCCAGTCCTACATTTCCAGGAGCTTCAAGGCCGCCGCCGGAGACCGCCTTGTGGACTACATCCACAAGCTGCGCATTGCCGAGGCCAAGCGGCTTCTGGCGGAAACGGAGCTGACGGTCTATGAGATCGGAGATCGGGTAGGTTATAACACCAGCTGGACCATGACCCGGGCCTTCAAACGCTATGAGCAGATGACACCCGGCACCTATCGGGAGCAGCACCAGACCGGAACCTAAAAAGCCGCCGTTCCGGGGCAGAAGGATTCTGCCCCGGAGTATTTTTTACTTTGTGGGGTTAAGCTGCTTGAAGAAGCTCTCGCCCACATCGGCAAAGGTTTTGTAGGCCTTGGGGGGATCTGGCTGATCGGCGGGATAGGACATACCCTTGCGGAAGCCGAAGGGCACCTCGGAGGGCAGCCGGTCACACTTCATAGTGGAGTCGATGTAGTCGTCCATGCGGAAGGGAACTGCCTTGCCCCAGTCCTCGCCCACGGGGCCCTTGAACAGAGGATACACACGCATATGCCAGATCTTCCATACGCCGTCCTCCTTGATGAAGTCTACGCCGTACTTGCTGAACTGCCAGGAGGCCTTGAACTGATCGTCATGCTCAAAGTCGGGGCCGGTGGCGTGTCCGGGGGAGAGCCATGCGCCGCGGGCGGTCATGGCGTCGTCCGCCACCACCAGAACGGTGGTATCCAGATGATGCATAAACAGCATGGGCTTGGCTTCCCGGCCATAGAGCCGCTCCTTGGGCATATCCTCACGGCTGCCGTGGTCTACCACATAGCACTTATAGATGCTGTCGTAACCATCGTAGATGCCCCAGGGCATCTCCAGGGTGCAGTCCTCCCGCTTGGCCCAAAGCTCCATATACTCCTTATGCCGGTTGGCACTGTGATAGTAGGAGTAGGTGCTCATAATGTTGTGGCAGTCACGATAGGCACGGGCCTTCTCGGCCTCCAGCTCCAGAGCCGCCAGACGGGCGTTGATCTGTTCCATGTTCAGTTCCATGTTAATGTTCTCCTTTCAAATTCACAGCTTCACTGTGGGACGCAATGTCTTGTCGTCTTGTCTACACCTTACCATCCCGGGGCTGGCTTGAAAAGCTGGAATTTTTGATTTGTCCTTGAAAAAACTGCGGCCCACATTTTTTGCGTCAAAATATCCACCTCAAAAATGGCGGGTTTCGGGGCCGATGCCTTGCGCCGACAGTATTTCTTCCTGCCAGCAAATTCGGCGGCAGGGAAGTGTTTCATATGTGTCCTGCTTGGAAAAACTCCAGAATTTTATTGCAGAAATAAGAGGCAAATGTAAAAATACTGATTGAAATTGGCATCAACTTGTACTATAATGTGTGTAGCTTTAAAAGAGCTTTTGGCAAGTTTGCCGAAACCAGATTGGAGGTATGAAAATTGCCTGAAGCAAAAACCATCATCCAATGCCAGAACATCACAAAGCTATTCCCAGGCGTCAAGGCGTTGGACGGCGTGTCCTTTGACATACGGGAGGGCGAGGTTCATGCCCTGTGCGGAGAAAATGGCGCAGGGAAGTCCACACTTATCAAGGTGCTCACTGGCGTACACGCCCCCGATGGGGGAAAGTATCTCATTGACGGCCAGGAGGTTCATCTGAAGGATACCCAAGAGGGCATTGCCCTGGGGGTTTCCTGCGTCTATCAGGAGCTGTCCATTGCCCAGCAGCTGGACGTGGCGAAAAACCTGTTTATCGGGAATCTTCCCATGAAGGGCGGCCTGGTGGATCACAAGGCCCTCTACCGGAAAACCGATGAGATTTTGAAGGAGCTGGATCTTTCCATCTCCCCCAAGGCCATTGCAGGCGACCTGTCCGTGGGCCAGCAGCAGATGATCGAGATCGGACGGGCCCTGACCCGTAACGCCCGGGTCATTATTATGGACGAGCCGACCTCCTCCCTGTCCGAGTCCGAGACGGAGACCCTGTTTTCCGTGATTCAGAAGCTCACTGCGAAGAATATCGCCGTGGTCTACATCTCTCACAAGCTGGACGAGGTCATGTTCCTGGCGGATCGCATCACGGTCATCCGGGACGGCAAAAACATTGTCAGCAAGGATAAAGATCAGTTTACCCAAGAGGAATTGATTGCCAATATGATTGGCCGTCCCCTTCAGCACCTTTATCAGAAGGAGCCTGCGGAGATCACCGATGTGATGCTGGAGGTGAAGGATCTGACCCGGAAGGGCGTGTTCGAGGACATCTCCTTTACCGTCCGCAAGGGCGAGGTGGTGGGCTTCTTTGGCCTGGTGGGTGCCGGACGCAGCGAAATCATGCGTGCCATTTTCGGCGTGGACAGGTACCAAAGTGGTGAGGTTCTTCTGGACGGGAAAAGGCTCCGGGGCGGCGATCCGGCTGTCGCCATTGATGCGGGCATCGGCTTCTGCACGGAGGATCGGAAAAAGGAGGGCCTGGCCCTGAAGCTGTCCATTCTCCTGAATATGACGCTGGTACGGCTGCCCCTGCTGTCCAAGCTGGGGGTGATAGACCGAAAGGCCCAGCGGGCCGCCGCCGATGAATATATGGAGTCCATCTCCATCAAGGCCCCCTCGGTATATCAGCTGGTGGGCAATCTTTCCGGCGGCAACCAGCAGAAGGTCGTGGTGGCCAAGTGGCTGATGATGAACCCTAAGGTTTTGATCGTGGACGAACCTACCCGAGGCATTGATGTGGGCTCCAAGTCCGAAATCTACGGCCTTTTGTCTGACCTGGCCAAGCAGGGCATGGCTATTATTGTGGTTTCCTCGGAAATCGAGGAGATCATGGGTGTCTGCGACAGCGTAGTGACCATCTCCGAAGGGAAAAAGACCGCCCAGCTGACCATTAACTCTGATCTGACCCGGGAACAGATTCTCTCCTGCGCCCTGGGAAGCAAGCCCGATTGGGCAGAAGCCGGAAAGGAGGCGGTGGACCTATGAGTCAGTCCCCTGTAAAATCCAAGGACAGCCGCTCCCTGTGGAGCCGGTTTATGAGCCTGAACGGCGCAGCCATGTTCCTGGCCATGGTGGTTATTATCATTCTCTTTGAAATCATCCTGACCATTACCAAGGGCGGCAGCGGCTTGGCCTTTATTACCCCCAACAATCTAATGAGCATCCTCCGGCAGCAGGCCTATATCGGCATTATCGCCTTCGGCCTGACTCTGGTGATGATTACCGGCAACATTGACCTGTCTGTGGGCAGTATGCTGACCTTTATGTGCTGCGTCTGCGCCAAGCTCATGATGGGCACGGACAACGGTCTGCTGGGCATCTTCGGCACCATTGTCACCGGAGGCATCTGCGGCCTGGTCAATGGCCTGCTGGTGAGCTATGTAAAGCTCAACTCCTTTATTACCACCCTGGGCACCAGCTCCATTTTTACGGCGCTGGCCCTGCGAATCTCCTCCGGCACCATTCTGGTCATCCCGGATGACTGCGACCCTCTGTTCCAGGCGGTGGGTGTCAGCTCCTTCGGCCCTGTCCACATTCTCATTGTTTGGGTGGTGGTGGTGGCCGTGATCCTGGGCCTGCTCCTCAGCCGCACTGTGTTCGGTCAGCAGCTCTATACCATCGGCTCCAACCCGGTGGCGGCCCGGTTTTCCGGCATCCGTGCCAAGCGGAACACTACCCTGAGCTATGTGATTACCGGCCTGTGCGTGGGTCTGGCCGCCGTGCTGATGATGGCCAATGTAAAAAGCTCCAACCCCCAGGCCTCCAACGGCAAGGAGATGGAGATTATTCTGGCGGTGGTGCTGGGCGGCGTGTCCGTCACCGGCGGCAAGGGCTCCGTCTGGGGCACCATCATCGGCGTGCTGTTCTACGGTGTACTCTCCGCCGGCTTTACCCAGCTGAACCTGTCCACCTATGTTCAGTGGGTCATCATGGGAATTATCATGGTGTCCACCCTGTCCATTGACGTACTGAAAGAAAGGGGGATCAAGCTGTGGAAAAAGAAGTAAAGCGCACCCAGTCCCTTCGGCTGATTAAGGACAACAACTCCGTGTTGATTCTGGCCATACTTCTGGCGGTCTGCTTTCTGTTTGTGGACGGCTACAAAAACGGCTTTTATAATGTGATTGTCTATTCCAGCATCTATGGCGTGATCTGCCTGGGCCTTGGCCTGGTGATGATCACCGGCAACATTGATCTGTCCGTGGGTTTCCAGGCCGGTCTGGCCGGTGTGACTACGGTGCTGAGCTTTAACGCCGTCTACAGTGCCACCGGCGGCAACAGTCTGCTTTCTCTGGTGGTTTCCATTGTGGTGGCCCTGCTCACCGGGGCGGTCACGGGCTTGCTGAACGGCTTTGTGGTGGCGAAAATCGGCGTTTCCCCGCTGATTGCCACCATCGCCACCAACTATCTGTTCAAGGGCCTGGTGTTCAACTTTGCCCAAAGCTCCTTCGCCCCCTCCGATGCGGATGCAGTCAAGGTTGTTGCCAAGACCCGGCTGCTGGAGCTGAAATGGCTGACGCCCTCGGTAATTATTTTCGGGGTGATCGTCCTGCTGCTGGGGCTGTGGATGTATAAGACCCGCTTCGGCAACCGCCTTCATGTGGTGGGGGACAACCCGGAGGCTGCCGCCTATTCCGGCATCAGTGTGTCCAAAACCGTGCTGATTACTTACATCCTCTGCGGTGTGTTGGCGGCGGTGTCCGGCTTCCTGATGGTTTCCTTTGACGGCTATACCATCTACACCCAGGGTAACTCCCTGAGCACCTTCCCCATTTCCTGCTGTGTGATTGGTGGAATTAAAATGTCCGGCGGCAAGGGCACCGTGGTACATATTCTCCTGGGTGTCCTGATTATGCGGGCCATTTCCACCATGATGAGCGTTATGTTCCTGAGCACGGACATGGTAAACCTGATTACCGGCATTCTGCTGGTGGCGGTTCTGGTGATTGACCGGTTTACCAGCTCCAAGTCTGTGGACGAATAATTTGTTGACCACCCCAATGGGGGATCAAATATAGGGCATTGCAGCAGGACGATGCAGCAGTGCCTATGAAAGGATGAATTTTCATGAAGAAACTGAAAAGACTTGCTGCGCTGCTGCTGGCAATGGCCATGCTTACGGCCATGAGTGCCTGCGGTACCAGCACCGACAAGGCCAGCACCGCTGGCTCCACCACCACCGAGGCCGCAGGCTCTACCGCCGCAGAGGCCGCCGGATCCACCGCTGCCGGCGACGTGGATGTCAACGCCGCCATGAGCGGCAAGACCATCGGCTATGTGACCATCAACAGCGCAGCCCCCTGGGGCGGCCTGATCGGCACCAAGCTGGATGAGTTTGCCACCGCCGCTGGTGCTACCGTTAAGATTCTCGATGCCCAGACCGATACCGCAAAGATTGCGGAGTACTGCCAGCAGATGATCGATGCCTCCGTGGACGCTCTGGTGATCTTCGGCGGCGACCCCTCCGCCAACGCTGACATTGCCAAGACCGCTGACGAGGCCGGTATTCCCGTATTTATGGCGGCTCTGGACGTGTCCGAGAATGGCCGTCAGTATGTCAAGGCCTGCGTAGGCCCCGACCAGAAGGCCATGTGCCAGGAGATCGGCAAGTACGTTATTGAGCAGAACGGCAAGGATGCAGGCTGCAAGGTGGTTCAGATTTCCGGCGTGCCCTTCCTGGACGACTACATCCAGCGTGAGGCGGGCTTTGCCGAGGCTATGAAGGACACCAACTACACTCTGCTGGAGGCCGACTATGCCTACTCCAGCCGCTCCGATGCCAAGACCTTTATGGAGAACCACATCCAGGCCGAGGGCGATTCCATTAACATTGTTATGGGCTATGACGATGACCTGACCATGGGTGCCGTGGCCGCCATTGACGAGGCTGGCCTCACCGGCAAGATCAAGGTCTACTCCCTCACCGGCCAGAACGATGCCATCCAGGCCGTGGCTGACGGCAAGATGGAGCTTACCGTGATGAATCGTGCCGATGCTATCTCCCAGGAGCTGGTCAACGCCATGGCTGAGGTGTTCACCAACGGTACCACCGAGTACTATCACTACACCGAGCTGACCTATATCACCAAGGACAATGTCCAGGATTATATCGGCAAGGGCGAATTCTAATTCACTTAGCGTGCAGGGCCCGCTGACCTTCGTCAGCGGGCCCTGCTGTCATAGGAGTACTTCATAAACTATTTACAACCTGTTCAAACCCTGGACAAAATTCCCCGGTATACTGAAACCATCGAAGGTGAGTGCAGACCACTTCCTCCGCTTCCAATAATTTTTCATGTTCCATTTTCTCCTCTCTTTTACTCTTTGTTGCAAAGTCCGACCCCAAGCGGGGCCGGACTTTGTGGCCTAAAGGGCGGCTGCCTCCCGAAGCTCCACATGATTGCGCTGATAGCGCAGCAGCCCATCCTTTTGCATTTTGGAAAGCTCTGCGCAAAGGGCACTGCGGTCTACTCCCAGATAGTCCGCCAGCTGCTGACGGTTGTAGGGAATGTCAAAGGAATAGCTGCCCC
>CAVJIP010000109.1:13758-20043 GCA_963649625.1 Bacteroidaceae bacterium
CCTGCTTGACCCGCTCGGAAAAATAGGACAGAAGCCGTCCACGGATGGTTTTTGGCCCGGTGTGCAGGATTCGGCGGGAGAGCTGCAGGCTTTTTTGGGCGCACAGACCCAGAAGATTTTGAATTAGCCGTTCATGATAGGCACAGCCTCCCGGGCAGGCACGCAGGGCCCGTCCCACATGAAGCATCAAAACAGAGGTGTCCTCCGCCGCCACAACGCTGACCATCAGCGGCTCTCCGGGAATACAGGCGTAGACCTCTGCAAAGGTGCCGCCGGGGCCAATGCTACTGAGAATGCTGTTGTTTCCCCAGGCGTCTCCCAGCTCCACCACCACAGAGCCGCTGCGGACAATGCCCATATACTCCGTGGGGGAGCCCTCCAGAAGGATGATTTCACCCTTTTTATAGTCCCGTGTTCGGGCCCCCAGACAGGAGAGCATGGTGGGCAGCCCCTCCGGGGCGATGCCGTGAAACAGCGGCGTATTCAGATCAACCATAGTTTTTCTCCTTTTGTTGTTTTGACAACGGATTTTCTGAGGAAAGCATAGTATAATTCCTGTGTAATGTCAAGGGAAAGGAGAATCTGACCTATGATTCGTAGAATTATTCATATTGATGAAGAAGCCTGCAACGGCTGCGGAGCCTGTGCGGCGGCCTGCCATGAGGGGGCCATCGGCATGGTAAACGGCAAAGCCAAGCTCCTCCGGGACGACTATTGCGACGGCCTGGGAGACTGTCTGCCTGCCTGCCCCACCGGGGCAATTACCTTTGTGGAGCGGGAGGCTGCTGCCTATGACCAGGCGGCGGTGGAGGCCAACCAGCGCTTGCAGGCCCAGAAACCCATGGGATGTCCCGGCCAGCGGATGCGGCAGCTCCGGCAGCAAAGCCCGGTTTCCTCTCCCAGGGGCCATCAGCCCTCCGCCCTGGCCCAGTGGCCCTGCCAAATCAAGCTGGTGCCGGTGCGGGCACCCTTTTTCCAGAATGCCCACCTGCTGATTGCGGCGGACTGCACGGCCTACGCCTACGGGGCCATGCACCGGGACTTTATGGAGGGCCGGGCGACGGTCATCGGCTGCCCCAAGCTGGACGGCATTGACTACAGTGAAAAGCTGACGGAGATTCTCCGGCAGAACAACATCCAAAGCGTGACCATGGTTCGCATGGAGGTGCCCTGCTGCGGCGGCCTGGAGATGGCGGCCCGCCGGGCGGTGGCCCAGTGCGGAAGGGAGCTGTCCCTGCGGGTGGTGACGATCTCCCTGGACGGCCAGGTGCTGGACGGATAAATTTGACATCAAAATGCAAATAAAAAATAACCACTATAAAAGCTAGGGCAATACCGCATAATTCGGCGAGGAAATTTGGCGTGTCATGTTGCACCACAAATTTGTTGGGGAAACGCAGGAATACTGTATGTATTTCAAGTTTTTCCGGCAGATTTGTGGGGTAAAAGAACCGCCAAAGACCTATGGCGCAATTGTGCGGTGTTGCCCTAGAAAAAGTCGTGAAAATCCCGGGTTTATTGGATTTTCACGACTTAACGCCAGATAAGACAAAAGCAAGGGGTTTAACCCCTATCTGGCGCTATTTCCTCTTCCTCTGCTGAATGCCCAGCTCCTCATTGGGCTGATACCCAAAGCGGATGGCGCCCTTTCCGTACCGCTTCCGAATGGCGGCCATGGCATCCTCCAGCCGTTCCTGATTGTCACAGGTCGGCTCCTCAAACAGGGTGGTCTGCTCCAAAGGCTCATCCGCCGGAACCAGCCCGGCGCCGGTCAGGGACAGCAGCCGCACCGGGCTGCGGAAATTCCAGTTTTTCCGGAGCAGCTCCATGGCCACCTCCGTCAGCTCCTTTTGGAGGTAGGTGCTGTGGCCCAGGGAAATCTGCCGGGTGATATACTTAAACTCCGGGGTCTTGATGCCCACCTGCACCACCGTGCATTTGAGCTTCGCAGCCCGAAGCCGGCTGGCCACGGAATCCGCCAGGGCGGCGATACCGGCCCGAAGCTCCTCCTCCCCCTGAAGATCCCGGCGGAAGGTCATGCTGTTTCCCACACTTTTCACCTCTCGGGGGGCATCGTAGGGCAGCACCGGTTCCCTGTCCAGACCGTTGGCGTATCGCCACAGGATGTCTCCCTGCTTGCCCAAGGATTTTCCCAGCAGCATCCGATCCGTCCGGGCCAGGTCGCCAATGGTGCGGATGCCCAGCCTTTTGAGGGCCTGCTCCGACTGGCGGCCCACAAACAGCAGGTCTGTCACCGGCAGGGGCCATACGATTTCCTGAAAAGATTCTCTTGGAATGACCGTGGTGGCGTCCGGCTTTTTCATGTCCGACCCCAGCTTGGCAAAGACCCGGCAGAAGGAAACCCCCACGGAGATGGTCAGCCCGATCTCCCGGCGAATCTGCTCCCGAAGATGATCTGCCAGCTCCTTGGGGGTGCAGTGGAACAGGTGGATGGAGTGGGTCACGTCCAGGAAGGACTCGTCCACGGAGAAGGGGTCTACCAAATCCGTATAGCGAAGATACACCTGGTTGATGCGCTTGGAGTATTCCCCGTAAAGGTCGTAGTGAGGCGGCACACAGACAAGATTTGGGCATTTCCTTTTGGCCTGCCAGATGGTTTCCGCCGTCTGAACCTGAAAGGCCTTGGCCTTTTCGTTTTTCGCCAGGATAATGCCGTGGCGGTTTTCCGGGTCTCCGGCCACCGCCATGGGTACCTGGGCCAGCTCCGGCCGCAGAATGGTTTCCACCGAGGCAAAATAGCTGTTGCAGTCACAGTGTAGAATCATGCGCTCCATGGTGTTCCCTCCTTCCTATGGTTCCAGTATAGCGGAAACCGGGGAAAATTACAACCTGTCCTGGGGGAAAATTCACCGCATTTTTCTGGCCGGGCGGGGTATAAGCCATCGGCCTGGAGCATAGAGTTTCCGGGAGGGATTTTTATGCAGGAAGCACTGATCGACCTGGGCCTTCGCAGAGCGGGTTACTCCAGTCTGTCGGCCTTTGCCGGGGCAATGGGGGCGGCCAATGAAGAAATTGCCCTGGAGCGGCTGATGCCCTGGCTGCTGGGCTATGACCTTTGGCGGGTCAGGGCCGGAGACACCTTTTCCAAAATCGCCCGGGAAACGGGCGCCTCGGTTTCCGCCCTGGAGGTGGCCAACCATGACCTGGAGGCGGAGAATTTGCCCCTTGGCCGGTATCTGGTGGTGCCCATGGATTTCCCGGTGGTGCCGGAGGACACCCCCTTTACCTGGCAGCTGACCCACTATGTGCTCCGGGGCCTTCAGGCCCGGTATCCCTTTGTCCAGGTGGAGACGGTGGGGCGGAGCCTGGGAGGACGGCCTCTGGAGCGGGTATCCCTGGGCCGGGGACAGCGGCGGGTCTATTATAACGGAGCCCACCACGCCAATGAGTGGATAACGGTGCCCACCCTGCTGGGCTGTCTGGAGCAGTATGCCAGAGCGGTGGCCTTTGACCTGACCCTGGAAAACCGTCCGGCCCGGGAACTGTACCAGGCCGCAGCCCTTTATCTGGTGCCCCTGGTGAATCCCGATGGGGTGGATCTGGTCAACGGAGCTGCCACCGCCCAGGAGCAGGCCGCCGCCCTGGAGATCGCCGGGGCCTACCCGGACATTCCCTATCCCCAGGGCTGGAAGGCCAACCTCCGGGGCGTAGACCTGAATCTGAACTACCCGGCCCAGTGGGAGCAGGCCAGACAAATCAAATATCAGCTGGGCTTTACCGGCCCTGCGCCCCGGGACTATGTGGGGCCGGAGCCTCTCAGCGAGCCGGAGAGCCGTTGTATGCTGGACACCACGGAGGAGCTGAACCCGGCCCTGACCATTGCCTGGCATACCCAGGGTCAGGAAATTTACTGGGAATTTCTGGATATTCAGCCTGCGGGTGCCAGGGAGCTGGGCCAGGAAATGGCGGCCGCCTCCGGCTACGCCCTGGAGAGCGTGGCCTATGCCTCCGGCTTCGGGGGCTATAAGGACTGGTTTATTCAGGACTTCCGCCGTCCCGGCTACACCATTGAGGCGGGCAGCGGGGAAAATCCCCTGCCCCTTGCCCAGCTGCCCCGGCTCCTCCGGGACAATCTGCCCATTTTCCTTCTGGGCCTGTCCGGCGGGGCGGGAGATGTGCAGGAGCCTGTGGCACTCACCGGCGGCCCGGGGAGGGGAGGGGGGCAGGCTCTTTCGGCCCCGGCCGGGGGGCTTCAGCGGACCTGGGGATAGGATAGGACAGGCCGCCCCTTATTTTGCCTGAAAAAGGGAGAAAAAGGCTGGGCCAGAAGTGTAAAAAACCCCTGCAACTGCAAATGTTTTTTGATATACTGAAATTGCAAGCAGACACACACACCAAAAGGAGGAGACAATGAAAAAGAAAGTATTGGAACTGTTTCTCATTCTGGCGGCCTGTATGGCCCTGTTTTGTATCACGGCCTCAGCAACGGTAAACGTCAAGGTAGGCGGCGGCGAGGCGAAAACGGAAAATCCCGCCGTCAAGTCGGGAACCGTGACCTGGTACGGAAACACCCTGACCCTGGAGGATGCCTGCATTGAGGCCACAGGCACAGGAATTGATATTGATTTGTCTACCAACGCAGATACCATGGCCATCGAGCTGAAGGGAACCAACACCCTGACGGTGTACGGCGACCCGAATGGATACGCCTTCGGTATTTTTGCTTACGCTAACCAAGTGCAAGGATCTGGCGCTCCGACTGTGCAATTTAAAGGGGGGCTCTCTCCAAATAAAGCTCCAGGAGAAGGAAACGTCAGTGAAGGACTGCCATGGGGTTTCAGTGGGCGATGTGCATCTCCGGATTGAGAATGTAACCCTGGATGTGGAGTGCAGTGATGCCACAAGCTCTAGTTATGGACTGAATCTGGGAGGTTCCGGCAAGGACACTTTAACGATAGGGACGACTGCATTGGTTCAGATAAAGGCCGGAGCCGCAGACAACTCCGGGGCCATAAGTTACCTGAACGAAGCCACAATTGCTCCGCCCATTCTGGTGCCCGCCAACGGGAAAATAGAAAACAACGCACTCCGGGATAAGGATGGGAACGTTGCCAAGGAGGCCCTGATCGGCAGAGGCCTCACCCCCATCACCATCAAGGCCCCGGAGGGGGTGACCTACACCACAGAACATGTGCTGGTGGGCGGCTACGCCAAGATTGGCGAGGTTGTACACATCGAAACTGGCCTCCCCACAGGCTATAGGTCGGAATTTAAGCTCACAGGTGCCCAGGCTGGTTCGGGAGGCGATGATCCTGAATCTAAAACAGCAAGCGTAGGTTTCCTGGTGAGGGAGGATCCCATTACCGTGGAGATTTCCTTCCTGCCGTATACCTATGAAATTGACTTCTACAACAATGACGGAACGGAGGAAAACACCCACGTTGAGACCATCTACGATTAGGACGTGTACATTGCCGACCATTGGTGCTTTATCCCCGGCAAGTACATCACCGAATATAACACCCAGGCCGACGGCGCCGGGGACGGGTATAAGCTCCGCACCACGGTGAAGAATCTGACAGCGAAGAAAATGGGCGTGGTGAAGCTCTACGCCCAGTGGGCGGACTTGCCCTTCCGGGACGTGACCAAGACCGACTGGTTCCTGAAGGAGGTCAGCTATGCCTATCAGCGGGGCATGATCGTGGGCACCGAGCTGGATCAGTTCTCCCCGGAGATGGAGCTGTCCCGGAGCATGGTGGTGCAGATTCTCTACCGGCTGGAGGGAGAGCCTGCGGTGACGGCGGACAATCCCTTTGAGGATGTGGATGCCGGGCATTACGCCCTCAAGGCCATCACCTGGGCCGCAGAAAATGAGATTGTCCAGGGCTATGGCGACAACCTCTTTGGCCCCGAGGACGACGTGACCCGGGAGCAGCTGGCTGCGATTCTCTTCCGCTATGCCGACTACGCAGACATGGACGTGACCGCCTCCGGCGACCTGACCAAGTTCCCGGATGCGAGCCAGATTGATTCCTATGCCCTGGAGCCCATGAAGTGGGCAGTGGGCAAGGGGATTATCCAGGGCCATGACACCGGCCTGCTGGCCCCCAAGGACGGGGCCACCCGGGCAGAGGCCTCTGCCATGCTCTACCGTTTGTGTACCATGGAATAAATAAAAATACAACGCTCCGGCCTGATTCACAGGTCGGAGCGTTCCGTATCGGCGGGCCATCGGGCGGCGGACAGCTCCACCAGCCGTGCGGTCATATCCGCAATGCCCTGGTCGCTGAGGGGAAAGCTCTGGGTGCCGTCCATGGTGCTGCT
>CAVJIP010000110.1:0-7255 GCA_963649625.1 Bacteroidaceae bacterium
GAATAGGCGTGGTGGGGGCAGACGCTGACGCAGCGGCCGCAGTCAATGCAGCGATCGTCATAGATCACCGCCTTGCTCCGGGTCACCCGGATGGCCTCCGTGGGGCACACCTTGACGCAGACCGTGCAGCCGGTGCAGCGCTCCTTATTGAAAATCACCGAATGCTTCACCGGGTCTCACCGCCAATATAGATCACCATGGTCACAGTGGTTCCCACCCCCAGGGTCGTCTCAATGTTCATTTCATCGGAATTGCGCTTCATATTGGGCAGGCCCATGCCTGCGCCGAAGCCCATGTTCCGCACCGTAGAGGAGGCCGTAGACCAGCCCTCCTCCATGGCCTTGTCAATGTCCGGGATGCCGGGGCCCCGATCCTCCAGGCAAATCTTGATTTTTTCCTCGTCCACCTCCAGGTAGGCCCTGCCCCCCTGGGCGTGGATGACCATATTGATTTCCCCCTCATACATACACACCACCGCCCGCCGGACAACGGCAGGGGGGAGCTTGAGCTTTTTCAGCACCCGCTTTACCGCAGTGGATGCCTCACCGGCTGCGGAAAAGTTGTCTCCGTCAATTTCATAGGTCAGCTTCACTGTATCCATGTTCTATTCCTCCTTAGCGTCTGCCCAATCCGGCCTCATAGAGCCGCCCGCAGGCCGTGAACATCCGACATCCCGTCAGCAGCACCACCATATCCCGCTGGCGGGCCATCTCCACCACCTCTGCCGGGGGACATTTCCCCCGGACAAAGACCACCAGGCCAATGTCCATCATATCCGCCGTGCGGATCACCTGCTGGTTAATGAGCCCTGTCAAAAGACAGTTGATCTCCTCCGGACAGGCCAGCACATCGCTCATCATGTCGCTGGAAAAAACATGGGCTATGTCCTCCTGCAATCGCTCCTGGCCGCAGAGAACCTGGGCCTCCAGCAGCTCCCGCAGGACCGAAATTTGCATGGTAAATCCCCCTTGACCGGCCACAGGCGGCCTTTCTCCCGCCGCCCCGCCGTTTTCCCGATACTTATGCTACATTATATCACCAAATCCCATGCCGTTTCAACTATATCTTTGGGTATTTCCCCAGTATGCTGCGGATTGACAAAGACCTCCGTCTTTACTATAATAAAGAAAGGCTGTCCAAGCCGCCGCCCTTGGCCCCTTGGACGTGCCATTTTATGATTAGGAGTGACCAGTCTATGACAGCTTATGATCGAATCTACAACTTCTCCGCCGGCCCCAGTATGCTTCCTCTGCCCGCTCTGGAGCGTGCCTCCCGGGAGATGATGAACTATGGCGGCAGCGGTATGTCAGTCATGGAGATGAGTCACCGATCTAAGGCATTTCAGAAGATTTTCGACGACACCCAGGAAAAGCTCCGCCGCCTGATGAACGTGCCCCAGGGCTATAAGATTCTCTTCCTCCAGGGCGGGGCCTCTTCTCAGTTTTCCATGGTGCCCCTGAATCTGATCGGCAAAACCGGCAAGGCCGACTACGCCGTCACCGGCAACTTCGCCTCCATCGCCTGGAAGGAGGCCAAGAAATACGGTGACATTCACCTGGCCGCCTCCTCGGAGGATCAGGACTTTACCTATATTCCCACCCAGGAGCAGCTTTCCCTGTCCCCGGATGCCTCTTACTTTTACTACTGTGCCAACAACACCATCTACGGCACCGAGTGGCAGTATGTTCCCCAGACCGGCAGCGTTCCCCTGGTGTGCGATATGTCCTCGGACATTCTCTCCCGGCAGGTGGACGTCAGCAAGTACGGCATTATCTTTGCCGGGGCCCAGAAGAACATGGCCCCTGCAGGCCTTACCGTGGTTATCATCCGGGAGGAGCTGGCCGGGCAGGAGCTGCCCTACACCCCGCTCATGATGAACTACAAAACCATGATCGACAAGGACTCCATGTACAACACCCCGCCCTGCTGGTGCATCTATATGCTGGGCCTGGTGCTGGACTGGGTGGAGGAACAGGGCGGCGTGGCCGGTATGGAAAAAATCAAGCACGGCAAGGCCCAAATGCTCTATGATGTGATTGACGGCTCCCGGCTGTTCACCGCTGCGGCCCAGCCCGGCTCCCGCTCCGACATGAATGTGACCTTCCGCACCGGAAACGCCGACCTGGATGCCAAGTTTGTGGCGGAATCCACCGCCGCAGGCTTCTCCAACCTGAAGGGCCACCGGAAGGTGGGGGGTATGCGGGCCTCCATTTACAACGCCATGCCGGTGGAGGGCGTGGAAAAGCTCTGCGACTTTATCCGGGAATTTGACCGAAATAATTGACGGAGGAAGCGATAGTATGTATACCATTCAAACCCTGAATAAAATCAGCCCCCTGGGCCTGAATCAGCTGGATCCCAAGGACTTTACCGTGACCGGAGAATGCGAAAATCCCGACGGCATTCTTGTCCGCTCTGCGGATATGCACGAGATGACCTTCGGCTCCAATCTCCGGGCCATCGCCCGGGCCGGTGCCGGCACCAACAACATTCCCCTGGACCGGTGCGCCGAGGCCGGCGTGGTGGTGTTTAACACCCCCGGGGCCAACGCCAACGCCGTAAAGGAGCTGGTGATCGGGGCTCTGGCTCTGTCCAGCCGGGACATTGTGGCCGGAATCAAGTGGTGCTGGAATCTGACCGAGGCCGATGGAGACGTGGAAAAGCTGGTGGAAAAGCAAAAGAGCCAGTTTGTGGGCCCGGAGCTGCTGGGGAAAAACCTGGGCGTTATCGGCCTGGGGGCCGTGGGGGTAAAGGTAGCCAACGCCGCCATTAAGCTGGGCATGAACGTCTACGGCTATGACCCCTATCTGTCTGTGCAGAACGCCCTGATTTTGGACTCCTCCGTGAAGGTGGTGGATCTGAAGACCATTTATGAGATGAGCGACTACATCACCATCCATTCTCCTCTGCTGCCCTCCACCAAGGGCATGATCGACGAGACCTCCATCAGCTCCATGCGCCACGGTGTCCGCATTATCAACCTGGCCCGGGGCGGCCTGGTGGACGACGACGATATGCTCGCCGCCCTGGCCAGCGGCAAGGTGGCCAGGTACGTTACCGACTTCCCCAACAACACCCTGGTGGGCAAGCCCGGGGTCATTACCATCCCCCATCTGGGGGCCTCCACCCCGGAGAGTGAGGAAAACTGCGCCATTATGGCCGCCCAGGAGCTGCGGGAATATCTCCTCACTGGCAATATCCGTAACTCCGTAAATATGCCCTCCGTGGAAATGCCCCGCTCCGGCCAGGCCCGCCTGGGCATCATCCACCGAAACATCCCCAAGATGATCTCCAATATTGCCTCCCTGCTGTCTGAGGAGGGGGCCAACATTGAAAACATGACCAACAAGTCCCGGGGCGACTACGCCTACACCCTGATCGACCTGGGCCAGGCCATCACCGCCCAGACCCTGGAGCATGTGCGGAATCTGGAGGGTGTCCTGCGGCTGAGAATTATCAAGTAATTCGTTGCTTTTCTTCTGTTCTGTGCTACAATAAAGGGGTGCCAGTTCCGGCACTCCTTTTCCTTTGGTTTTATATCATATCAGGAGGCATCACCATGGCAAAAGACATGACCCAGGGCAGGGAGTGGCGGCTGATCCTGTCCTTTACGCTGCCGCTGATTGCTGGAAATCTCCTCCAGCAGGTCTATTCTCTCACAGACAGCCTGATTGTAGGCAACTTTGCAGGCCAGGACGCTCTGGCCGCCGTAGGCACCAGCTTTCCCGTGACCTACCTGCTCCTGGCACTGGCCACCGGCCTTACCAATGGGGTGGGGATTATGGCCGCCCAGTTTTTCGGTGCCAAAAGCCCCGACTCCTTCCGAAAAAATCTGGCTACCGCCTGCTATACCCTGTTTGGGGCAGGAGTGGGCATTACGGTTCTGGGCATCGCCCTGAGCCGCCCCATGCTGGAGGGTCTGCTCCAGACGGACCCCACCATTTTAGACAACGCCCTGCTGTATCTGCGCATCTACTGCGCCGGGCTTCTGTTCCAGTTTGCCTATAACACCTTCGCCGCCGTGCTGCGCTCCATCGGGGACAGCCGCTCCACCATGTACTTTCTCCTGCTGGCCACGGTGCTGAATATTGTGCTGGATCTGATTTTCGTTCAGTATTGGCAGGTGGCCGGTGTGGCCTGGGCTACGGTGATTGCCCAGGGTGTCTCCGCCGTCACTGCGGGGGTGTATCTGTTCCGGCGGGTGGAGCTGGCCCGATTCGGCAGGGGAGAGTTCCGCTTTGACCGAACCATGTTTTCCATGTCTCTCCGGCTGGGAATCCCCACCACCATTCAGCAGTGCTCCGTTGGCCTGGGCATGGTGCTGATGCAGCGGCTCATCAACTCCTTCGGAGTGGACACCACCGCCGCCGTCACCGCCGCCATGAAGCTGGAGAGCTTCGCCATGGTTCCCATTATGATGTTCTACATGGGTCTGTCCAACTTTACCGGTCAGAACATGGGCGCAGGGAACATTGCACGAATCAAGCGGGGCTACCACCAGACCATGGTGATGGCTATGGTGGCCTGTGCCGGAATTACCCTGCTGCTGGTTTTTGCCGGACCCTTTGCCGTAGGCTTTTTCCACATGAACGCTGCCGCCACCGCCATCGGTGTGGAATATCTTCAGACCCTGGCCGGCTTTTTCCTGATTTTCTGTGTGATGTACATTACCAACGGTGTGCTCCAGGGCAGCGGCGATGTGATCTTCCCCACCCTGGGAAGTCTCACCAGCCTGAGCGTCCGGGTGATTGTGGCCAATCTTATGGCCCTGTCTCCCGCCATCGGCTACCGCAGCGTGTTCTACTCCATTCCCGTAGGCTGGGTCTGCGGCACCGCCATTGTCTTTATCCGCTATCTCACAGGCCGCTGGAAGCACAAGAGCCTGGTGGGAAAAGAGCGATAGCCAACCCTTTCCAAAGCGAGGTGCTTTTATGTCTGACATTATTGCCGCAATCTCCACCGCCCTTGCCCCCTCCGGCATCGGCATTATCCGCCTGTCCGGGGAGGGCTGCGCCGCCCTGGCGGATCGAATCCTGACCCCGGTATTCGCCACGCCTCTGGCCCAGGCGGCCCCCAGGCGGCTCTGCCTGTATGATCTCCGGGATCGCAGCGGGCGGGTCATTGACCGAATCCTGGCTGTTCAAACCCCCGGCCCTGCCAGCTACACCGGGGAGGACACCGTGGAGCTCCAATGCCACGGCTCCCCGGCGGTGCTCACCGAGGCTCTGGCCCATCTGCTGGCCCAGGGGGCCCGACAGGCCGGGCCGGGAGAGTTTACCAAGCGGGCCTTTCTAAGCGGCAGAATGGATTTAACCGCCGCAGAGGCGGTGATTGACCTGATTGAGGCCGAGACTGCCGATGCCGCAGCAAATGCCGCCGGTCAGGTGGGCGGTACGCTGCTCCGGCGGCTCAGCCCGGTCTACCAAGCTCTGGTGTCTGTGATGAGCCACTTTCATGCGGTTTTGGACTACCCGGACGAGGACATTGACGGATTCGACCTGGAGAATTACACCGCCCTGCTGCGACAGCAGCGGTCCTCTTTGGAGGCCCTGCTGGCCACGGCAGGCCGGGGCCGTGTGGTGAAAAACGGCATTCAGGCCGTGCTTCTGGGACGGCCCAACGTGGGAAAGTCCAGCCTGCTCAACGCCCTGGTCGGCTATGAGCGGGTCATTGTCACGGACATTCCCGGCACCACCCGGGACACTGTGGAGGAAAAGCTCCGCCTGGGTTCTCTGGTGCTTCGGCTGACGGACACCGCCGGAATCCACTCCACGGAGGATCAGGTGGAGCAGCTGGGGGTCAACCGGGCCCTGGAGGCCGCCCGTCAGGCAGACCTGGCCCTGGTGTTGCTGGACGGCAGCCAGCCCCTGACCCAGGAGGATCGGCAGGCCCTGGAGGCCGCCCGTCAGGCCAAGCAGGCCCTCTGCATTCTCAGCAAGGCAGACCTGCCCCAGGTGCTTTCCCCGGAGGAATCCGGCTTCGATTCCGTTCTCCCGGTGTCCTCCCGCACCGGCCAGGGCCTGGAGACACTGACCCGGACAGTGGAAAAGTTGTTCGCCCAGGATGTCCCCTGTGACGGGACGCTCCTCACCAATCTCCGCCACGAAAGGGCCATCACCGTCGCCCGGGATGCCATTGACCGGGCCCTTTCCTCCCTTCACGCCGGCACTACCCCGGATGCCGTGCTGCTGGATGTGGAGGAGGCCCTGGAGGCCATTGCCGATGTCACCGGCAAATCCATGCGGGAGGACATTACCAGCGACATTTTTTCCCGGTTCTGTGTGGGAAAATAAAGGCAATCCCCACTTTTCCCCTCTGCCGGTTTGTGGTATACTATCCCTATCTATCCACCAACGAAAGCAAGGAGGACATTATGACCTATCAGGAAGCATTTATTGAATTTATGGTTCGCTCCGGGGTGCTGACCTTTGGAGACTTCACCACCAAGTCCGGCCGCAAGACCCCCTATTTTATCAACACTGGAAACTACAAAACCGGAGCACAGGCCGATGCCCTGGGCAATTATTACGCCGCCTGCATTCATGAGCATTTGGCGGAGGCCGGCGGGGCAGACCTGCTCTTTGGCCCCGCCTATAAGGGCATCCCCCTGGTGGTGACTGCGGCGGCCAGCCTGTATCGGAACTACCGGGAGGACTACGCCTACTGCTTCAATCGCAAGGAGGCCAAGGATCATGGAGAGGGCGGCACTATGGTAGGCGCAAAGCTCCAGGCCGGAGATCGGGTGGCCATTGTGGAGGACGTGGTCACTGCCGGCACTGCCGTCCGGGAGACCATCGCCCTGTTCCAGGGGATTGCCCCGGTAAAGATCACCGCCCTGTTTGTGTCCGTAGACCGCATGGAAAAGGGCACCGGTGATCGCTCCGCCTTGGACGAGCTTCGCCAGGACTACGGCGTTTCCGTGTTCCCCATTGTCACCGTGCGGCAGATCATCGACTACCTGTATAACCGGCCCATTGACGGGAAAATCTACATTGACAGCACCATGCGGGCCCGGATGGAGGAGTATCTTAACACCTACGGGGCCAAATCATGACTGCCCGCCCGCTGCCGGAGCACGCCCCCCTGGAAAACCTGCACCAGGGCCATCGGGCCAGGCTCCGCCAGATCTTTCTGGAGCAGGGTCTGGATTCCCTCCCGGATGTCAACGCCCTGGAGCTGCTGCTGTTTTACACCATCCCCCGGCAGGACACCAACCAAATCGCCCATCGGCTGATCAACACCTTCGGCTCCCTGG